>NZ_DKST01000007.1:0-13531 GCF_002472835.1 Sphingobacterium sp. UBA7249 | reverse complement strand
CGTGCAAGACCATCCCCGTTTCTATTTTTAATATTACTTTTTCAAGCTCAGGTAATCTATTCCCATAAAGCTTCCTCGCTTTGTTAGTACGATCCATCCCTGGACAACTCGGTAACTATTTGTAAAAATATTTCTTGTTTTTATACCGTATTAGCGTTGTATCAGATTTCACCTTATATGTTTTGTAGATCAGTGAGTTAGGATTCGTGATACTTGGTATTTAAGTGTATTGGATTTAATTGTAAATATCTAATTTACAGTGTTTTATATTTTATTTTTGTTGTTTTTTTAATCTGATCGAACTAATTTAGCAACCATAAATAAACCAATTAACAATTATTTCAACGCTAAATTTCCAAAAAATTATGGCCAAAAAATTAACGCTCTTGATTTCAAGTGTACTTGCCTGTACCTATATGGCAAATGCACAAAATCGGACGGTCAGTGGTACGGTGGTAGATAGCCAAGGGAAACCGATACCGCATGTCTCCGTCAAGCTTAAAAATCGCTCAGGTGGAACAGCTACAGATGATCAGGGTAGATTCTCTATTCCTGTTTATCCCAAATCAACGCTTGTATTATCCAGTGTCGGGTTCCTCAATAAAGAACAGGAAGTCAACGAGCAGTCTTCGCTGAGTATTACCTTGGAATCCGGGAATACCGAATTGACCGAAGTTGTTGTTATCGGTTATGGAACGGCATCCCGAAAGGATGTTACAGGTTCTATCGCCAGTGTGAAAGCTGAGCAGCTGGAAAATGAGAACCCACAGAGTGTAGCGGATCTGCTGAAAGGGAATATTGCAGGTCTGAGTGTATCGCAAAATACCTCGGCAAAGGGCGGTGGAGATCTACTCGTTCGTGGTAAAACAACGCTGAGTGCCTCTACCTCGCCGTTGATTGTCTTGGATGGGATCATTTACAATGGACAGCTCTCGGATATCAATCCAAATGACATACAAACCATAGATGTACTCAAAGATGCGAGTTCACTGGCCGTATATGGAGCCAAAGCTGCGACAGGGGTAGTCGCTATTACAACCAAAAAGGGTACAAGTGACAAGCCTATACTGACCGCCAATACAAACTGGGGACTGGCAACGCTGGCACGTAATCAACGGGTATATAATGGACCTGAGTTCCTAAAATGGCGTGCAGATGTGGGCCGGGCTGGAGGTACTAGGCCTTCTTATTTTTATGACGACCCACGTAATCTTTCTGCTGGTGTAACTTTAGATCAATGGCTTTCGGGAGGAAATAAAGATCTGGATCCTGTCGATATCTGGTTGGATAGACTGGGATTGGTGGCAAATGAAAAAGCAAATTATGTAGCCGGTAAGACCGTGGATTGGTATGATGAAATTTTTAGAACAGGAATACGTCAGGACCACACCGTCAGTATGAGCGGAAGAAAGGAAGATGTCAACTATTATATGTCTTTAGCTTACAATAAAAACCAGAATCTGATCGAAGGCGGAGAGTTTAGCACCTTTCGGGCACGCTTAAACCTAGAGGGTAAAGTGACTAATTTTTTGCGCATGGGAGCCAATGTGCAGTATGCGGATCGTGACGAAGGCGCTATTGAGGCAGATTGGGGTCAATTGACAAATCTTTCTCCCTATGGTGATAAATATAACGCAGATGGCACTTTGAGACGCATTCCCACAGATGATAGTGGACTGAACGCACGGAACCCCTTTCTCAATATGACCTATAACGACCGGTTGAATAAGCAAAACACCCTATTCGCAAGTTTGTTTGCCAAAGTCAACCTGCCTTTTGGAATTACCTATCAATTTAATTTTAGCCCCGGTATTGATATGTATCGCACCTTTAACCATGGTTCTTCGGCCAATCCAAATGTCACCATCGTCGGAGGAACCGCAAGTCGTGATCAAGAAACTCGGTACAATTGGCAGATTGATAACTTATTAAAGTGGAACCGCAAATTTGCTGAAATCCACAGCCTGGATGTAACACTATTGGCAAATGCCGAAAAGTATCAAACTTGGTGGACACAGGCTGCCAATCAGGGCTTCGTCCCAAACGATTATCTGGGGTATCATAATCTCGCCAGCGGAACCCTGCCATCTGTCAATAGCGAGGATAAGGTGTATACTGGCGATGCACTTATGGCCCGGGTCAATTATAGCCTAATGGACCGCTACAATTTGACCCTTTCTGTGCGGAGGGATGGCTACTCGGTTTTTGGGATGAATAGCAAACGCGCAACTTTCCCAGCGGTGGCAGCAGCATGGACATTCACCGAAGAATCTTTTTTGAAGAATTTATCTTGGCTTAATTATGGTAAATTAAGACTTTCTTACGGTATCAATGGGAACCGGGACCTACGCAATCCAGACAACGGAACGGTAGATCCATACGCTGCTTTATCACAACTGACCATCAATAAATATCAGACTGTGGATGCGAATGGCGCGCCTGCGGAAGTGAATACGGTAGTGGTTAATTCCAGGTTGGGCAATCCCGACTTAAAATGGGAGCAGACAACCTCGCTCAATGCCGGTTTGGACTTTTCGGTATTAAAAGATCGGCTAAGCGGTTCAATCGATGTGTACAGCAAAAAGACAAATGATCTCTTGGTCAAGCAGTCGCTTTCCAGTGTTTCGGGATACCAATTTGTTTATTCCAACTTGGCCGAAGTGAAAAATAAAGGCCTCGAAGTGAGCTTAACGAGCCGAAATTTGGTGGACGGTCCCGTAAAATGGAATTCTAATTTTATCCTTTCGCTCAATAGAAATAAGATCGTCCGTTTGGCGACCCCGAGTGATGATCGTGGAAATGGCTGGTTTATCGGTCAGGATATCGATGTTATCTGGGATTATAAGGTATCGGGTGTGTGGCAGGAAAATGAGATTGAAGAGGCTAAAAAGTACACGAAGGCAAGCATTCGGCCAGGTGACTTTAAACTGGAGGATCTAAATGGTGACTATGTATACAACGATGAGGACAAACAGTTTATCGGTTATACCTCACCCCGTTTCACTTGGTCTGTCCGCAATGAATTCAATTTGTTTAAGAATATAGACTTCTCCTTCCAGTTGATTTCTAATTGGGGTCAGAAAAAACAATTTAACCAAGCAAAGAACAATCCGGGTAGTGTGGGCTTCATGCGCTCAACGTCCTACATTCAACCCTATTGGACGCCAGAAAATCCAATAAATGACTATGCGCGCTTGGGTAGCGGTGCTAATGGAACCAGTTTCAATGTCTATTGGAAAAATAGCTTTATTCGCCTGAACAATATATCGCTTGCCTATTCTCTGCCAAAGCAACTCGCAGAACGATTTAAAGTAAGGAACCTAAAAGTATATATGAATGTCAATAATGCTGCGGTATATGCGCCAGTGTGGAACTATTGGGATCCGCAGAATGATGGCCCTACCCCGAGGTATTACACACTTGGATTGAATGTGTCACTTTAATTTTTACGATAACATGAAGAAGATAAATATTAAAATAACGGCCGTAATTGCATCCATGGTACTGATGACCACCCATGGATGTAAAAAAAGTTTTTTGGATTCAAACCAGTTATCCCAGTATTCTCCTGATAATTTGGATAATGTTGATGCACTCAAAGGTGTACTCAATGCACTGGGAAAAGCCTCAAGAGTAGAGTTTTTCGGTGATTCGGCCCCATTATTAACAGAATCACTGTTTTCAGACGTTGCAGTAGACGGGACAACGGACAAAGCGACTCCGGCGCAGAATCTTGTATCCCTGATTACGCCGGATGCCAATCTCAATAGTGATGACTTTAATAAAATAGGCTGGTACTGGACTAATTTTTTTGCTGCTGTACGTTCAGCTAATACGATAATAAGCAATATAAATCGACCAATTTACAGCTCAGAAGCGCAAAAAAATGAAATCCTCGGATCGGCATATTTCTATCGGGCTTATTTCTATTATCGTCTGGTGCACGAGTTTGGAGATGTACCGTTACAGTTGAAAGACCTTACAGCGCCGAAATATGATTTCTATTCGACCAAAAGAGAAGTGATTTTGAAAAAGATGAAAGATGATCTTGAATTTGCACAGCAATGGGTAAAGGATGGTGTGAATAAAGGGGAGGTTACTAATGGAGCCGTTAATCATTTGCTGGCAAAAATTGATTTGGCGCTGGGTGATTTTGACGGTGCCATTGCAGCGGCAAGTAAGGTTATTGACGGCGGGAAGTATACATTGATGAAAAACCGTTTCGGAAGTACAGCTGCGGATCTTTCCAAAAATGTTATATGGGATCTCCATCGCATGGATAACAAAGCGATTCCTGCAAATAAAGAAGCATTATTTTTGGTGATCGATCGTCAAACATTGCAAGGTCGGACGGATCTGGGCTCCCAATTGATGCGCAACACCGTACCTGCCTGGCACTTTGCAAACCTCAAAATACCCCAAGGCGGCTTACAGGCTATTGTAGATGCTGTAAATGCTGAAATTCCCCTGACACGCATGTATGGACGGGGAATAGGGCGGTACCGCGGAACGTATTACAGTACCAAAGAAATATGGACAGATCAGACAGATTATCGTCATGCCAAAGGGATGTGGATGGACATGACAGATCTTGTCTATAATAATCCCGCAATAAAAAATTCTAAAGATCCGGAAATCAGTAAACTTTATGGGCAGCCAATCCAGCCGTATACCGCGGAAAACATCAATAAGGTCTTTACCAATGGCTCATTGGATACCATTCGTCACTGGTTTGGCTGGCCTCATTATAAGGTGTTCATCAACTCGACCAACCAATATGCCGAGGATCCAAACTGGAATCCACCGCGTGGAACGAATACGGACTGGTATGTATTCCGCTTAGCGGAGACCTATCTACTACGGGCCGAGGCTTATATCTGGAAAGGACAACAGGCACAGGCCATGGCCGATATCAATGCGGTACGCGGACGCGCGAATGCGGAACTGCTGCAAAATGCCGCCCGGATCAATATCGGTACAGTACTGGATGAAAGAGCACGGGAACTGTTTTGGGAAGAACCACGAAAAACGGAATTGACACGGATTGCCTATATTTTTGCGCAGACTGGTATTGCTGCTTATAACGGTAAGACCTATAGCATGGCTAATTTCGCACAGAACAATTTCTTCTACGATCGCATTATCGAAAAAAATTCATTTTATCGCAATAAGGTTCCTACTGTTCAAGGTGTTCATTATGAGATTGCCCCCTACCATGTACTATGGCCGGTGCCAGCATCAGCACAACGCTTCAATACAAATGGTATGATTAATCAGAATCAGGGCTACGCAGGAGCAGAAAATAATGTGCCGGCGTTAGATAAAATTGTTGAATAAGTATATAACCTTGAGATGATAATCTCGAATCATATGCTTTAGGATAATTTTGTTATTTTGATCATCTAGAATGATTCCGGATAGGGGCAGCCGCTGGTCGCTGATACCTATCCGGCTATAAATAACCAAAAGAAAAAGGGGAAGGCGAATTATGTGCACCAAAAACAGCACGAAACTACGAACAGGTGTAATTGTACTATTCTTATTTAAGATAGGATGGTTATTTGGGCAAAATCCTATTGCGATATATCCCAATACAGCCGAACACATCTTTAAGACAGCCGAAGTATTCTATATGGAAGACAGTACCAATAGGCTGTCATTTGAGGAAATTAAATCGGCAGGGCGATCACAACAGTTCGTTCC
The DNA here is from genome assembly GCF_002472835.1 of Sphingobacterium sp. UBA7249. Classification (NCBI taxonomy): domain Bacteria; kingdom Pseudomonadati; phylum Bacteroidota; class Sphingobacteriia; order Sphingobacteriales; family Sphingobacteriaceae; genus Sphingobacterium; species Sphingobacterium sp. UBA7249. Next base: position 7,828 of record NZ_DKST01000007.1, on the reverse strand, counting down.
TAACGAACGGTATTACCCCAAAAACTTTAATCGGTCTTCGACCTATTGGTTTAGGGTGAAGATCCATTTTGGACAACAGTTATCTGGAGAACGGGTCATTGAGTTATTCGATCAGACTGCGGATCTCGTGGAAGCATTTATTCCAAATGGAAAGGGTGGTTTTGTGCACGATCAGACCGGGGCCTCCATTCATTTTGGGAACCGGCATTTTATGCACAAGAACTTTGAGTTTTTGATTCCTGCATTGGAAAAAGGAACCTACGAAGCTTACTTTAAGGTACGCTCAAGACAGATGGTCAATGTGATTTTGGTCTATCGTACCATGGAGCGATTTGTGCAGTACACCTTGACCGAATATTTTACTTTTGGTCTGTTCTATGGAATGATTATCCTCTTTAGTTTCAATAATCTACTGATGTATTTTGCTGTAGGGGGGCGCCAATACCTCTATTATGTCTTATATATATTGTGTGTCGGCCTCTATGAGATGTCTTCGGATGGGATCGCATTTCAGTACCTATGGCCTGAGAACCCGTGGTTCAATCAATATGCAACCGCGGTTTTTGTGTGTTGTGTCAGTGTCTTTGCGCTGTTGTTTACGAAGTCTCTGCTACATGTCAAACAAAAGGAACCTAGACTTAATAAGCTGTTGGATGCGGTAATTATTTTAAGGATACTATTTTTTGTGTATTGCCTGTGCTTCAATCAAAATTGGTTTATCTACAAATTTGTAGAAATCGTTCCGCTATCGGTCGCTTTTTTTTCAGGAATATGGCTATGGAGAAAAAAATACCGTCCCGCTCGTTATTTCGTCCTTGCTTATGCCTTCCTCTTTTTGGGATTTGTACTGAAAGTAATTTATGTCCTGGGTTATGCACGTTTTCTACCTAGCTCAATTGGTCATTACAGCATAACATTTGGTTTTGTTATGGAGATGACTTTCCTGTCATTTGCCATTCGCGATAAAGTCCGCCTATTGAAAAATAAAAAAGAGCGGGCACAAAAAAGAGTCATTGAGCAAATGCAGATCAATGAGAAACTCCATGAAATGCATAACAGGGATTTGGAAAAGAAAGTGAAGGAGCGAACATTGGAAGTCATGCAGAAATCGGAAGAATTGGTTGAAAAATCGGAGATCATTACAGGGCAAAATCGCGAGCTAAAGGAAATGAATAACCTCTTAATGGCTCAGTCGGAAGAAATACGCCGCATGAATCAATTGTTGGCCAAGGATAATAAAAATCTGCAGACCAATATTGAACGGATTACGGACGATCGCGTGCTTTCCAAGGAAATGAACTTTGAAGAATTCGGGGCAAAATACCCGGATAAAGAAACTTGTTATAGGATATTGGCGGAATTGAAGTGGAAAAAAGAATATTGCTGCATGAAATGTGGTTACGATAATTATTGCGCCGGTAAAACGCCTTATAGCCGTCGATGTACCAAATGTACCTATGAAGAGTCTGTGTTGAACAATACGATTTTCGAAAATGTACGCATACCGATCAACAAAGCTTTTTACCTCGTTTACCTGGTACATTTTCATCAGGGGGAGATTTCTTCCTATAAGCTTTCCCAAAAATTGGGTATTAGACAAAGTACCTGTTGGAATTATGCGAGCAAAGTGAAAAGTATACTTACAACGCATAGTAAAAAATATAAAAAAAATGAAAAATCAGGTTGGACAAAATTAGTGTTAAATGTATTGGATTGACCAACATAAATAGAATGCATGAAGATTATATTAAAACAAATTATTACTTTATTTTGTATAGGGTTTATACTTTCCTCTTGGAATGCCAGCGCCCAGACACTACAGGATGGTAGAGGTTCGATTGATTTCTCGTCGAATTGGCAATTTAAGAAAGATACAGCCTCCCAGGATCGTTCCCCTCGGCAAATACAAAAATGGCAAACTGTCAACCTCCCCCATAGTTGGAATATTCATGACGTTATGGATGATATTCCAGGTTATTATCGCGACGCCGCCCAATATCAAAATACCCTAACCTGGAAGACCGAATGGGCGCATAAAAGGATTTTACTTCACGTTGGGGCGGCCAATCAGGAATCGATAATATTTGTCAATGGTAAGCAGGTGAAAGAGCACGTTGGTGGTTATACTGCTTTCAATGTCGACATTACCGATTATCTCAATCGGCGTTCAAATGAAAAAAATAATATAGTCCTTAAGGTTAACAACCGCTACAATCAGGATATTGCGCCACTAAGTGGGGATTTTACTTTTTTTGGGGGTGTTTATAGGAAGGTGTTTTTGCTGTTGTTGGATCAGATTCATTTTACAGATCCAATCTACGGAAGTAGTGGTTTGCGCGTTAGTGCAAAGGTAGATGCAAATGGAAAAGGCACGATCAATCTTCATGGAGATCTCCAAAATTCATGCTTATCCGAACAGTATGTATTGGTAGAAAGTATACTTGTCGATGCCAAAGGGGCAGTGATTAAAAAAATGCGTCAAAAGGAAAAATTAAACCCGAATGCACAGAGCAATTTCCGCATGGACATCACAGGTATTCAGACCCCAAGTCTATGGTCACCTGAATCGCCCTATCTCTATCGCCTATCGACGAGTATTTACGATTGTAGCGGTAAGCTGCTGGACCGACTGGACAACCCCATTGGTTTTCGCTGGTTTTCATTTGATCCTCAAAAAGGATTCTTTCTAAATGGGCATCCACTGAAATTGATCGGAGCAAGCAGACACCAGGATTTTGAAGGAATGGGCATTGCTGTCCCGGATACGCTACAAGTACAAGACCTTGTTAAATTAAAAGCAATGGGGGGTAATTTTTTACGTGTTGCACATTATCCTCAAGATCCCGCCATATTGAAAGCCTGCGACAGTTTAGGTCTTTTGGCATCCGTAGAAATTCCGCTCGTCAATGAAATTACGGAAAGTGCTGCCTTTGCTGAACATAGTTTCCAGATGCAAAGAGAAATGATCCGGCAATATTTTAATCATCCAAGCATTATCGTCTGGGGCTATATGAACGAGATTTTTCTTCGCCCCCATTTTCCAAAAGATAAAGAGCGGCAAGAGACCTATTTCAAATCTGTCGTAGCACTGGCACAGGAATTGGAAACACTTACGCGTGCCGAAGATTCAACGCGCTATACCATGATCGCCAACCACGGTAATTTTGATCTCTACCATCGGACGGGCCTGACCAAAGTCCCGATGCTTGTCGGCTGGAATCTCTATCCGGGATGGTATGGTGGCAAGATTACTGATTTTGGGAAGCAATTGGAGCATATCCACCAACAACTCCCCGATAAACCACTATTGGTGACTGAATATGGTGCTGATGCCGATTATAGGATATCTGCAGATAGACCGATTCGGTTTGATAAGAGTGTGGAATATGCATTGATGTACCATCAGGGTTATCTCAACGAAATTTTGCACAAACCGTTTGTCTCTGGTGGCGCTGCGTGGAATCTTTCAGATTTTAACTCGGAGACACGGGAAGAAAGTATGCCACATATCAATACCAAAGGTTTATTAACGTGGGGTAGAAAGCCAAAAAACACCTATTTTTTATATCAGGCATATTTAAATAAGGAGCCCTTTGTAAAAATCGGGGTAACTAATGGTAACAAATGGAGTGCGAGGTCTGATTCGAGCACCTCCATGGTAGGTTCGGGATGGTTAAAGATACCTATATTTAGTAATGCCGATTCGGTTAAGTTGTTGTTGGATGGTATCGTTATGGGCGTGAAAGTTCCCGTAGACAGGGTAATGATGTGGCCTGTAAATTTAAACCGGGGTGTGCATAAGGTAGAGGTGGAGGCCTTTCACGCGGGCAAAATCACTGGCACGGACAAGATGGTTCTCGACTGTGAGGTTATGCCTTATGACCTGAGCAAAGATCGGGGTTGGCAGCAGCTATTGATCAATGTTGGAGATAACCGTCAGTATACGGACTCCAAAGGCGATAGATGGCTTCCGGACCAGCCTTTTCGAGCGGGAAGCTGGGGATATCATGGCGGTAAACAGTATCGCTTAAAAAATACTGGACGAGAAAACCTCGGGAGTGATACCAATATTCGCGGTACTTGGGAAGATCCGCTTTTCCAGACGCAACTGCAGGGATTGGAGTATTATCGGTTTGACCTGCCTAAAGGTGATTATGAAATCGAATTGACTTTTGCTGAATTACAGGGACCAAATCACAAAGAAAATCTTGTTTACGATCTCGAACAACGCGAGAAGGAACAGGAACAGATAGCTATCAATCGCATTTTTGACATTCAAATTGATGGGCAAACAGTGGTTAGTTCCCTTAATGTACTGGATGAAGTCGGAGCATTTAGGGTACTGCGGCAAAAATATCTAGTGCAGGTGATAGACAAAAACAATCTGACGATTTCATTTATTCCCAAAAAAGGAGAAACGATACTAAATGCAATACGACTTAAAAGAGTCGAAAATACTCCATCTATAAAGAAATAGACTTATGCTAAGATTTAAAAACTATATTATTCCCGTTTTAACGTTGTTGGTTACACAGTCAATCCTAGGAAATCCGAGGCCATTGGCGAAAAACAAAACATCTCACAAAAGCCTTGCTGCAGGTCGGAGCGATAAAAATAAGAGCCTAATCCGTTTTGGTCAATCAAGAGAAGCGAATTCAATTGTGAAAGACGGTGGCCAGGAAATCTTCATGAGTAAGGGAAATGTAAGTCTAGACTTTAGCAAGCGAGTGACTGCAAAAAAAATAAAAGCCCCTTTTTTAATTCGACGGGCAAAGGGCAGGCTGGGGGATTATCAAACAATAGCCAAAGTCACTGAGCCCGGGTTTATTGATAAAAATATCGAAGGAAGCCCATATGATTATTACTATGAGATACAGACAGTAAGTGGTGAGCCTATTGCACGCTTGGCCATGGAACTACAGCTCTTTGGGGAAAATACTTTTATTTATAGCCCTACAGACGATAAGCAACGTGTAGGTATGGAGATAAATCAGCTCCATGACCAGATGTTCGGAAAAGAATTCAGCCCCAATCGTTATGCCCTGCTCTTTAAGTCGGGGGATTACCGGGACGCAGGAATATTGAAAATCCCTTTTTACGTGCAGATAGCGGGTTTAGGACAGGTTCCATATGACGTTGAGGTTTCAAATATCCATACACCGCCACATCTTGCGGAGGGAAATGGTACGTGCACCTTTTGGCGGTCGGCAGAAAACCTGTCTGTCATTGGCCCGGAGAGCTACGAGGAAGAAGAGACATTTAAATGGGCCGTCTCACAGGCGGCTCCTCTACGCCGTATTTATTCCACACGTGTTGTGCGCAATCAATGGGAAAATGGCTGGGTGAGCGGCGGATATACCGCTGATTGTTATTTTGAGGCAGCCGCAGGTTCAAAAAATCAACAACAATGGTATACGCGAAATTCATTTTTGAATAAAGGCAGAGGAAAGTTTGAGGAAATTAAATACAATTATTGTTTTCAAGGTGTTGACTTTGGTCCATCTGTTGACACAAGTACGTATCAAAATAATTGGGCAAAGGGCGGAAATGTGACCATGATTCCGACAACACCTGTTATTCGCGAAAAACCTTTTGTCTTTTTTGATAAGGACGGGAGATATAAGGTTTTTCGTCCGGCACTGAAACACAAGCATAAAGGGGTGTCCTATTCGCGGAATGATATGGGAGCAGGTGAAGTGATTGACATCGAAAAAGATTTTTATGTGGTGAAGCCAGGAACTTCAGCGCAGGATATGAACCGACAGTTGCGGATAGGAAAGCACCTGCTGATTACACCGGGAATGTACAATTTGTCTGAGCCATTGCATATTACCCGGGCGAGTACAATTATATTGGGGCTTGGTCTGGCAACATTGATCCCGGGAGCCGAAAATCCATCTACAGCGATATTGGTTGACGATGTTGATGGGGTGACTGTTGCCTCACTGATGTTCGATGCACATTATAGTTCACATAGTCTGATTCAAGTCGGCGGGCGAAAAACGTCAGTTAGACATGATCGTAATCCGACCTTGTTGGCGGATCTGTTTCTGCGCATCGGAGGTTTTAGGGCAGATAAAGTGCATGTGGACCAGTCGGTTATTATTAATAGCAATGATGTGATCGGCGACCACTTTTGGCTATGGCGTGCAGATCATGGTGTAAAGGGCAGTGTGGGCTGGGATACCAACACTACACGGAATGGACTCGTTGTTAATGGCGATTATATGACGATGTATGCCTTGTTTAACGAACATTTTCAGGAGTATCAGACCTATTGGACCGGAAATCATGGTCGCACGTATTTTTTTCAATGTGAAAGCCCTTATGACGCACCCAATCAGGCTGCATATCGAAGCGATAATGGGACACGAGACGGATTTGCAGCCTATAAAATAGCCGAGCAGGTAGAGCAACATGAAGCTTATGCATTTGGGATATATGATGTATTGGTAAATGCGATCAGGATTGAAAGTTCGGTGGAGACTCCAGTAAAACCCGGCATTAAGTTCAGACATATTTGCAACAACAGCCTATCCAATGGCCCAAATCGGGGATACGGTTATGTGATTAATCAGATTCAAAAAAGTACATACAATACCTGGCGAGATAATAGGATCTACGTGGTGGAGTTCCCCTAATACAAATATGGAATAAAGATAACGATTAATATAAAATTTATTCAATCGTTTGATCCCTTTCTGACAATTACAGACTTTCAGGGAATTGGAACAATTAATATTTGGCAATTAGTCGATAAAACTCCGAACGACACAAGCTGCTTCGGAGTTTTATATTTTTAAGCGCATTCGTTCTTATAAAATATTGACTTTTTTACTTCAAGAAACTCCGTTTCCAGCCAGTGAGTCCGAGTATTTGGCCTGTTTTTGTTTTTTTTTCGGCTGCGGTTGGCGAACTGTTCGACTCCGAATCCGGCTTTAAAAGTACCTGAATGCAGATGTTAGTCTAGTTCGACGTGAATGCCAGTGCCGTTTTAATGTGCTTGACTCGGAGCCAGCACGGAAACAGTATGGATTCATGTCAATGTTCCAACTGGGATATAACGCCGTTCGCCCCCCTAGCCAAGGGGGAACCGCAGGATACCACACAATATTATATGATCCCGGTCATTCCATAGCCCTAAAATCACAAATACTACCTGTGATCGCCCCATTTTTACTCGTTGTTATGGACAAGTTCGATTTTAATTTAGTGATAAGTTAGATTTAAGTTAGCGATCCATTAGGTATAATTTAGCTTTTACCTAATAAAAACCTAAACAAACCCTAACTAAAACCTAAGTAAATGGATAATTTGTCCGCCAGTTAAGAATAATGTTCTCCATAGGCTATCGAATGGAAATCTTCGGGTTATTCCTCCTATCCCCTCGGAGCGCCCTGTCCGCAGGGGGGGGGCATCTGTTTTTCTGTTGTTCGCCAGTACCGACCATGATGCAGTCTTTCCCGGTCACCGCTTCGCTCCGGATCACCGTATCCCCGCTAAGTCTCCAGGTCCATACCCTTTCCAGATTCCGGGTGTATCCCAGGGGGCTGCCTGTCATTCTTCGGCCCCGCCTATGCGATGGACTGCCATAGAATCATGCCTGCAGCGAAGCGTCCCCGTTTTTCCTGCCCGGAAGCTGCCCCATTCCCAACCTTTCTGCTGCAGATTTCTATCCCGGAGCTGTTTGCTGCCTGCGCATTTCTCCTGCTGTCAGCCGACTTTTCCCCGCATTGCCGGCCCCTAAGACCCTCAGGTCAGCTGCCGGCAAAAATAAATCGGTCAAGTTCACAGGCAGTTAAGGGTATATTGAAAGAAAATAAAACAA
>NZ_DKST01000032.1:0-14242 GCF_002472835.1 Sphingobacterium sp. UBA7249 | reverse complement strand
TTTCTCAGTAAAAATAAAAGCTACTTTTAAAAAGTAGCTTTTTTTATTTTCTGATTTCACAGTTCAATTTTTCGAGCTTATAGCGTGCTATTTCTTCCGAAAGCTTGCGCATCGCATAAGCAACAATGGCAACATCATCCAACCAGCCACCGACAGCAATAAAGTCAGGGATGGCGTCTATTGGCGAAATCACATAAATAATTGTTCCGATAATAATGGATAGATTCCAGCTGTTCATTTTAAACTTACCTGTAATTGCATCCTTGCACATGGCGATCAATAATTTAAAATCGCCAACGTAACTCCCTAAATTTTTTGCCTTGGATTCTGCCTGCACCAGTTCCTCTTCAGTGATTTTACGGTGTCTGAATCGCTCAAACATGCCTGTTGCAATCTTTTTGATTCTACTGTTCATAACTCAAAATTATGATTATTTTTTATTTAACAAAGCTTGTGCCTTTTTTCTCTTAGATAAGGGTTATGATAAAATAAACCACAAATTGATTATTTTTGTAGCTAACTGTAGCAAAGTGTATGTCAGGTCCGTATAATAGACAACACAAGCGCAATGTGTTTTACACAAAAAATAGATTTTAATATTACACGGTTATGAAAAACTATAGATTATTTAATTTTATTGCCATCGCTTTAGCGACATTTTTACTATCCAGTTGCCTGAAAGATAACGACGACCAACGAATTCCTGGTGCGCTCTTTACCATGGTCAATGGGTACACTGATGCTAATGCGGTTGTATATTATGCCGACGGGGGCTCATTACAAAGTCCATATTATCCTTTGGAGTTTAAAAGCTATAGCCAAGTTGGCCTATTTACTGGAGCTAGAAAAATAGCCGTTTCTGCAGAATATAACAACGCGCTTGTTGATACAACAGTTACGATCAAAGACAGCACCATATACACCTCATTTGTTTATGGCAACAAAGAGAAGCCAGTCCAGGTGATTACAACTGATAAAATCAACAAAGAAATCAAAAACACGGAATCCGGTTTACGTTTCTTTAATCTTGCGGAGGGAACAGATCAGGTAACCCTGCAAGTTGGCAGTGAGACTTCTCCATCAGAATGGACCAACCGTGCGAAAGAAACCCAAAATTCAGCTACTGCCCACCAAGGATTCATCGCACAAAAAAGTGGTACTTTTACAGTCATTGCCAAAGATAAAGCCGGAAAAACGATTGCAACCCGGAAGGATGTCAAATTGGCTGAAAACTATTACTATTCATTGATATTGATCGGTAAGGCTAATGATGATAAGAAACCATTATATCTTGGTTTAGTAGCTCAAGCAGCAAATTAAAAATACCCCATTTCTATATACTGAAAAGACCATCATACTGGTATGATGGTCTTTCTTTATTTTGTAAAAATATAAAGCTGATTTCGATATGTTTTAATATTAAATTTTAAGGATTTTCTTTGGGTGCAACTTTAGAGATTACGTAAATATCTTCATTTTCTTTCTTCATTTTATATTTCTCCCGAGCGATACGTTGTACCTCCTGTGGATTGGACCGTATATCATTGATCGTCTTTATAATTGCCGCATTCTCTTTTAGATAAAAAGACCGTTCCGTTTCCAAATTGGCCTTTTGTTTTTGATAGCTGTATTGCGTAGCAAAATCATTTCTATCAAAAAACAACATCCACACCAAAAACGCCAAAGTGGCTAATAAATACTTGTTTCTTATTAAAGACCATAATCGTTGCATAGGACAAAAATACTATTTAGCTTTTAGACTCCCGATATTTTCTTCCAAAGTTAAACATCTTTAATTAAAGATATGGAATAATGCACTCAAATTCATCATATCTTTAGAATAATATTATCTTTAACAAGTCAAAACAACATGCTATTAAATAGCCCGAATGGAAGGCACAAATACACGAAAAAATGGACTGTATCTTCCATATGGCATTAAATAACAAACCGAGTGCAATGGGTTCATTTTTACCAATGAAAAACAGCACCAATACATAATCATTTTTCTATGAAATACTATCTTATTGCTGGTGAAACATCAGGCGACCTACATGGTGCCAATCTGATCAAAGCGCTTAAAAATGAAGATCCCGATGCGACCTTCAACATTGTAGGTGGAGATTTAATGCAGGAAGCGGCTGGAGAAAAAGCATTGATACATACCTCGGCAATGGCTTTTATGGGTTTTGTGGAAGTTTTGAAAAATCTGGGTAAGATATCCAAAAACTTGAAAACCGTTAAAAATGACCTCCTAAAGGAAAAGCCCGATACTGTTATACTTATCGATTTCCCAGGCTTCAACCTAAAAATTGCCGAATTTGCAAAAAAACATGGGATCAAAACATGTTATTATATTTCACCAAAAGTATGGGCATGGAATCAGGGCCGCGTCAAAAAGATCAAAAAAATTGTTGATCATATGTTCTGCATTCTGCCTTTTGAAGTGGATTTCTATAAAAAATGGCGTATGCCGGTCGATTATGTAGGCAACCCCTTATTGGACGCGATCTCAACTTATCCTTTTAATCCAAAGTTCAGGGAAGAAAACGGTTTTACAGACAAACCACTTATTGCCTTGTTGCCAGGCAGCAGAGAGATGGAGATCACCAAACTTCTGCCTATTATGGCCGAACTCCCCTATTTTTTTCCTGTGCATCAGTTTGTCATTGCCGGTGCTCCAAATTTTGACGAATCTTATTACAAACAATTTTTGAAGGGTATTGATATTCCGGTCGTTTTCAATCAAACTTATGATATCCTCAACAATGCAGAGGCTGCGGTAGTCACTAGCGGCACAGCAACCCTGGAAACAGGTATATTGAAAGTCCCACAGGTTGTGGTTTACAAAGCTAATCCGATATCTGTCTGGATAGCAAAGCTTGTGGTAAAAGTAAAGTTCATCTCCTTGGTCAATCTGATCAATAATTTTCTTTCCGTACGCGAGCTTATCCAGGATGATTGTACAGCTTATGATATTTCCTATGAAGTAGGTGAATTAATAAACAACAAAGCGCATCGGGCGAGTGTGCTGGAAAATTACGATATCCTGGCCGAGAAACTTGGCTCACCCGGCGCATCGGAAAAAACAGCTAAATTAATTGTAAAATATCTGGGTAAAAATTAAACTCTTTGGGCTTTCAATTGTCAAACTACTAATTAGTTACATATAATTAAAGCTTTATGAAATCGAAACTTATTTTAGGCTTTCTTTTTTGCTTCGCATTTACCTTGTTCGGTAAAGCGCAGGAGACACAGCATTTTTCCAAACTTGAAATTGGGAAAAAAGCCAAGAAAAATATTGACAGCAAAGATTCCACAGCAGTTATTCATATCGACACATTGATTATGAAGGATAACGCTACCCTTTCCTTTTATGGAAAGAAAGATGTTAAAATCACAGTAGGTTATGCGGAAATCGGTAATAAGGCTACTTTCTATGGTACAGACGGGAAGAATAATGGCGCTAATTTTGATATCAATGCCAATTTTCAAAAATTAGGATCATTGTATATCATTGCGAAAGGTGATGATGCTTTTAATGGCACAAAAACATTTCCCAATGGAAATGGTGGAAAAGTCAAGGTTACCCTGGTTACGGGAAGTATAAAACCACAGACAACAGACAAGAAGTCACCAAATTACATCTATGCAGATGTCGTAGCGGGTGGTAGAGCTGTCAATGCAAACACAGACTTAAGAAACATTTATGACCGGATCAAAACTGCGCCTACGGGTCTCAGGGGATTACCGCAGGGGCAAATCTACTCTGGTAGTGCAGGCACGGAGGGGTCCTTTGAACTGATTTCGACTCAATAAGGCAAGCGAAACGGCCCATAAAAAACAGCATCAATCTTAAGATCGATGCTGTTTTTTTATAGCTATTCATTTTGCTATAAAATTTAATTGCAACCTCTCTTCTTGAGTTCATAGGCGAGCACCAATCTCGTCATGCGATCATATCTTGCAATTCCCTCTTTTTGGTTGTTATGTGTTAGGTATTGGTTGTAAAACAGCCCCATCAAGTTGTTAATCCAGCCCGTATAATTGCTCCAAAATAGGCGTTCCGCCGCCACATCCGCCAGCACCGCTTTACTCAGTTTGTTTTGATAGACTTTAGAAAGCTCCGGGTACATGCCCCGTAATTCTCCCAGCATATAAAGGCTTGTCTGCAAATACGCTGAATAACGATAAAAGGCCTGTGGATGATGCTGCAAGCGAACAAAAGCGATAAAATTAGCTTCATCCTCAAAACCTACTCCCTGTTGATGGGCGAGCTCATGCACATACGTAAAAGGAAAAGATAGAGCTGGCATAGCATAGTTGACCTGCGCTTCATGCGTGAACGGATTAAAATAGCCCGAAACACCAAAATAAGAAACGATCCTGCTATTTAACGGAGATTTGGCGTTGATCTGACTGCCTGACAAAAAAGAAGAAAATGTAGTATCTTTTTTCACCCAGGTCGCCAGATCTTCCCGCATGTGATCCTTCCTTTGGCCCCATTGTGCGGGATCCACCTGTTCCCGTAAGGCATTTGTACTATCCAGGTATTCATCAAGCACCATGAGGTAATCCGCGAGCCGCAAGCTATNNCCTGTTCCCGTAAGGCTTTTGTACTACCCAGTTATTCATCAAGCACCATGGGGTAATCCGGGAGCCGCAAGCTATCGACCTTCAGCTGTGTATTCATACTGATTGGTTTCCGGTAATAATTTAGGCCCCAGGAGATATAAAAGAAAATATAGAGTCCAAACAACAGGTTTAGCACAAATAAAAAAGCTCGGCCAGCATCGGTCCATTTTCTACGCCATACCTTCCGGATGAGATTGGCCAGCCAATAAAACAATAAAATAAGCGCGAAAGCATAAAAAATGTCCCCTACACTAAAAGGAATATAGCCAAAAATATACTTCGGAATATAACCGTAAAGCCGGTAAAATCCCTGCGCATAAAACGCTTCGATCCATGAACTATTGCTTTCGATCAGCGATAAGAAGAATATCAGCCCAATGAATAATACCAAAGTAAGAATGGCTATTTTGCTACGCTTTATCATAAATCATCAACTTTCGTTTTCGAAATAGACCTTATAATAGTTCATCCCTTTATCTTCATCAAATCCTTTTTCAAGATACTCCCGTTTTCCATGCACGTAGATATGAAAGTTCTTATCCAATTTTAGCACGGATTTGTAAGAAGATTCCATCTTTTTAACCGCTTTGTCTGCTATTTCAAAGCTCGACTGGAAGGGTGAATCAAACTCATCTTCAAAACCCGCTTTATAATCTTGGAACAGGGCTATAGCCTGGGGATTACCCAATACCTCCTCCTCAAATTCCTCCTGAACAAAAGTTTCCTTCTCCTTAAAGTAGTTCATTGATTTGTTCATCAGATCGATCTTATCGGCTTTCTCGAGTTCAAATGTTTCATCGAGTTTCTCCTGAACAAAATTCTTATAGACTTTCAGGTAATTTCCGGTCTGATTAAAATTGTCGTTGCGTACGCGCAGTTTCAGAAACTCATCTTTCCAGTAAACGGCTTCCTGCTGTCTATTGGTCTGGTCGAGTACAAGAACCTTATAACCTTCCTCTTCCTCAACATTGATAATGATGCATCCTTTGTCCAACTTATTGATATTAATCGCTTCCTGTTCATATTCTAAGGTGAACGCACCTTGTTCAGGATATACCTTTAGGTAAGTCTCCTTGTTTTCCGATTTAAATATGCCGATCGCGTCGTGTTCCTCGCCTTCTATCTGCACATTTTTTAGTGCCACCACATAGACTTCTCCTGCTTTAATCTTCGGATGGCTGGACACTTCGTAAAGATGCTTTGAAATCTGCTGGGAGAAATCGTGAAAGGAAAGCTGTTCTTTAAAGTACTGACGCACGAAATAAAACACCTCATTCAGATCCAGTTCTTCATTGGGATGATAAAGACGATATACTTCATTCACTTTAGCAAAGGGACTCATAAAATACTGCATCAAAAGTCCGGGCAATACTTCGTCGCCCTCAAGGGATACCGGCTCCTCTGACAGGATATAAAATTCGTCTTGTGCTTTGTTTCCCACACGGTGTATGGATAATGCTTCAAAAGTTGCGTCTTGATGAAAAAACATATTCTTATTTTATAAATGATATAAATCGATTGCTATTTTAAATGTTTGGCAATGTGCATTGACAATATCTCTGATCTGGGGCGAATATCCCCCACCCATACTTACCTGAACAGGGATATGCAACTGATGACATAAACCCAGTACGACTTCATCCCTTCGTGCACAGGTCGCTGGACTTAAATTCAATTTGCCCAGTTTATCTGTTGCTAAGATATCCACACCTGCCTGATAAAAAACAAAATCAGGCTGGACGCGCCTAAATAAATCCAACAGATTCTCTTCCAATATTTTCAGATACTCCTGATCCGTAATATGTTCCGCAAGACCGATATCCAGATGGGAACGTTGTTTTATAAAGGGATAATTTTTCTCGCCGTGCATCGAAAAGGTAAACACCTGTTGGTGCCCTTCAAAGATATGTGCCGTTCCATTTCCCTGATGGACATCCAGATCAATAATAAGGATTCGATTTGCCCGATCATGTTGCAATAAATAACCTGCAGCAGTAGCTTGGTCATTCATCAGACAAAAACCTTCACCAAAATCATACCCCGCATGATGGGTACCACCGGCAACTGTAAAAGCTACCCCATATTTGAGCGCATACTTTGCAGCCTGAATGGTCCCATCCAAAATATAGCGTTCCCGGTCCACCAACTCCTTATTTAACGGAAATCCAATCCGCCGTACCATTTTCGCATCTAATGTCAAATCAAACAGTTGCTTCACATAATTTGGATCATGTACCAGACAACAGGTCTCAAAACTTGCCAGTTCAGGACAGAAAAAATTAGTTTCATTGGCCAATCCTTCATGCCTTAACTGCAGCGGGATCAACTCATACTTTAACATCGGAAAACGATGTCCTTCTTTGACCGGATGGATAAATTCGGGATGAAAAGCTATCTTGAGCACTTTAAATCTTGTTTTATTCATGCGAAGATAAGAAAAACTAAAGCAATCCCATTTTATCCAACAATATCCAATCGGATATTTTGGAGTTGTATGGGAAAAAAGGCATCTTTGGATAAGAACAAAGCCTCAAGTTGATGTTGGGCACCGTTTGACATTAAACTTATATTCGATCATAAATAGATACATTAAAATAACATGGAAACGACTAATTTGCCTCAATTGTCTGCAATGGAACAGCGTGTCCTAGGCTCCCTGATTGAAAAATCAAAGGTGACCCCTGAATATTATCCCATGACGATCAATAGTTTACAGGCAGCATGCAATCAAAAAACTTCACGCAAGCCTGTAGTTCAATATACAGAAGAAGACATCGTCAATACACTGGACATCCTGAAAAAGAGAGGATTGATTTCAACCGTTATCGGTGGTGGATCTAGGGTAACCAAGTATAAACACAATTTTGCCATACAATTTCCTCTTGTGCCATCCGAACTGGCTATTATTTGTCTATTGCTGCTCCGCGGGCCGTTAACGGCAGGGGAAATTAATTCAAGCGCCGGAAGGCTCTACGAATTCGAATCATTAAGTGAAATTACTGAACAATTGGAAAAGCTGTCGCAAGAAGGCTACCTGAAATCGCTCCCTAAACAAGCGGGTCATAAAGAGGTGCGTTATATTCATCTGCTTGGCGAGGTAAATATGGAAGTTTTTGAAAGTACAGGCAGCCCACATTCGGCTGTTGCGAATCCGGCACTTCTGGAGCGTATCGAACAACTCGAACAGGAAGTCGCTGAATTAAAGCAGAAATTTCAAGATTTGTGGAACGAATTACATTAACCAATGATTTCTAGTACTGATTCCAAAACACAATTGTCCCAAGCTACTTTATGGCTGATGACCTTTGCCACAGGTTTGGTTGTCGCCAATAACTATTATAATCAGCCACTGTTGGGGCTGATTGCCAAGGATCTGCATGTTGGTGAAGCCACAGTTAGCAATTCGGCTATGCTAACACAGATTGGTTATGCCTGCGGGCTGTTGTTAATAGTCCCCCTAGGTGACATGTTCAAAAGAAAGAGGATGATCTTGATTGATTTTATATTCATTATCCTTTCTTTGATTGGGATGGCACTTTCCCAATCGATTCTATCTATCTTGATCTTTAGTTTTCTGATCGGTTTCACATCTGTGATACCACAAGTTTTTGTACCAATGGCGGCAGAGCTTGCTTCAAAGGAGAGACAAGCGGCTGCGATAGGCATGGTCATGTCAGGACTACTGATCGGTATCCTATTATCACGGGTCGTCAGTGGTTTTGTCGGTTCTTATTTCGGCTGGCGCGAAATGTATTGGATCGCTACAGCGATCATGGTGATCACAGCACTGGCCATTGCCATTAAGCTTCCTGAGGTAAGCCCCAATTTTAAGGGTACTTATAAAGAATTGATGCTTTCGGTATGGAATTTCGCCAGGAAACAACCTGTCCTGCAGCTGGCGGCATTTCGCGGTGCTATGGGATTTGGCGCTTTCTCCGCATTTTTTACAACTTTGGTTTTCCACATCGAAGGACCACCATTTTTTGATGGACCAGCTGCCGCCGGAGCATTTGGCCTTGTCGGCGCCTGCGGTGCTCTTGCAGCAGCTTTTGTTAATCGAATGACCGTATACATGGGTGCCGCTAAAATTATCCTGTATGCCATCTTATTAATGGTATTTAGCTGGATACTCTTTGCGTTATTCGGGAATTACTACTGGGGACTGATTATCGGCGTCATTCTCATCGATCTTGGACTACAGTCCATGCATATCTTAAACCAGAGTGATTTTTACGCACTAAACCTCGGCGCCAACAACCGCCTGAACACTGTATATATGGTCAGCTATTTTATTGGCGGTTCAACAGGCACCTTTTTTGCAGCGCAGGCATGGCAGCACTTCCAGTGGCCTGGTGTAATAGCGGTCGGAACTCTGTATACGCTATTGGCATTGCTCGCACATGTATTATTTGATCATAAATTAAGAAAAAAACCGATATGAAATTTGGCCAAGTAGAACATCCCGAAGAGGTAGATTTCACCCTACCTCCTACTCCAAAAGAGACCTTAGCCCTTTTACAGCATTTCAAAAAAGACGAACCCTTTGAAGTGTATGTTGGCTGCGCAAAATGGAACAAACAAGATTTAAAAGGCTTTTATCCAAAGGGAACGAAAGACGAACTTGTCTACTATGCAAATCAGTTTAACAGTATCGAACTGAATGCCACATTCTACAACTCACCCAGCCGAGAACAAGTAGAAACCTGGAAACAGAAAACACCGGCAGACTTTAAGTTCTTCCCAAAAGTCACGCAGTCCATCAGTCATTTCAGCCGATTGCTCAATACGACGGATAAGGTAAAACTATTTACGGATGCCGTTGTTCGATTTGATGAAAAATTAGGCATGGTATTTCTGCAGATGCATGACAACTATAATCCAAAAGACATGGCCCGTTTAAAACTATTCTTACACGACTGGCCGAAGGATGTTCCTCTAGCATTGGAA
The DNA here is from genome assembly GCF_002472835.1 of Sphingobacterium sp. UBA7249. Taxonomy (NCBI): domain Bacteria; kingdom Pseudomonadati; phylum Bacteroidota; class Sphingobacteriia; order Sphingobacteriales; family Sphingobacteriaceae; genus Sphingobacterium; species Sphingobacterium sp. UBA7249. The sequence continues at coordinate 4,660 of NZ_DKST01000032.1, read as the reverse complement.
GTCCGAAATAAAGACTGGTTTTCGAAAGCTGAAGTAACGAAAGAACTCTATACACTATTGGAGGAAACCGGAGTGACCAATGTATTGGTAGATACGGCCGGAAGAAGAGACATGTTGCATATGCGTCTGACGACACCGGTCGCATTTATTCGTTACGTTGGCGCTAATCACCCCTCGGACTACGAACGCTTGGACAATTGGATCGAAGTACTAAAACTCTGGCGGGATAATGGATTACAGAAACTGTACTTTTTTATCCATCAGAATGTCGAAATTGAATCGCCGTTGCTTGCGACTCATTTTATCAAAAAAATCAATGAAACATTTGATCTCAATCTCAAATACCCGAATAAAGCGACAGGAAATACCTTATTTTAATCTCAATATTTAAGGCAAAATAATAGCCGCACGATTATTGCACCTATTAATCTGCGTATGGACTTTTTAAAATATAATATCTAAAGCCGGTTAAAACATATATAATATACGGCCGGTTATATGCAAATAAAAAGGTCGGATCCATGGATCCGACCTTTTTATTTAGCGCAATAGGTTCAACCTATTTTTTCGCGTATTTAAAGTTTTTACCGATGAAACGGGCGTTACCACCCAATTCCTCTTCGATACGCAACAACTGATTGTATTTAGCCATACGGTCAGAACGGGAAGCCGAACCTGTTTTAATTTGGCCACAGTTCAACGCAACCGCCAAGTCAGCGATCGTCGCATCTTCGGTTTCACCTGAACGGTGAGACATTACTGAAGTGTAACCAGAATTCTGTGCTAAAGTCACCGCGTTGATCGTTTCAGTCAATGAACCGATTTGGTTTACTTTTACTAAAATAGAGTTTGCTGTATGCGTGTCGATACCTTGTTGAAGGCGTTTTGTATTCGTTACGAAAAGATCATCACCTACTAATTGAACGTGATCACCAATTTTGTCAGTCAATGTTTTCCAGCCAGCCCAGTCATCTTCAGCCATACCATCTTCGATAGAAATAATTGGGTACTTCGCTGTCAATTCTGCCAAATAGCTTGCTTGTTCTTCGCTAGAACGTACCGCCCCTTTATCGCCTTCAAATTTAGCATAGTCATATTTACCATCTTTGTAGAATTCGGAAGAAGCACAATCCAATGCCAAACAGATGTCTTGACCTGGTTTGTAACCTGCGATTTCAATCGCTTTCAATACGGTTTCGATTGCATCTTCTGTTCCTTCAAACGTTGGAGCAAATCCACCTTCGTCACCTACAGCAGTAGAAAGACCTCTGTCGTGTAAGATTTTTTTCAAGGTATGGAATACTTCTGTTCCCCAACGTAATGCTTCAGAAAAAGAAGGGGCACCTACCGGCATGATCATAAACTCCTGGAATGCAATAGGTGCATCAGAGTGTGATCCACCATTGATGATATTCATCATCGGGATAGGCAATGTATTCGCATTAACACCGCCAATATAACGGTATAAAGGCTGACGGGATTCTTGTGCAGCGGCTTTTGCTACAGCCAAAGAAACACCAAGGATAGCGTTTGCACCCAAATTACCTTTATTTTCACTACCGTCTAAATCAATCATGATTTTATCGATGGCGTTTTGCTCGAAAACATCCACGCCTTCCAAAGCTTTCGCTATTTTGGTATTTACATTTTCAACAGCTTTCAAAACACCTTTACCTAAGTATTTTGACTTGTCGCCATCACGTAATTCCACTGCTTCGTGAACACCTGTTGAAGCACCTGAAGGAACAGCTGCACGACCAACAAAACCATTTTGTGTAGTAACATCTACTTCGATTGTAGGGTTACCGCGCGAATCCAAAATTTGACGCGCATGAACATCGATAATTAAACTCATTTCTTTATTAGACTATAATTTACTTTCATTACTTAGTGTAAATAAGACACACTCTTACCTACAGACATTTTTACCAACCAAATATAACAAAAAATGTATTTAATCTGTCATTTATTGTGAATAAAATATGACAGATCTGAATAATTGGCTCGATAAACGCCATAAAAAACCCTCCACAATGGGGAGGGTTTTACGTACTATTATCTTTGCCTAGTTTTTGATCATTGCTATGAAATCATCAAACAGGTAACGTGAGTCATGTGGACCTGGAGATGATTCAGGGTGGTACTGTACTGAGAACGCTTTTTGTCCCTTAATACGGATGCCTTCGATAGACTGGTCGTTCAAATTAACGTGTGTAATCTCAACATTTTCCGAATTTTGGATATCCTCTGCTACGACACCAAAACCATGATTTTGCGAAGTAATTTCACAACGGTTAGCAATAATATTTTTGACTGGGTGGTTGATTCCGCGGTGTCCGTTATGCAATTTACTGGTACGGATACCATTGGCTAAAGCTAAGATCTGGTGTCCTAAGCAGATACCAAACATTGGTTTTTGCGCGTTCAAAATAGATTTTACCGTTTCGATGGCGTAATCCATTGGTGCAGGATCTCCAGGACCGTTTGAAATAAAGTAACCATCGGGGTTCCATTTTTCCATCTCTTCAAATGTTGTCTTAGCCGGGAAAACTTTTGTATAAACGTCACGTGCTTCAAAATTGCGCAAGATGTTTTTCTTAATTCCCAAATCCAATACGGCTACGCGTAAAGCGGCATTCTCGTTTCCAAAGAAATAAGGTTCGGCCGTGGTTACCTTAGAAGATAGCTCAAGTCCGTCCATCGAAGGAACTTTTGCCAATTGGCTCTTTAATTCTTCTACATCAAGTGTTTCGGAAGAAATAATTGCGTTCATTGCTCCCTTATCACGGATATGTCTTACCAATGAACGTGTATCCACATCGGAAATACCCACCAAATTTCCTTCTTCAAAATAGCTTTGAATAGATTCGTCGGCCATTTTACGGCTATAGTTGATGTTGTAGTTTTTACAAACTAATCCTGCAATCTGAATTTGATTTGATTCGGTATCATCCTCATCAATACCATAGTTACCAATATGTGCATTGGTTGTTACCATGATTTGTCCAAAATAAGATGGATCTGTAAAAATCTCTTGATAACCGGTTGTTCCTGTATTAAAACAGATTTCACCAGTAGTCGTACCAATTTTACCAGCGGCTTTACCGTGATAAACTGTACCATCTTCTAAAACTAAAATTGCAGGCAATTTGCTGTAGTTGGTCATTATCGATGTAATATTATAAAATGTGTATCTCTTCTGTTCTGAATTTTAAAACCGTTCCTATTGGATATAAAAAAAGCCCTCAAATGGGCTAAAATATTAATTAACAATGCATTACCACGATTGACAAACCGTTTCCTAAGGCACCTACCAATAAAGACTCTACTTTAATTTTCACGGGAGACAAAGTTACGACATATCAGTTAAAAGTGAAAAACATTTTTCAATTATTTTAGTCCGCATGCGACAATCGACGTTTAAATCGCCGAAAGTCTTTCAAAATCAAAAAGATAAATACCGGGATAAGGACAAAGATCATTGGATTTGCTGACCAGGCATCCCCCCATTTCATCTGCAACAGCGCAATAAAAGCAGTTGTAAGTCCGCAGCCCGGGCATTCATATCCTGAGATCGCCTTCCAGAGACAAGGAATGAGGATATGAATGTCCGACACCATATAAAGCGCTATAGCGATACTAAAATACCCCATTGTGATGGAGTAGATCCAATGCAACCGAAGGTATTTCAGTACGAGATAGACCATTAATTATTGTTTATCGGACTTTTAATGTATTGGCCATCTGCATCCTTGTATTTACCAACAATGATCATGATCAGATCAATCAGCGACCAAATTCCACAGCCCCCTAAGGTAACCAATTGGAGAACCGCTGTTCCGATCTGTCCCAAATAGAAACGATGTCCACCGAAGGGGCCTAGAAATAAACAAAATAACAAAGCGGGCAACCAGCGATCATCCTGAATGCTACGGTTCTGTTGGAAAGGTTGGTTTGCGTAAAATATAGGCTGTCTCACCCCACAAAAAGGACAAACCTCTGCCTTGACATTAATTGCCTGGCCACATTCTACGCAATATTTTTCATCTTCTGCTTTCATTTAGATTTAGTTTGGCGATGGAACTAAAAACCAGTATCCATCAGGGATTAAATAATAGGTTGAAATTAATAAAAAAACTTAAAAAACATATATTTTTTGAATTACGAGGATACGCGCTAGTTCATCTCCAACCCCAAAATATCCAACGCGTTATTACCTGCGGTTAATGGAGAATGATCTATGACCGCACAAATGCGATCTTTTGTTACATAAGTGCAGCTTCTTCCTTTTTTTCCTTTAATTTTTTTTTGCAGCTAGTCAGAAATAACGTATGACCAAATTTAGATTTTTGACATTACTTATTCAGTGATTGTTCAGTGCTTGTTCAGTGATCACTCAGTGCAGACTGAATAAACAATGAATGATTACTGAATAAAAACTGACTTAAAATTGTGATAACGGATAAGTTGGTAGTTGGATGTATCCGTTTTAATGTTTATCTTGATTCGTTATAATCAGCCAATTGGAGCAATCATCAAAAATGGAATTATACCAAAAGTTTGGGGGCAGTAATTTTTTAAACATAAAATTTCATCTACTTGATCCCATTCTTTTATCGCAAATAATATAAACAGGAAAGGCGCTTCATGTCATGAAGCG
>NZ_DKST01000022.1:0-14533 GCF_002472835.1 Sphingobacterium sp. UBA7249 | reverse complement strand
AATAGAAGAAAAATAAAAAACAACCTTTAAAGGTTTAAGCATAGCAGATTGAATTCAAAAATTTGTTGAAAATAATAAAAAAGCCTTACAATCTGTAAGGCTTAATAATAAGTTTATAATTTGTTAGTCAAGATCTTCTATAAACAAAAATAGTATTTTATTCATTTAAGCCAAATATTTATCTATTTTTCTTTTATTTTTTTTCTGGCTGATTGAAAAAATCGTTAAAAAAGGCCATTTGATACACGATGGAGCGTGACCAATACGCCCAATTATGTCCCCCCTCGCTTGTAACAAAGGTATGGTTAATGTTGTGGTACATTAATTTATCATGAAAAGCAACATTGACAGGATAGAAAAAATCGTCCTTCCCACAATCGACAATCAGGCGAAGTTTATTATTTACTAACTTAGGAACCATATTAATGACAGCACGGTCATCCCAAGCCTGAGACGAGTCGGCATAGTTCCCGATACGATCCTTAATTTCCCAGTTTAACGGAAAAGGTCTAAAATCCACGCCACCCGCAGTACTACCCGCGGCACCATACAGATCTTGGTGTTTAATCGCAAGAGACAAAGCCCCATGCCCTCCCATACTAAGACCCGTAATCGCTCTTCCTTTTCGATCTTTGACTGTCGCATAATGTTGATCGATATAATCAATCAGTTCTTTGGAAACAAATGTCTCATATTGATAATTTCGATCGTTTTCGACATCCCAATACCAACTGCCAAATCCCCCATCTGGACAAACAATCATATATCCATATTGATCAGCTAGCGCAGCTACGCTAGAATTATTTACCCAATTACTATAATTGCCCGAATATCCATGAAGTAAATAGAGAACTGGGTATTTTGTTCGATCTGAATAACTTTTTGGGAGAATAACTACTGTTTTGATCACTTTGTCCATGCTCTGGCTCCGAACGGCTATTGTATCTACCTTAGCCGCTTTACTTCCGGTTATTAAACAAAATAAGGCAATTGATAAAAATAAAATTCGTTTTAAATTCATTATGTTACAAGTTGGATTTTTATACTCATTTAAGCTAATCAGATCTTTATTACCGTTCTTCTTTTCTAATATAAGTTTGCTATTTATCATTTGATTTAGGTGTTTTTTCAAAGTAATAAAGATAGGATTTTAAACCAAAGGGACGTTCACTTAATGTATAAAAACCATTGCCTTCATCAAAGGTTATCGCTTCGCCCTGAGGCTCTACCGCGTAAGGGATTTCAATTGGCTTCCGTTGGAGTGTTTCTGCCCATGATTTATCCGATTTCCTTTTCCAGTAAAAAATAGTTGTAATGTTTTTTATAAGCATCTCTTTTCCTGAAGGATCTATAGCCGCAGCTGTAGCAAAAGTAAAAGGAAGTTCTGCAGTTTTACTTAATGTGAAGTATTGTTGTTTGGTATTAGTAAAAACCGGTGCGCTATATACAGTAGATCGAAATTCACGCTTTGAAACAACATATAGCATATTATCCTGAGGATCAACCATTACAGCTTCTGCATCAAGACGTTTTTGACCTGGAAATTTGACAAAGATGGTTTTAATATCTTTCTTTGATATCAACGTTGAATCACAGATTGAAGGTTCTGGAAATACATAAAGGCTTGCCCAAGTACGCTTTCCAAGATTATTTCCGATATCGGCTAAAACCAAATAATTTTTATTGCCAATTCTGAGACGATCTATATCCTCACAATCAACGACACTCACACCTTCAAGCGTAAACGTTTTGAGCAACTTGGCATGGCGGTCAATCAAATAGATGTTGGCACCGTCACCACTATCGTTATGAACCCAAAAATTTCCCTTCTCACGAGAGGCAGCTATCCCAGAGACTTCTTTCAGCTGTGGATCTATCAATTCCCCTACGGCGATTTGTGTTTTAAAATAATCCTTGCTATTTTGGGCATATAACCGTAAGCCCGAAAGAAAAAGTACAATCACTAAGAGTGCTTTTGTTCGCGCAATATTCATGTTTAAAGATACGTTTTTATTGATAGTTAACGTCCATTATGAAGAAATCCCTCAAATCCAGCTTATTTTTTATTCTACCATTTCTATTCCAATACAATTTACAAGCACAGAGCAGCTCGTTTCGGATAAAAGTCAAATCTGGGCTTGAAAATACACCTCCCTACCTTGTAAAATATTACAATAGTACAGATTGGGAAAATTTCTACGCAGAAATCCAGCAGTTTAATTACAACGCCAATTTTGAGTACAATATTCGGGTAAAAAAAACAAGGACAGCGCAAACTTCAATCTATACACTGGATGAAATAATAAGCCAATCTCAAGCTGAAAACTCAGAAATCGCCATTTGGGACATCGCCGAAAACTATGTCTATAATCCGGTATCGGGCAATTTGACATGCCTGCAAGTAAAATCTAACACAAAAGGCAAATGGGAATATATTTCTAAGCCAATTCATGATTTCGATTACCAAGAGCAATATCGTTATCGTATCAAAGTAAAGCAAACGAAAGGTAAAGATACTGATAGTGTTCAATATGAATTGCTTGATATCATTTCTAAAGAGAGGGTCACCGAGCTACCAAGTATTGCCTCATTCCTCAGCAGATTTAAATGGAATTTACTGCAATTAAACGGCAAAGATGTCGCAAGCAATAAAGCCAACATCGGTTTCGATGCGAAAAATGGAACGATCGCAGGATCGACAGGATGCAATAATTTTTGGGGGAATTTTATCATAAAGGGCAATTTGATAAGCTTTCCACACCTTGCAAGTACGATGAAGTCATGCAATGGGGTTAATATAGAAAATGATTTCTTTGAGATTATCGAACGAAAACAGGTTCAATTTGATATCGCCGAACAGACACTGAACTTTTACATCGATGGAAGGTTAGTGATGATCTTCGGATTGGAGCGCGCATAAAAAAACACCCGAAGCCTGGGGGACTTCGGGTATCTTAGCCATATTATTAACCTATTTTATGAAAAGTATTTATGCCATTTGGAAATGACATAAACAAATATGTGAAATAAAGCGGAAAGAATCGAAAGCATCACTTCAATTTAACATAATTTTAACATTTTAAAAATATTGAGAAAAATCGGCACAAAAATGATATTTTTTCAAACTTATCGCCATACAATATGTAGTATCTTAACCTTTTAAACCATAACGATGATCAAGACATTTATTACGACAACATCATTATTTCTGGCAACAACACTTTTTGCACAGAAGAATCCCGTCATAAGCGGAAACTATGCTGATCCCGAAGGAATTATCTATGGAAACAAATATTGGATTTTTCCTACCTATTCAGCTCCTTATGAAGAACAGCTATTTTTCGATGCTTTTTCTTCTTCAGACTTAGTTAACTGGAAAAAACACCCACATGTGCTCCAAAACACACAAGTAAACTGGGCAAAAAAGGCTATGTGGGCTCCCGCAGTTCTTGAAAATAATGGAAAGTACTATTTATTCTTCGGTGCCAACGATGTACATCAGGGGGAAATTGGTGGTATTGGTGTCGCCGTAGCGGATAAACCGGAAGGCCCTTATACAGATTTATTGGGCAAACCATTAATTAATGATATTATTAATGGTGCACAACCCATAGATCAATTTGTTTTTAAAGATAAGGACGGAACATTCTACATGTATTATGGCGGCTGGAAGCATTGTAACATAGTCAAACTCAAACCAGATTTTACGGGCTTGCTTCCTTTTGATGACGGAACTTATTACAAGGAAATTACGCCAAAGGATTATGTCGAGGGTCCTTTTATGTTTATCAAAGATGGTAAATACTACTTTATGTGGTCAGAAGGCGGCTGGACAGGTCCTGACTATAAAGTCGCTTATGCAATTGCGGACTCTCCATTTGGCCCATTTGAGCGCATTGGAACAATTCTCGAACGGGATCCTAATGTTGCTGTTGGTGCTGGACATCATTCAGTCATTAAAGTTCCGAATAAAGACAAATATTTCATCGTTTATCACCGTAGGCCCTTAGGCAAGGAAGGTGCCAATGAGCGAGTCACCTGTATCGATGAAATGAAATTTGATAAAAATGGACATATACTGCCTGTTAAAATGACTTTTGAAGGTGTAAAATATCCTTTAAAATAGATTATTTCTACCAGTAAAGTAGGTTAGTATATACTGCAATCGAATCTAAAATAAGAAGAGCCCCAATCAATGATGATCAGGGCTCTTCTTATTTTATTAAAACATGGAGCGATTAAATATGCGCAATGGCATTATTTAATGTCGCCGAGGGACGCATAGCTTTTGTCGCTAATTCGTCATTCGGGAAGTAATAACCACCGATGTTCTGTACCTGACCCTGTGCACCGATCAATTCTTCATTGATCTTAGCCTCATTATCTGTCAATTCTTTTGCAACATTTGCGAAGCGGCTTGCCAGTTCAGCATCTTTTGTTTGGGCTGCCAAAGCTTGAGCCCAGTACAATGTTAAATAAAAATGAGATCCACGGTTATCAATCTGACCTACTCGGCGTGCCGGCGATTTGTCGTTTGCCAAGAATTTCTCAGTTGCTTCATCCAGAGTTTCAGCCAAAACCAATGCTTTAGGATTATCCTGTGTTTGCGATAAATGCTCCAATGAAGCTCCTAAAGCCAAAAATTCTCCTAATGAATCCCAACGTAAATAACCCTCTTGAAGAAATTGCTCTACGTGTTTTGGCGCCGAACCACCAGCTCCAGTTTCAAACAAGCCACCACCATTCATCAACGGTACGATAGATAACATCTTGGCAGAGGTACCAACTTCTAAAATCGGGAACAAATCTGTCAGATAATCACGTAGTACGTTACCTGTTACAGAAATAGTATCTTCCCCTCTACGGATACGCTCCAACGAGAATTTAGTTGCCTCAATCGGTGATAGAATTCGAATATCTAAACCTGTCGTATCAAAATCAGGCAAGTATTTCTCTACTTTCTTAATGATCTCTCTGTCGTGCGCACGGTCTTTGTCTAACCAGAATATTGCTGGAGTATCTGACAAACGTGCACGATTTACAGCTAATTTTACCCAGTCTTGAATCGGTGCATCTTTTGTTTGACACATACGGAAAATATCCCCTTCTTCAACGTTCTGTTCCATGTATACATGACCATCGGCGTCTACCACACGGATAACACCGTTACCTGCAGCTTGGAAAGTTTTATCGTGAGAACCATACTCTTCCGCTTTTTGAGCCATCAAGCCAACGTTTGGAACAGACCCCATTGTTTTAGGATCCAAAGCGCCATGCGTTTTACAGTCTTCTATTGTTGCTTCATAAACACCAGCATAAGAACGATCTGGCACCATCGCTATCGTATCTTCTTCCTGACCATCTTTATTCCACATTTTACCACCAATCCGGATCATCGCAGGCATAAAAGCATCAATAATAACGTCAGAAGGAACATGGAAGTTTGTGATACCTTTGTCCGAGTTAACCATTGCCAGAGCAGGACCTTGCGCAATAGCGGTATCGATAGCAGCTTTCACTTCCGCTTCTTTTGCATGACCTGCAATTTTAGCATATACTTCTCCTAAACCATTATTTTTGTTGACACCCAGTTCTTTGAACAAATCGCCATAAGTCGCGAATACATTAGCGAAATAAGTTTCTACGACTGCACCGAAAATAATCGGGTCTGACACTTTCATCATTGTTGCTTTTAAATGGGCAGACAACAATACACCAGCTGCTTTCGCCTCAGCGATCGCATCCGCTACAAAGCCTTTTAATGCATTTAAACTTAACGTTGATGAGTCAATTACTTCGCCTGCTTTTAATGGGGAAAGACCTTTTAATTCAGTAACCGCACCTTGTGCATCTACAAATTCTATTTTGAATTGACCTGCATTTTCAACAGTTACAGATTGTTCCGAACCATAGAAATCGCCAGATGTCATCGAAGTAACTTTTGTTTTAGAATCTTTCGCCCAAGCACCCATTTTATGTGGATTCGCTTTCGCATAATTCTTCACCGCTTTAGGTGCACGACGATCTGAGTTACCTTCACGTAATACTGGATTTACTGCAGACCCCAGTACTTTCGCGTATTTAGCTTTGATGGATTTTTCTTCTTCTGTAGTTGCTTCATCCGGATAGTTCGGAATAGCATAACCAGCTTTTTGTAATTCAGCAATAGCACCTTTCAATTGTGGAATAGATGCTGAAATATTCGGTAACTTAATGATGTTTGCTTCTGGAGTAGTTGCCATTTGACCCAACTCTGCTAATGCGTCAGCAATTTTTTGATCTTCTTTTAAAAATTCTGGAAAGCTCGCAAGAACACGACCTGCTAAAGAGATATCTCTCAATTCAACATCGATATCAGCTGTAGCTGTAATCGCTTGTACAATAGGCAAAAACGAGTAAGTCGCCAACAAAGGTGCTTCATCTGTTTTTGTCCAAACAATTTTTGATTTGTTTGACATAGTAATCTATTAGAAATATGTTTAATTTTTTAATGCTATGTGAAATCAGTAAAAAATCTAAATTTTTCAAAATTTCGCCTAAAGATAAGAAATAATGCTATAAACTGCGCGCTAATCGCACCTTTTTGACAATAAAATTGTGAAAATAAATATATTTTGGCAATACCAGATAAGTTTGTCCTTATCCTTTAAAATGAAAGCCCTCTTGACAATTCAGTGACGGGAGAATACAATTGAAATCCTAAATTAGTCAAACAAAAAATATAATTAAGCATGAAATCATTCAAATTGAACAATGGGATTGATATTCCGGCAATTGGATTTGGAACCTGGCAAATTCCGGAAGGAGAAGAAGCGTATCAGGCCGTAAAAGAGGCTTTGGCAGCAGGCTATACACATATCGACACTGCAGCAATTTATGGTAATGAAAAAAGTGTCGGAAGAGCAATCAAGGATAGCAATATAGACCGTAATACGTTGTTTATAACAACCAAATTGTGGAATACTGAACGTGGCTATGATAAGACAATTGCTGCTTTCGAAAAATCACTTACCAACTTGGGACTGGATTATTTAGACCTTTATTTAATACACTGGCCTGCCAACGAAACACAATTTGAGGACTGGGCTGCTATTAATGCCGATACCTGGAAAGCATTCGAGTACTTATACCAACAAGGGAAAGTGAGGGCAATCGGAGTCAGCAATTTCCCGAAAGAATATCTAGCGAAACTACTAGAAACAGCGACAATAGTCCCTAGCGTCAATCAAATTGAATATCATCCAGGCTACCTCCAACAAGAGACCGTTGACCTTTGTAAATCAAATGGTATTTTAGTGCAAGCTTGGTCTCCATTGGGTTCAGGAAGAATATTACAGGACGAGACATTGATTGCTTTAGCAGAGCAGAAGGCTACAAGCGTCGGACAAATCTGTATCAAATTCGCACTGTCTCAGGGCATATTACCACTACCGAAATCCACAAATCCAGCAAATATTAAGCGAAATTTAGCTATCGGTAATTTCGAACTTACAAAAGAAGATATCAGCACAATTCGAGAACTGCCAACCATGGGCTTTTCTGGGTCCGATCCTAAAAAAGTCGCATTCTAAATCATAGGTATAGCATCCTTCAAACAATATAGTTTGGAGGATCACTTTTTAGCGTAGCATTCATGATGAACGAAATACAACTGATAGATCAATCAGAACTTCCTCAGAGATTGGATAAATATATTTACCATCCGCTCTATACAACTTGTATCCTCATAAATAAAGGAACAATTGTTGTCAATTGCAATGGAAATCCAATACAGTTAGAAGCCGGCAATATTTTCTTCATCGGTTATAATAAGTACTATAGTTTTTTGGATATCGGTGCAAATTCGGAGTTCAAAATCCTAAATTATGATAGAAATTTCTCTAGTAGAATCCGCCTCTCCATCAGTAAATATGATGCCTACCGTCTTATCAATGCGAATAGCTCCGTTCCCTTTAGTCCCAAGCCCACCGACTTTGAAACGGTTTGGACATTGCTTTCCACTTTACATCAAAATCGTAAGAAAGCACATGATCTCCAAAAAGATTTTCTTCAAAAAGCGAATATAAATATTTTTATGGCTATCATTTATCTATTGGCAGCTGCTATATATGATGCCGGAGAAGGTCACGAAAAGATCCGCAACAAGAGAAAAGAAGAGATCACCGTTCAATTTCTACAGCTCGTGGCAGATCACTATAAACAACATCGGGATTTAGCTTTCTATGCAGAATTACTTAATATCTCGATAAAATACCTCTCTATAAGTGTCCGAGAAATTACCAAAGATCCGCCTTCTGAAATTCTAAGTAATTGGTTGCTGAGCGAAGCCAGAGCACAGCTTATTGTTTCTAATAAAACCATCAATCAGATATCCCAGGAGTTTCATTTTTCAGATCAATACGCATTTAGTAAGTTTTTCAAAAAACATGTTGGTGTGACTCCCAGCATATTCCGGGAGCAGCAAGCACCCACTGTTACCAATTGAACATCACAAAGCATTAAATAGACATTTCTTGGCACTATACCGGTGTGTACCTTTGTACTACATATATAGAACTAAGAAATATACCATGAATATTAAATCAAGCGTACTAAAAACAGGTTTGTACTTGGTCGTTTGTTTCATTACAACTTTTAGCAATTTAACATACGGTCAAGACAGTATATCGACCAAAAAGATCAATATCGAAACATTATTTGCGCTCGCGATACACAATCATCCCAATTTAGCTGTGTCAAAAGCTGCTGTTGATATCGCTAAACAGAAGACTGCGGTGGCAAAATTGAAAACATTACCTGAGCTCAATGCATCAGCTTCGGCATTTTACCTAGGTGATGCCGCGCTGATTGAAAAGAATTTATCAGGTTCTGAAAAGGTCCCTCTCCCCCATTTTGGAAATAACTATTCCTTAGAGGCCAAAGAGCTTATTTGGAAAGGCGGAATGATCAAAAACACTATTAAAGCATCTTCTTTAGGGGAAGAACTAGCGGAACTGGATCACCAAAATGAAGAACAAGACATCAAAATTTTGGTATTGGGATACTATCTGGATCTCTTTAAACTCGGCAATCAAGAGCAGGTTTACAATCAAAATATTGAACTCGCCCAAAAGAGGCTAGAACTGACCGAAAAACTGTATAAGCAGGGAATGATCACTAAGAATGATGTCATACGAAATCAACTGCAAATCTCCGAACTGCGACTTACAAAGGAAGTCATTCAAAATAATATGCGTATCCTCAATGATGAACTTATCGTTGCACTGGGATTGCCAGAAGGCACGGTAATCAAACCCGACGATTCTATGCTAAAAGCCCACTTTCAGCCGCAGGATCTAACAACATTAAAACAAGAGGCTTACACATCAAATCCCACTATACAGCTCGCGGCAAAAGAAACAGAGCTTCTTTACACCGAAAAAGATATTACGAAATCTGAAAAATCACCTGCTCTTAGCATTTTCGCCGGAAATGAACTGGTAAAACCAATCACCAATGTGATGCCTGTCATTGACAAATATATGAATACATGGAATGTCGGTGTTTCACTCAGTTACAACATCGCGTCTTTATATTCGACGAACAAAAAGCTAAAATTAAACGATTTGCAGATTGAAAAAAACAAGAAATATGAACTCGCTCTGAAACAAAAGACCAGTGTAGCTGTTAATAATGCATACATTAAATACAATGAGGCTTACTCTCAACGCAATACACTTGAGTACAACAAAGCACTTGCGGACGAGAACTATCGTATTATTGAGAAAAAGTATTTGAACCAATTGGCACTTATAGTCGACATCATGGACGCTTCCAATTCAAAACTCGAAGCGGAACTGAAATATACAAATGCTGAAATCAATATTGTGTATGCATATTACAAACTTTTGAAAGAGACAGGAAAGATCTAATCTACTCCCTTGCCTAATTTTAATCAGTTTTATATATGTAGGGCCTCATTAAGTAATTAATGGGGCTTCTTTATTTTTGTCTTCTTACAAAGAATTTAATCATTATTATGGCAAATTCATTCTTAAAAACGATCAGATCGTCCATTAAAAACTGGTACATTCCGCTTATTGTTGGTCTCCTTTTGATTTTATTGGGTTTCTACACCATATCTACACCTATAGCGTCCTTTCTCGCATTGGCCATTCTATTTTCTTGGTCGTTTATTGCTTCCGGGATATTGGAAATAATTTTTGCATTACAAAATAAGAATGAAGTTGATGGCTGGGGATGGTATCTTACCGGTGGGATCCTTTACACCCTATTTGGCATTTTACTGATTGCCAGTCCACTTTTATCGGCAAGTACATTGGCTTTCATTGTAGGGTTTTATGCTCTTTTCAAATCATTTCAATTATTGTCCTTCTCCTTTGATCTAAAAAACTACGGAAGTAATTCATGGGCCTGGATTACTTTATTCGCTGTACTAGGTATTATTTTTAGCTTTATTTTACTTTGGAACCCACTTTTCGCCGGTTTATCCTTGGTAATATGGACAGGGATGGCAATTAGTATCGTCGGTTTTGCTGCTTGTATTTTAGCCTTTCAATTAAAAAATTTAAAAGATATACCGGGTAGACTTCCCAATGAATGGAAAGAACGATACGAGAAATTAAAGGAAGAGTTTGAGCAATATAATAAATAATAGAACCTCTTAATAATAATTTACTACTTGAAAATTAAAGAATAAAACCAACTTGAAAAATGGTTTTATTCTTTAATTTCTACAACACTGAAAGGTACCTTTCGCAAAGGAAAATCTTGTTTATCAGTTTTCACACGACTTATCTCCAAAATGACATCTAGTCCTTGATATATCTCACCAAATACGGTAAAATCATGATCAAGTCTAGGCTGTCCACCATGATTAAGATATTCCGCACGCTGTTCATTGCTATATTTTATACCTTTTTTTATTTCCAAACTATCAAGCTCTGCAGTACCAATCTTTTTTCCAACAACAAAATAGATCTGGTTAAGGAAAGAGGCTTTTTCCGGATTGCCATCGCGCCCCGCTCCCAGTGCTCCTATTTTGTGAAAAGCACGTTGATCAAATTCCGCTGCCAATCGAGGTTTACGTTTCAAAGGATCAGCAGCTTCCCTCTTTTCGATATCAATATCATGTTCGCCACCCTGTACAACAAAATTTTCAATTATACGGTTAAACAAAGCATTTTGATATACACTATCTTTTATCGACCTTAACATTAAGTCACGATGTTTTGGAGTAAAATCATATAATACAACCTTAAATTCCCCAAATGCAGTTTTAAATAATAGGCGTTTTGACTGTGCATAGCTACTGCTCGCCCAAATCAAAAACAAAGTCATAATTAACAGGATTTTCTTCATCAGCTTATTCAAAATTTGACATAAAAATACATTTAATTTCAATTCGAAGAAATTTGTTTATTACTATATTTGGATTAAACAATTCAAATTTATGCAATATATCCCCCATCCCGATCGCTACGAAAATATGATATATAATCGTTGTGGTAAATCCGGGCTCCAGTTACCAGCAATTTCTTTAGGCCTCTGGCACAACTTTGGAAACGACACGGCTCATCAAACCAAAATTGATATCTGTACGACGGCTTTTGATCTCGGAATCACACATTTCGATCTAGCCAATAACTACGGACCGCCCCCAGGTAGCGCGGAAATTGCATTCGGACAAATTCTTAAACAACAGTTTGCGGGGTATCGTGATGAGCTGATCATTTCATCAAAAGCGGGTTATCATATGTGGGACGGCCCCTATGGCGAATGGGGTAGCAGAAAGTATATTATTTCAAGCTGCGATCAATCCTTAAAACGTCTAGGAACAGATTACGTTGACATTTTCTATTCACATCGCTTTGATCCAAATACGCCGTTAGAGGAAACCATGATGGCACTGGATCAACTCGTACGAAACGGAAAAGCCCTTTATATCGGTATTTCTTCCTACAACTCGCAACGTACCAAGGAAGCCTATGCAATACTGAAATCCTTGGGAACACCATTTATTATTCATCAACCGAGTTATTCCATGCTGAATCGGTGGGTTGAATCCGATGGTCTATTAGACACCTTGGATGAGATTGGTATTGGCTCAATTGTTTTCTCACCACTTGCCCAAGGTATGTTAACTGATAAATATTTACACGATATTCCCGAAAATAGCAGGGCTTCCCAATCAAAATCTTTGCAGACCAAATTCCTCAGTGAAGAAAACCGAAAAAATATCCAGGCACTCCATGCCATTGCACAACGTAGAGGACAGACCTTAGCACAAATGGCCATCGCATGGGTTTTTCGAAAACAACAGGTAACTTCCGCTCTTATTGGTGCGTCCAGACCACAACAGGTCATCGATTGTGTAGGATCACTCAAAAATCTATCATTCACCGCAGAAGAAATCCACGAAATTGATCTCTATGCAAAAGACGGACATATTAATATCTGGGCCCAATCCGCAGAGATTGACAAAGGTTAGATCAATGTGTACATTGTTTTAAAATAAAAGGCATATTGGTTATTATTCGATAATCAATATGCCTTTT
The DNA here is from genome assembly GCF_002472835.1 of Sphingobacterium sp. UBA7249. Classification (NCBI taxonomy): domain Bacteria; kingdom Pseudomonadati; phylum Bacteroidota; class Sphingobacteriia; order Sphingobacteriales; family Sphingobacteriaceae; genus Sphingobacterium; species Sphingobacterium sp. UBA7249. The sequence goes on along the minus strand of NZ_DKST01000022.1, from coordinate 1,976 downwards.
TCAATGTTAAGATGCCTTAAATGGAACTATTCTTGCCTAGTTCATGATCTTCAGAATTTTCTCAAATGTATTCACATTCCGACTTGTAAATTTATCTTTCAGACTTTTCTTCCCCAGTATTTTTCCAAATGTTGAATCTAATGTGTTCCCTTTGGGCACCTGCCAATAAAATACACCGTTTACCACTTCGCCCTTTTCATCCGCTGCTTTAGTGCTATTATTGAATTCATTCATGAGCACTTCTTCTACCCCCGGCAAACCTACAAAAGCATAAATATGAAAATCATCATGTTTTTCAAAAGGAATATTTTCCTTCAATAGCACAATTTCTTCTTGCGGTTTAATGAACAAAAAAGCTTCGTAAGAAAAATAGCTGGACATAGCAGCTTCCAAAACGGGCTTAAGGTCGCCCACAAGTCGGCCCGAATAAAAAATGATATTCCCAGAGGCCAATACAGAGCTTACCTGATCCATACCGGTATCTTTAAACACCTGGCACACATCAACCATCTTCATATTGGTTCCCCTTACATTTACACCACGCAGAAAAGCACAATATTTCATAATTTATAATTTTTCAAAGTTCATGCATCGGATTCCAAAATATCTTTTTAAAATCCTTGATCCTAAGATTATTTATTACAACACCTTCGTCCTCTAATTTGATCTGAAATTCCGGAACTGATAAAACTCCTCCGCTCGAAATCACCCTGTGAGCAGGCACATCCCCAGGACAACCACCCATTGCCTTTCCAACATGACGGGAATGGTTTGGATACCCTAAAGCTTTAGCAATCGCACCATAAGTTGAAACACGCCCTTTTGGGATCAGTCTCACCAGTTCGTACACCTGTTTTTTAAATATTTCGTCCATATCTTTCTTATTAGACTCTCTTAATCCTATAAATTTCAGAGATAACTGCGGATTGCCCACTATCTCACATCTACCAAGTATATTGAAGGTACGAAAAAAACGCCTTATCATGCTTTCTACTTCAATAATAGCACACCTATAAATACCATTTATCATTCTTAGATTATAAGGAACAAGGCCAATTTGGCTATATTGAAAATAAAATATACGCACAAAAAAAACCGCATTAATCGTGTGATTAATGCGGTTTTTTATATTTTTCGTACGCCAATCAGGATTCGAACCTGAGACCGTCGGTTTAGAAAACCGATGCTCTATCCAGCTGAGCTATTGGCGCGTCGCTTTCGGTAATGCAAAAGTAGACATTTGTTCAACAATTCCAAAATATCACTTGCTTTTTTTTACGGTTTTTCAATAACTAATTGCTTTTCAATAAGATTATTTTATTGATCTAGGTCAAACAAAAATATAAATCTCGCTGTTACCTTTGTGTTATTAAACAAAAGAAAACACAAAAATTATGGCACAAGGAAAATGGGAATTAGACGCTGCACATAGCGAGATAGAATTCAAAGTAAAACACATGATGATTACAAATGTTAAAGGAAACTTTAACAGTTTTAAAATAGATCTTGATACAGAAGATGATACTTTTGATAATGCACTTGCGAAAGTAACTATTGATACAGCGTCAATCAATACACGAAATGAACAACGTGATGGACACCTAAAAAGTGGTGATTTTTTTGATGTGGAAAAATATCCCGCAATCACATTTGAGGCAACAAGTTTAGCGAATGAACAGATCAAAGGAAATCTAACTATACGTGAGGTAACCAAACCTGTGGTATTTGACTTGGAATTTGCGGGTATACAAAAAGACCCTTGGGGGAATACCAAAGCTGGGTTTATCGTAGAAGGAAAGATCAAGCGTTCGGAATTTGGCCTTAACTGGAATGCAGCACTGGAAACAGGTGGCGTGATGGTAAGTGACGAAGTAAAATTTAGCGCTGATATACAGTTTATAAAAGCTAAATAAGAACTATTTCAGAAATAAAATTTGGCAGGAGAGCAAAAAATCGTACTTTTGTCGCGGAGAGTT
>NZ_DKST01000021.1:1000-85010 GCF_002472835.1 Sphingobacterium sp. UBA7249 | reverse complement strand
GCTTCTTGCGTTTGGATACTTTTTCAGATTCCTTTTCAGAACAGACACCGGGTCGCAACGATGGAAAAGATCTGCTGAAGTTTTCCTTTTATACAATTAGCAATTCTACAAGATATTCTCTAATTTAGTCATTATAGCAATGTATATATGATGAAAGCAAAACAGATATCCTTACTCACTATTCTACTACTATTTTTTCTTAGTAGCAATAGATTAAACGCGCAAGAACAATTATTGGATGATGGTGTTTTGCGTATATTGGCCATTGGTAATAGCTTTTCCGAAGATGCGATCGAGCAGAACTTATATGAATTGGCTAAAGCTGGGAAGAAAAAGATCGTTATTGGTAACCTTTATATTGGTGGCGCTCCGTTAAGTTTACACGTAAGCAATGCAAGAGCGGATAAGCCTGCTTATCGTTATCGGAAGATCAATATAGACGGTCACATGTCCGAAAAGGTAAATGAACGGCTTTCAACGGCTTTGGTAGACGAAGCCTGGGACTATATTAGTTTTCAGCAAGCGAGTCCACTGTCGGGAGATTATGACTCCTATGCAAAGGATTTACCAATTTTATATGACTATGTCACCAAACATGTAAAGTATCCTGAAACAAAGTATATATTGCATCAAACCTGGGCATATCAGAACGGCTCGTCCCATGAGGGATTTATCCGTTATAACCGTAACCAGAATACGATGTACACCGCTATTGTAGGCACTTCCCAAGAAGTCTTTAACTGGGGTAATTTTCAAGTATTGGTACCTGCTGGTACAGCTATTCAAAATGCGCGTTCGACTTATCTGGGCGATCAATTCACACGCGATGGCTATCATCTTAATTTGGATTATGGACGCTATGTCGCGGCTTGTACATGGTACGAGGCGCTGTTTCAAGAGAATGTTATCAATAACACATTTTTGCCACTCAAAGTAACTTATGTTGAAGGGCAGATCGCGCGGGAAGCTGCACACCAGGCCGTGGCATCTCCTTATGGGATTACTGTATTGAAGGGTTTTCAATTAATGAAATAGTATATTATATGGGAAATACCAGACGTAAAACTGGATTATCATCCATGCGCTATGGAAATAGCATATAAAAGTAAAGGGGGNNCCCCCTTTACTTTTATATGCTTAATTGTCTAATTATTTAGCCAATTCTTCTGCAATTGCTTTTCCGATTTCAGCTGGTGATTCAACTACACGGATACCACACTCACGCATGATTTTCATTTTTGCAGCAGCAGTATCATCAGCACCACCTACGATCGCACCAGCATGGCCCATACGGCGTCCCGGAGGCGCTGTTTGACCAGCAATAAATCCAACAACTGGTTTAGTACCATGTTCTTTGATCCAACGTGCAGCTTCAGCTTCCATTCCACCACCAATCTCACCAATCATGATGATAGCTTCAGTTTCTGGGTCGTTCATTAATAATTCAACAGCTTCTTTAGTTGTTGTACCGATGATAGGGTCACCACCGATTCCGATAGCTGTCGTGATTCCTAATCCCGCTTTTACAGTTTGATCTACTGCTTCATAGGTTAAAGTTCCTGATTTCGAAACAACACCTACATTACCTTTTTTGAAGATAAATCCTGGCATAATACCAATTTTAGCTTCACCTGCCGTAATGATACCCGGACAGTTTGGACCGATCAAACGGGATTTTTTGTCGCTCAAGTAAGATTTTACTTGGATCATGTCTTTCGTAGGGATACCCTCAGTAATACATACAATCACTTCGATACCCGCAGCTGCAGCTTCCATGATTGCATCTGCAGCAAATGCTGGAGGTACAAAGATAATAGAAACATTAGCTCCTGTAGCGTCTACTGCATCTTGAACAGTGTTGAATACAGGACGGTCTAAGTGTTGTTGACCACCTTTACCAGGAGTCACACCACCAACTACATTTGTTCCGTACTCAATCATTTGAGTCGCATGGTAAGTACCTTCGTTTCCAGTGAAACCTTGAACGATTACTTTTGAATCTTTATTAACTAATACACTCATTTCTTCTTTAAATTTTGCACACAAATCTACTATTTTGCTTTCTAAAATGGAAGCAATGTGGATAGGAATATGACCTTTATTGATAAATTTTTAGTTCAGTTTGCATTTTTGGATAAAATCCCAAAGGATAATGCCGATTGCGACAGATACGTTAAGGGAATGCTTGGTGCCATATTGGGGGATTTCGATGCAGGTATCGATTTTTTCCATGACCTCTTCATCTACGCCGTTAACTTCATTTCCAAAAATTAACGCATATTTTTTATCGGACTTTGGCTCAAATTGATGTAACATGACACTATCATCGGCTTGTTCAATGGCAATAATTGTATACCCCTCCGCTCTTAGATTCTCTACGACATCTGCCGTTTCTTTATGGTATTCCCAAGAGACAGATTGCGTCGCTCCCAATGCAGTTTTTTCAATTTCCCGGTGTGGTGGCGTTCCGGTAATACCACATAGGTATATTTTTTCAATAGCAAATCCGTCGGCTGTACGGAAGGCAGAGCCCACATTGTGCATACTGCGAACATTGTCTAAAACAATTGCGATAGGCGTTTTTTCTTGTTTTTTAAACGATTCAACATCTGTACGTTGAAGTTCATCCATCGATAATTTTTGCATGTTGCAAATATAGTAAACCTAAAAAACAAAATAGATTTTGAATATTGAAAATAAGGTGTTATTTTTGCAGTCCGAATTACAAGAAAAAATTGAATAAAAATTAGCTAAAAAAAATGGCAAATCATAAATCAGCGATCAAAAGGATTAGAGCAAACGCTACTAAACGTTTAAGAAACCGTTACCAAGCAAAAACTACTCGTAACGCAATCAAAAAATTACGTCATACAACTTCTGCAGAAGAGGCAAAAACATTGTTACCACGCGTAATTTCTATGCTTGATCGTTTGGCAAAGAAAAATGTGATCCACAAGAAAAAAGCTTCTAACAACAAATCTAAGTTAACTAAATTCGTTAACGGTTTAGCGTAAGCTTTCTGTATAGATATTGAGGGGTACAGCTCGCTGTATCCCTTTTCTTTATGTTATATACTTTGGATTTCTCTTTCCAAGCGAATAGTAATAAAAAAGCACCTATATAGGTGCTTTTTTATTTTATATTAGTTATGACTGACTATTATTTTAGATTGGGCAATAATTCAGCGATGACTTTTTTCAATTTATTTGGATCTTTCATGTAAGGTTCCAAATCATATAGTTCCACTTTTTTGAAATCGATCGGATGGCTCTCACTCTGAAGTGAGATGCTTCCTTTTTTCAATAGCTGCCCATCTTTTTTTACGGCAGGGTCAAAGTCTGTTACACTGCCACCTCCTATTTGAGGCTTGGTATATTGTAATACCACTTTGTCTTCAAGGATATGCTGTACAAGTGAATCTCCCAATACGAGGAAATCAGCCGTTACCCATTGATCGCCAGCATAAGTTTTTGATGTCGAGCTGACACAGTGCGGCGTAAAGAGTTTGTTATCGATGACGACATTCGTCCCCGGTGTACACAGATTGCTTGTTGTGCGTTCGTCCTTGCCATTACCACCCAAGAGCTGACCTTCGATAGATATCGGAAAATCCTGGTCTACGCCCATCGTCTTGGGATCTTGTCCATGTAGCATGGCACCGCTATTGCGCCAGGCCCAGCCTTCACCACCGGGAGCCTGCTCGCCTACAAAACGATAAGTGACACGTAATAAATAAGCGGAAAATTCTTTATCGTAGAATAGATGGCCATATTGAAAATTGAAATTATCGTAGCCATCATATCTGACTTTCAATAAACCATCTTCGACACGGAATGTGTTTTTATAGTTATCTCCAACCTTGTGGTTTCGGATTTTAGGAGTCCAATTTTTTAAATCTTTCCCATTGAACAATTGAATGGGTTTGGGTTTTTTGTCTTGAGAATTGCCAAATACGGAAGTACTGAGTAATAAAATTCCAGCACCATAGATAATATGTTTGAATTTCATCCTGAATTAGGTTTATTGACCTAATTTAGGGAAACATTTTTAAATAAGCAATTCTTTTTGTTTGACATACTCGCTGGGGCGAATACCTACGACCTTATTGAATGTATTGCTAAATGTAGGTAAACTGTTATAACCGACTTTCAATGCGACCTCATTGACACTGAGTTTTTCATCCAGTAACAATTTAAGCGCGGTTAGCATTCTAAGGATAGTATAGTATTGGATAAAGGACATGTTTAATTCTTTCTGGAATAGCCTAGCCAATGTACGTTCGCTGATATTAAATAGACTCGCAAGTTTTTTAAAACTCACGTTTTCTTCCATATTCTCCTCTAGATAGGTAACGATATCTTTTAATTTTTGGTGGCTGGGATAGGGAAGAGCCAATGGAAGCTCGTGCAGAGACAGTTCAGGAAGGATGAGTTTAAATGCAGTTGCCAAACTATACTTAGGTTCCTCCACTGGAAATATATTGCCGTTCCAACGGTTGGTAAACATAATCAGTTCAATTAGCAGATCATTTACTGGATAGATCCCCATTTTACTGTAGAATGCGGTATCACTATTCGTTTTTGGAAAATAGAGATTACGCATCACGACTTCTGGGGTACTTGGGTGAATACTATGCTTTACACCTGCGGGAATCCACAGATAGTGACGAGCGGGCAAGAAATATGATTTTTCATCCGTTTTTATAAAAACAACTCCACCTTCGGTATATAAAAATTGATCCTTATCATGACAGTGCTCCGTGATATGATTTTCCGCTATAATGGCATGGTGACAATAAATGCTATCTTCAAATGAATCAACCTCTGTCATGTAATAGCGGTTGACATATTTTCCATCACTCGTTGTATCTCTTAAGTTCATTTTTTTCTATAAAACTACCCTGCAAAGGTAAGACTTTTTTACTAGACCTAACTTTGTTCTAAGTAAAGTGAGTGTATGCTTACAATAAAATTGCAAATAAACCCTTAGCGAGTTAGTATTTACTTACCTGGATTTAAATTTATTTTTTATAATTTATTGTTAATCAGTGTTATAAATATTTTTTTTCATTTTTATAATAATACTTTAAAAATATATTTTGTTTTATTTTTCTGATAAACAGTTAGTTATAGCTATTTCGTCTCCATTGAATAATTTTGTGTCAAATGGTAATAAATTCAATGTAGAAAAAAACGCTAAAATTGTTTGGTTGAGAAATGTAGACCCAAGCTTAATAACTTTATAATAGCGGATATAAATAGGTTTCAATTTCTTAAGTTTACATGAATAGCGAATAAAAAATAAAATAATAAGGATATGGCTTACGAAAGGATAAAAATTCAGAGCTTACACGATAAGGTTATTACAGCTACAGAAGCTGCGAAATTATTTCAAGACGGTATGGTCGTTGGCTCAAGTGGTTTTACCAAAGCTGGCGATAGCAAAGCCGTATTACCAGCTTTAGCAGAAAGGGCAAAAGTGGATCCTTTAAAAATAACATTGATTACAGGGGCTTCTTTGGGCCATGGTACAGACGGTAAATTAGCCGAGGCTGGTGCCCTATCCAAACGTATGCCCTTTCAAGTGGATCGAATCCTCCGCAATAAGATCAATGCTGGAGATGTACTTTTTATAGATCAGCACTTAAGTGAGACTGCTGAACTGCTCCACAATAAAAATCTACCGCAGGTGGATATTGCCGTATTGGAGGTTGCTGCGATTGAATCGGATGGTAGTATCATTCCAACGACCTCAGTGGGTAACTCCGCAACCTTTGCCGCATTAGCTAAACAGGTTATTTTGGAAGTCAATACAGCTATTCCAACAGCAATCAAAGGAATACACGATATCTATCAGGCAGAAGACTATCCACGTCGTAATGTTATTCCTATAGTAGCACCTGAAAATAAGATTGGCCGGAAAACAATCCCATTGGATCCCAGCAAGATTGTGGGAATTGTTTTTACGAATGAACTTGACAGTCCAGCAGATATCGCCGAACCTGATGCCAAAACAACAGCAATAGCAAAGCATATATTGGCATTTTTTGAAAATGAAGTTGAGCTTGGGCATCTATCCGAGAGTTTGATGCCTCTTCAGGCAGGAATTGGAAAAGTAGCGAATGCCGTGCTCACAGGCTTTATCCATAGTAAATTCCACAATCTAACCATGTTTTCGGAAGTACTCCAGGATAGTACATTTGATTTAATTGATGCGGGTAAATTGGATTTTGCGTCAGCCTCTTCTATTACTGTATCGGAAGAGTGTTATTCACGCGTATTTGATCACTTGGACAAATATCGTGACAAGATTGTCTTACGCCCGCAAAACATATCCAATACACCGGGATTGATCAAACGTTTGGGGATTATTGCAATCAATACCGCAATAGAATTTGATATATATGGTAACGTGAACTCGACGCATACCTCTGGTACCAATATTATGAACGGTATAGGAGGATCGGGAGATTTTGCAAGGAATGCTTATTTAAGTATTTTTGTCACGCAGGCGGCTTCTAAGGGAGACGCGATCTCTCATATCGTTCCGATGGTATCCCACGTAGATCATACGGAGCATGATGTTGATATTTTGGTGACAGATTATGGTTTGGCCGATTTGCGTGGTTTGGCGCCTCGTGAACGTGCTAAGGTTATTATTGAAAATTGTGTGCATCCAGATTACAAAGCCCAACTCTTGGATTATTACAATCGCGCCTGTGAAAGAGGTGGACACACGCCGCATTTGCTAGAGGAGGCGTTCAGTTGGCATATCAACTTGAGAGAAACAGGAACCATGAAAAAGGATTAACTGGACGACAAGGCAACCAGATATAGAAGAATAGGGCTTTTCCAAAGAGATTTGGTAGCCCTATTTTTACCTAATATTGTACCTATTCTGGATTGTATTTGAAAAACAAGCCATCCCATGATCTGTTTGCTTTTTTGCTTTTTGAAACTGCCTTCTTTAATTTATTCCGAGCAATTCTTTACAGTGTTTACATGTACTTGTGGATATTTTTTTAGTAAGGGTTTCTACAAAACAAACGCTACTTGTTATTTTTTTAGACAATAACCGCATTCCTTATTTTTGCTCTTTATAAATATTCCAGAAATTGTAATCTGTCATCGGTGCATCTGTTATTCCAATATTTCGGCCTATAGTGACAATCTGTCCCCGATGGTAGGTTCCGTGGATAATCAAATGCTGAATATATTCATATTTTGAAAAATCACACTGAAACCAGGGAGATTCGACCTTTATATTTTTTTCTAAATCTTGTTCCGATAGACCTTCCACATAATTTTGAAGCTTTTGGCAACTCTCTCGGATGGCGTTGAAAATATCCTCTTTTTTACTGCATGTTTTTTCAAAATCAAAATCATTTGATTCCGAAATATGACTCCACCAATATTCTTGTGTCTGCCAAATATGGTTTAATGTTTTTAGGATCGTAGAAAAGCTGGATGGAACTTCTTGGTTAAGTTGTTCTTCCGATTTGGTACTTAACCAATCAAGGTATTTATTGATCACCCAATTGTTGTACTGTACACTTTTGGTGATTAGTGTTTTTAAGCTCATAATTATTGGTTTATTATTTTGTAAAACTTTAAGCGTAAATATAAATATCTTTCCAAACAGATTTACGATATTTAGATTAAGGATGGATATTCTTTATGGATTATTATTTCTAGATTAATATCGTGTCTTCACGGATGATAAAAGTCAGCTAGGCTTGGGCAAAGATGCTGGCATAAAATATATTGTGCTTACTAGCAAGTACCACGAGGGATTTTGTCTCTAGAATAACCAGTAATACTGGTATAAACAGTCGGACGGTAGCTGGAAGAATTTCTCCTAATAATAGGTGAGATGAAAAATTATAGAGGCGTATTACTTGATATGTATATTTATATAGGGTAATTTCAAACAACCAAGATAAACTTAATTTCAAACACAATGAAAGCAAAAATCATTTTACTTCTTGTTATGATCACTATGCTTTTCAGCTTTCATAAAAGCGCTTTAACTGACCTAAATTTTCAAAAAAACATGATAAAGAAACAAATAAGTAGCGTTGTTAGGCTAATATTTATTGGCACAAGCTGCCTACTTTTTTCTACCGTACAGGCGCAACACCCCAATACTGTTAAGCGTTTTTATATCAGTACAACAGGCAACGACCGAAATTCGGGAGCGTTAAGAGATCCTTTTGCTACTGCAGAGGCGGCATTACGTGCCGTAGAAAAATATAAAAAGGGTAAAGCCAATCCCAGCATCGAAATCATTTTTGATCGGGGAACTTACTACCTTGATAAACCAATCAAACTACTAGCAGCACTATCCGGAACCAACAAGCAACCGCTACGAATTAAAGCGGCCGACGGAAAGCAGGTTGTCCTTAGTGGTGCTAAATCCCTTGACCTCAAATGGGAGCAGGGAAAGAACGACATTTGGACAGCTAAAGTTCCTACCGGATTGAGTTTCCAAAGCCTCTATGCCAATGAAAGGCATCTGGTGCGAGCAAGATATCCAAATTATGATCTGTCCATATTACCTTTTCAGGGCTATGCAGCCGATGCACTTGACTCAGCACGTATTGCGACTTGGCGTAACCCCATCGGTGGTATTGTACATGCTTTACACGCCGGCCGCTGGGGGGGCTTTCATTATCGGATTACAGGAAAAGATGGTTCGTCAAAACTCACAATCGAAGGTGGGCAGCAAAACAATCGTCCAAGCAAAATGCACGAAACCTATCGTTATGTTGAAAATATATTTGAAGAACTTGATACGGCACAAGAATGGTTTTTGGATGAGCAGACGGCAATTTTATACTACATGCCATCCAAAGGAACAGATCCCAATACCATGAAGTTTGTGGCGCCACAGTTGGAAAACTTAATTACTATTTCAGGCTCAGCTTCCAAACCGGTGCATGATATTGAGATCAGTGGTCTGTGTTTTATGCATACCACAGCTACCTTTATGAAAACGGCGGAGCCATTGCTGCGTAGCGATTGGACTATCTATCGTCAGGGTGCAGTAAAGATTGAAGGAGCGGAAAATTGTTTTCTTTATGCCAATGATTTTATCGAATTGGGTGGGAATGCAGTTTTTTTGAGTGATTATAATCGCCGGATCAAGATCAGTGGGAACCGGATAGAGCAGATCGGTGCGGGTGCCATCAATTTCGTAGGCGATCCCGAGGCTGTTCGTTCACCAGCATTCCGTTATGAAAAATTCGTTCCGCTAAGTCAAATGGATACAGTTAAAGGTCCTAAAACCAATAATTATCCTATGGATTGTGAGGTCAGTGACAATTTGATTCATACGATCGGTTTGATTGAAAAGCAGGTTGCCGGTGTACAGGTGTCCATGGCGGAGTCTCTACGCATCTTGCACAATACCATTTACAATGTACCGCGTGCAGGCATTAATATAGGAGATGGTACATGGGGCGGCCATGAGATTGCTTATAACGATGTTTTCAATACTGTATTGGAGACCAGTGATCATGGAGCCTTTAATTCTTGGGGGCGGGACCGTTTTTGGCATCCCAACCGCAATGAAATGGATCAATTAACATTGGAGCATCCCAACTTAATTTTACTTGATGCAGTTAAAACAACCAAAATCCACGATAACCGTTTTCACTGTGATCACGGTTGGGACATAGATCTGGATGATGGATCTTCCAATTATGAGATTTATAACAATCTCTGTCTAAGTGGTGGATTGAAATTGCGTGAAGGATTTTATCGCAAAGTATATAATAATGTGATGTTGAACAACGGTTTTCACCCGCATGTTTGGTTCAAGCATAGTCATGATGTCTTTCGTAATAATATTGTGATGCAGGCCCATCAGGATATTCATGTCAAGTATTGGGGGGATGAAGTGGACTATAATATTTACTTGCGAAAGGAAGATTTACTAAAAGATCAGGCCAAGGGATTAGAAAAGCATGGACGGATTGATCCGTTGAACTTTGTTGACCCAATTCATGCTGATTTTAGGTTAACTGCCTGGGAGGATCAGGGCTTTAAAAATTTTGATATGCTCAATTTTGGTGTGATGGAGGAGCGGTTAAAACGTCTTGCAGCTAGTCCTGAGATCCCAAAATTGATCCGATCGGGAACCAAAGAACATAGCCAAAAGTGGACATGGAAAGGCGGACAATTTAAAGCGATCGAAACGATGGGTGAGCAATCCGCAGCAGGGCTACCTTCGATCGCTGGAGTACTGGTACTTCAGCTGGATGAAAAGAGTATACTATATAAAAGTGGTTTGCGGGTAGGTGATGCGATCTTGGATTATCAGGGTGAGAAAATAGCTAAGTTAACAGATTTGCAACAAGCCATTAAAAAACTTGGACATACTGATCGTCCTAAAGTTATTGTGTTTAGAAATCAGCAACAGCGGGAGCTGACCTTGCAATTGTAATTGCGTGTGGTTTGTTGCATAAGTAATCATTATACAACAATTAGGTGCTTGTACGGTAGAGTTGGGCGCCCCAGTTTAAGCAGTCATAATTAAACATAAGTTTATATAAGCTATGGTGGTAAAATATTGTATAAATATCGTTTTGTAAAGTTTATGTTTATTTTGTGTCGTTTATTATTAAATTCTGTATAGATGTATCCTTTCTTTTTTGTGTGATGTGATAATATAACAAATCAAGTGATGTGTTTTTCAACTGTCTTTTGTATTTTTGATAGTAAGCCACAGTGGAGATGAATTTGCTATTCGGACCTATTGTATAAAGTATATATTTTTTTCGTAATAAGACAAACCAAATATACGGTTTGCATGTCATAGAAATAAACAGAGGAATAGCCAGATGAAACTTAGAGGAGATTTACAACTACGCAAATTGGGCGAAGATCATATCCTAGTCTATCCGGGACAAGATCAATTGGATGCGTCCAAGGTATATAGCTTTAATGAGACTGCCGTACAGATCTGGTTGGAACTGCAGGGAAAGGAATTTAATGTCGAAAGTGTAACAGCTGTTTTATTGGATAATTATGAGGTAGAGGAAAGCGAAGCTGAACGAGATGCCGCAAATTTGGTAATGCAATTTGAAAAGCAAGGCTTTTTGATATAATTAAGTACAGCTATCACTTCATTGATCTATTTTAAGAATATTGAGTACTTAAAGTTAGCAGGTGTTTTTATTGAAGGTTTTAACTGCAATATTGTTTCGTGGATAAGTGTAAATGTATTTGTAATATCGGTTTCGGAAGTAAAAAAAGGAGTGGTGTTGGACCGTAAAAATTAAAATTGTACATTCAATTATCAATAAGACAGGCATTATTTTTTATGATTACCACAAAATATTTTAATTACAAACAGATATTCAATCTTGCTGGTGTACACCTAATCTGGCTGACAGGTTGGTGCTCATTGGTGGCGGTCATCTATTACTTTTTCAATTGGCAATGGATGATTATTCCCTGGGTTCCTGTAGCCCTGATTGGTACAGCGGAAGCTTTCTATGTAGGCTTTAAAAATAACCAAGCCTACGATCGGTTGTGGGAAGCACGTAAAATCTGGGGTGGAATCGTAAATTCGAGTCGTTCTTTTGTGTCCATGCTTTATGCATTTGACACAACTCAAGGAGATCAGCATGATTTAACGGAAAGAAGAAAAATAATTGCCTATCGTCATATAGCTTGGCTCTATCAATTGCGTGAGCAGCTTTTGATACCGACCGAGTGGGAGCATGTGAGCCTAAAGCGCTATTTTGGCGCGATGAACGTGAAACGGCACCGTTTGATAAAAGCAGGCTTTCCGGATTACAGCCGGACAGCTATTTTCTTGCATAAATACTTATCAGCTGAAGAATTTAATTTGCAACCGACGTATAAAAATTTTGCAACTTATTTGAACAGTCAGCAGGCCAAAGATATCAATACCCTAAAAAATGATCAGGTTATTTCTGATTTCAATCAGATGCAATTACAAACTTGTTTGAACCAATTTTATGACTTTCAGGGGCAGGCAGAACGGATAAAGAAGTTTCCCTCACCAAGGCAATTTGCCAGTACGGCATTTGTTTTCAATGTTATCTTGATATTATTGTTGCCCTTGGGGCTTGTCAATGAATTTGCCAAACTCGGCGATTGGGGAATCTGGACCAGTATTCCTTTTTGTGTGGTCATAGGATGGATCTATATCGTGATGGAGTTGGTAGGTGATTATACCGAAAATCCTTTTGGCGGACTAATGTTTGACATACCAATGCTGTCGATCTGTCGCACAATTGAGATTGACCTCCTGCAAATGGTTGGCGAGGAAAACCTTCCTGAGCCCATAACCTCCAAAAATGGGGTACTGGTTTAGCTTAAACTACATCAGCATGGTCAGGGTGTTTTTGACCTCTGCGATCATAAAGGAGCTATGTGTACTAGCGATATGTTTTAAAGAGGTGAGTTTAGACAACATAAAATGACGATAATCTTCCATGTCGCGTACGCAGATCTTTAAGATATAATCGTAATCCCCACTGACATGGAAACATTCCGTGACCTCCTGTAGATCCATAACCTCTCGTTCAAACTGCTGAATGTATTCTTTTTTATGTTGGACAAGCTTGACATGACAGAGCACCATAAAATCTTTTGCAATCTTGTGCTTATTGAGGAGGGCAACATATTTAGAGATTACTCCAGTTTTTTCAAGTTTACGCACCCGTTCGTATATAGCGGTCACAGACAGACCGAGTTTGTGTGATAGCTCTTTAGTGGTTTGTTTGGCATCCTCCTGTAATAATATCAGTAGTTTTTTATCAATTTCGTCAAGCTGCATAGATTATTTTTTGGTGAACAGATACAATAGATTACTGATTTAGATGTATTTTCTGAAATTAAGTGTAATATTAGATTTATAGTCTAATATACCAATATATTATTGTAATAAAACTTAAAATAGTCCAATTTTATAATAAAAAATTATGGAAAATTTTAATGCGGCAAATGAAATCCAGGATTTGCAATATTTTGGAGAATTCGGTGGTGTGAATCCTTCGATTTCGGATAGTTCGACCTATACTTTTCTGTCGGCTAAAACCATGTTTGATACGTTTGAGGGAAATGCGGATGGTTGTTACTTATATTCACGCCATTCATCCCCAATGAATCTCTATCTTGCACAAGCATTAGCAAAGCTCGAAAATACAGCAGCGGCCAATGTAACGGCTTCGGGAATGGGGGCTATCACTACGGTGTTATTACAGCTCTGTCAGAGTGGTGACCACATTATCTCCAGCCGAACCATCTATGGGGGTACTTATGCTTTCCTGAAAAATTTTTTACCGCCATTTCATATTGAAACAAGTTTTGTTGACATCAGCAATTTTGAGGGAATCGAGTCTGCAATACGTCCGACGACCAAAATAATCTACTGTGAAACCGTCAGCAATCCTTTGTTGGAAATCGCTGACATCCGAAAACTGTCGGCTATCTGCAAGAAGTACAATCTCAAACTTGTTGTGGATAATACCTTTTCGCCCTTATCTGTTTCACCCGGAGTGCTGGGGGCGGATATTGTTATCCATAGCCTGACAAAATTTATTAATGGAAGTAGCGATACAGTCGGCGGTGTCTACTGTGGAACACAGGAATTCATCAATGAAACAAAAAATGTCAATTCTGGTGTTTGCATGCTGCTTGGACCAACGATGGACAGTCTTCGCTCTGCCAGTATCTTGAAAAACCTCAGAACTCTCCATATTCGTATCAAGCAACATAGTTACAATGCACTATATCTCGCTGAGCGCTTTGAACAGGACGGGCTAAAAGTTTGTTATCCGGGATTACGATCCCATAAACACCATGAACTAATGAAAAGTATGATGCATACTGAATATGGATTTGGAGGGATATTAACGCTGGACGCCGGAACAACTGATAAGGCTAACGAATTCATGGAACTGATGCAAAAGGAAAATCTTGGCTACCTTGCTGTAAGTTTGGGTTTCTATAAAACTTTATTTTCATGTTCAGGAAGTTCAACCTCCTCCGAAATTCCGGAGGAAGAACGTATCAGTATGGGAATTTCGGATGGATTGATCCGCTTCTCCATCGGTTTGGATGATGATATTCAACGCACTTATCAACGGATGAAGGCTTGTATGGTTAAAACCGGAGTTAATTGATGAATGGCGTGTGCCCATGGCGGTATCATTGTTACTGAAAAGTTGATTTCTTAAACTAGCTTAAGTTAAGATGTGGATTCTTGGTTTATCTTTGACTGATTAAATTTGGGATTATGTATAGTCAACTATTTGTGCGTTTTGCTGTGGCAACAGCCTTTTTATCTGCAGTGGCTGATCGTTTGGGATTTTGGGGGCCGCCCGGGAGCGTCAATGCTTCTTGGGGGAACTGGGCCAATTTCGTCGCTTATTCCAATCAGCTGAATTTTTTTGTGCCTGCTTCCGTGGGAATGCTGCTCGCAATCGGAGCGACGGTGCTGGAAGTACTTTTGGCATTTTTGCTGTTGGTCGGCTTTCGGACACGCTTTGCGGCCCTGTTATCCGGTATATTGCTAGCAGCTTTTGCACTGACCATGACACTGTCATTTGGAATCAAAGTGACATTTAACTATTCGGTCTGGGTTGGGGCCAGTGCCTGTTTTTTATTGGGGGGATATAAGGCTTTCCCCTTTAGCATAGATGCATATTTGGAAAAGCATCGGAGGAAATAAATAATTTTATATTTATCGTTTTTTTATACGACTGAGACGGTCAACTGTATAATAAAAATTTATTTTCAATAAATATATGTTTTTCATAGGAAAGTATTAAAGCCGCATCAAATTCCCCAGTTGTGCGGCTTTATATTTTGTTACATTTCCTTTAAATTCACCTCTTTTTTCTCGCCGTCCTTGTCTATGGTGATACGCTTCTCGATAGTAGCTTTGTCGATATAGGAGGACCGTGCGGTACCATAATTGGTTGTAGAACCAGTATAACCCCAATAGTTATAGTAATTGGTATAACCTGATACATAGGAATAATTATACGAGTTGGAAAAATCGAAACTTGCCATAATGATGTATGTGCCCGGCATCAGATCTGCAAACTCAAAATGCCCTTCGTCATCATAGACTTTGGCTTTTTTGACAGCATAACCAAAATCTGGGTTCAAAGGAACTTCGGGCATTTTTTTCTGTTTCCGGATTTTATTGTTGACTTGAATCCACTCTTCATAATAAGCCGAGCTTGGAAAGAGTGTAATCTCCGTCCCTTTAGGAGCATATTGCTTTTTTGCCGTATTGACCAGGCCACCTAGCCTTTTCCCGGAGCTTGACCGAGCATATGCTGTGCCGATAATCACACTATTGCCCTTGGAGATCTGTTGAATGGCTTGTTCCTTATTAAAGAGGCTTTTGATTGGTTGATAATCCAGCTCCTCGTTGAGTGTAATTTCCCACATGCCTTTGCCCATGGACATTTCCCGTTGCCAGAGACGACGGTCTTTTTTGTCCACCACATAATTGTAAATAGCACCTGTATTTTCTTCCAATAGCGTAACCAACCATGTGTCATGTTTGCCAGTTTTCGGCGAACCATAACTATAACTCTTTACTTCTTTAATGGTATAGTATTCAACTTGAACATTGGATTCGTCATTATAATAAAACTGTGGGATACGAGCTTTATAGCCTACATCCAGCGGAAGTGTCCCAATCATATGATCCGTCCAGTTGAAGTCGATAAAAGGCTCGGAAGCTTTTAAATTCAGCTTTTTATCTTTTTTTGTTTTCTTGGAGTAGTAATTGCCCGTGATCATCTCACCAAAGTTGAGATTTAATTTTGTTTCCTTGCCATCGCTATTGTAACTGATTGATCTGAGTGTCTTGGCGTCCACAACACTGGTCCGGGCAGTGACCCAGGCCTTGTCTTTCGGCGTATAGGAGCTTGTCAAGCTCAATTGGTTGTCGCCGGCAAGAATATCATAAGTTATTGTACCTTGCTTGTTCCAGCTCGTGTCTTTGACATAATACACGGTATAGAGGGATTTCTCAGGTTTTATATACTTGGTATTGATATCTGGGCTACCAGGTGCAACTATCTTTTGACTTAATGCTACAAATGGAAGCAGACCAGCCGCTAAAACAAGTGCATATGATTTCATATATGTATTACTATAGTTAATGAAAAACAAGCAGGTTTACTTGTTTATATTATTAGTCTAAGGTAATAAAAAGGTTTCTATTTTTTTTGAATAATTAGCGGTTTCGACCGATACCATTATTGTTGATATTCTAGGAGATCCTGCTTTTTCTCCTATTCCTGCTGCTTATGGTCTGCCATGTTTCAATTCACCTTCCATTTTTGTGAAATACTAAATAACGCCAGGGTCTTGATCTCGCTTCAAATAAAGTATCTTTAAACTGAATGTTCCTTTATAAAGTATTTTTTTCTGAACCAAAATGAAAGATTAACAAGCGCTATCAATGCAGGAACTTCAACCAATGGTCCGATGACTCCGACAAAAGCTTGCCCACTATTGATACCGAACACAGCAATAGCGACTGCAATGGCCAATTCAAAATTATTGCCTGCTGCAGTAAACGCAATGGCGGTACTTTGTGAGTAATCTGCACCTACACGCTTTCCAGCAAAAAAGCTAGCAATGAACATGAGCACAAAGTAGATGATTAAAGGTATTGAAATACGCAATACATCCATGGGTAATTGCAGGATCATTTCACCCTTGAGACTGAACATCACCACAATGGTAAAGAGCAAGGCTATCAACGTTACAGGGGAGATCAAGGGAATAAATTTGTCCTGAAACCAGCTTTCACCTTTTAGAGCGATCAATCCATATCTACTCAACACTCCAGTTAGGAAGGGGATACCTAAATATATAGCGACGCTTTTTGCGATCTCACCAATTGAAATGTCCAATGAAAGTCCGGTCACGCCAAATAATGGAGGTAATACTGTAATAAAAAAGTAGGCATAAAGGCTATAGAGCAACACCTGAAAAATACTGTTCAACGCAATCAAGCCTGCGGCATATTCTCTATTGCCATTTGCTAGTTCATTCCATACGACCACCATCGCAATGCAGCGGGCAAGCCCTATCAAGATCAGTCCTGTCATATATTCTGGATATCCATTCAGAAATAAAAGTGCCAATACAAACATTAAAATTGGTCCTATGATCCAGTTCAAGACGAGGGAGGTGCCGAGAACTTTTAAGTTCTTGAAAACCTTTCCAATGTGCTCATACCTCACCTTGGCCAAGGGTGGATACATCATGAGAATTAATCCAATAGCAAGCGGGATGTTAGTTGTGCCGCTACTATAACTATTGATCCATGCAGCAGAAGAAGGGTAGAAATTGCCCAATAAAATACCCCCGAGCATTGCGAGGAAAATCCATACGGTGAGGTAACGGTCAAGAAATTTTAACTTCGATTGCATGTGCTAGTTTTAATATTTGAAAAGATATAGAACATTTCGGTCGCTATCTCCAAACTTCGTTCCGCATAAACAGAAGTTTGTTCAGGTGTGCCATCAGAAACCTTTGGGTCTTCAAAAGTGATTGGTATTCTTTTTTCCGCGCCGGAAATAAAAGGGCACCCGTCATCCGCCTGAGAACAAGTCATAATTGCAGCAAACCCAGAGACAGGGTTAAACGGATCATCGTATTTTTTTGAAAAACCGATAACTGGAACCTCGTTGTCGCTGTACTTTATTGCATAGATTGGGTTATCTGTATCAGCGATCTTAAGAATTATGAATCCTTGCGAAGCCAGAGTCTCAGCTACCTTAGGGAATAAAGCAGTCTCTTCCGTACCACCTGAATAACAGTTCACCATCGGAATAGTATAGAAGGATGCTGCTACTTGTGCCCAAAGTTGTGATAAATGACTTCTACGGGAATTGTGTGTACAGATAAAATTGAGATTGATGGGGTATCCGCTATCTACCTTGTCCTGAATAAATTGGATCAGCGGATTTAACATAGCCCTACGTTCTATACTCAAGTTCTGTTTATCGGTAATCGCGTTGATTGTCTCCTTTATTTTCTTAAACATTGCCCTATTTTTAAACAGTTAGCAACAGCCTGAACCTGGGGTACAACAAGAAGATCCACTGATTGTTAGCGTTGACAGATTTCTTTTCTGCTTTTCGGCTGGTATTCCACAAGCGTCTTGGGCAAGACAAGTTGTGGTTTTGCTTTTCAGTAAAAAAGTCTGTCCGTTGAATGCGAGGTCGTATTTGCCAATCGTATCGCTTTGATATTCAACTTCAATTTCCGCATCTTCAATAGCCAATTTTTCCTCGGATAATTTGATGATATGTAGTAGCTTACCTGGTTTTAGGCGGTGCTCGTAATCATCCGCGTTCCACAGCTGGAAGTTTACAACTTTCTCATTGCGGATGACACCGCCGCAATCAATGAAGTTTTTCGTGATCTGACCAACTTCGGTGACATGGAAGTGCTCAGGCACAAATGTGCCATTTTCGAGTTGAAATTCAACATTATCCAATGTTGTTAGAATTTGCTTGATTTCTGATAATTTCATAGCAGATTGGTTTTATGTGATGAAAAAAAAACTATATATTGCAATATTACGATGATTTATTTTAAAAAATTATCTACAGCAACTTGATACATTAACGTCCTGGTTGAAAAATGCATTGAGCTCCTGTTGAAATTCCTTCCAAATCACTTCATTGATACAATAGCAAACCGACTTTCCTTCAATTGTACCTTGTATTATTCCTGTATTTTTCAGTTCCTTCAGATGCTGAGAAATGGTTGCCTGTGCAAGTCCCAATTCATCGACAAGATCGTTGCAGATGCATGCTTTCTTGTTAATAATGTGTTGGAGAATAGCTATGCGTGCAGGGTGCCCAAGTACTTTAAATGCTGAAGCAAGTTTATTCTGTTCGTCTGCAAAAATTTCTGTCTTTGTAAGTCCCATTATGATAATATTATATTGCAATATTACGATAATAATTTTAGATATCCAACGGTATGAATATTTTTTTTGCAAACACAGCCCATGATCTGTGATGCTCCAAATACGTTTTATAGCAAGGGTTTCTTTTTTGGGTTAGCGTTGAAATATTCTTTTTTAAACTGAAACATCTGCGCCATTTTTTGTGCACGCCATTTGGCCTCTTCTGCTTTTTCGCCTTTGTACAAGCGATCTACGGTGGATTCAAATAAAAGGAGCCATTGGTCAAAATGCTTTGCCTCGATTGGTAGAGGGATATGGGGTGGGAATGGACTACCAAAATAGGTATGCTCATCTAATAAAATTGTCTGCCAAAAACGATACATCTTTTCCAAGTGCACAGCCCACCTGTCTTGGATGCGCTCTTGAAAAATAGGGCCTAAGAGACTGTCCTGACGGACAGTGTTATAAAACTGATCAACCAGTATTTTGATGTCCGCGATGGTCTGAATGTCCTGTTTCATGGGATGACGTGTATGTTTTGTGGAACGGATGCTACTGTAGCTGTTTCACGGTATATAATAAGTTAAATTTAAGTAGAATAATGGAGAAATGAATCAGGCTGATGTAAAGAAGCCTGTTAATAATATTGGATTTTTCTTTTATTCTCAGTAATTTGAATGCACATTTAGGGAAAAACAAATGGGAAAATATACTTTTTTTGTCCTGCTGCTGCTGGGATGCTCCGTTGCGCAGGCACAGATCACCGATATTACGGTCAATAAAGAGAATTTTGAATCTTCGGGCTTTCCGTTTAAAGGCAAACGGGTGTTGCAGGTTGAGCATATTCAGACCACAAAGGAAGATAATTATATCATTTTTTCAAAAGAGGAACGTGGGGCAGATCCGGATAGACTGTATGCGCAGCAATTTCAACGAATAGATGGCATGTGGGTGCCAATAGTGGAAGAAATTATTCAGGAAGATGGTATTATTACTTCCGTATGGGAATCCCGAAAAGCTTTTTTTGATGCAGACAAAGACGGAAAATTGGATGCGGTGTTTATCTATTCCAGACACCCGAAGGAGAATGTTGAAAAACAGTTGAGCTGTATTGCCCTGATTTTATATAAAGGACAGTTTTATCGTTTGCGTGCGGATGCAGATGATGGGTATAATAAAACAACTTACTCAGATAACTATGCTTCCCTACCTGCCGAGGTGAAAGAAAATGTGGAGCGTTATTGGGAAAACCTGGATAAAAGATAATTTATTATTGTTGGAATTATATTGAACAGGGCTGCCCATTTTTTTTTGATAGCCCTGTTTTATTTCATTGTCTATCTGTCTGCAATCCTTCTTCAAAGGGTAAGATTGTTCAGATTGGTTATTGTTGTGGATGTAAACTTTTGATCGCTGGGAGCTGTTATTGAATGGATGCCAATAAATGTTTTTCCTCTTCGTCTTGAGTTTTGCCGATGACATAACGGGTAATGTTCTGATGTTTGAGCTCGTCAATCGTTCGGATGACATCTTTCGTCCGTGCTTCCTTGCTTGGTTTGATCAGTACGATCATATCTTTCGTATTAGGCAGGGTACTGATCTTTGCTTTGAGTTGAGCGACGACCTGTGCTAATGTTGTCTCTATATCGGCTGGTTTTTCAGAAGCAGCAAAGGGTTTCTTAAAATCACCGTGATACCACATAAATTTTCCATCCCCTAAGATCAGCGTTGCTGTGCGGTTTTCGTCAATTAGGACCGGAGAATCTACATTTTCTTTCGTTTTGTCTGGCATGGCGATATCCATTGCTGCCGGTTTGTTTAGGGTGGTGGTTAGCATGAAGAATGTGATCAGAAGAAACGCAAGATCTACCATCGCTGTCAAATCCACTTTTGGAGCCATTTTTCGGCTTCTGATTTTTTTCTTTCCGGTTTCTTGTGGTTTTTGGTTTAATTCTGCCATGATTCGTAGCTTTAGGTTATAACTCTTGTTCTTGTTCATGGATATGATGCGCGAGGTGTTCGGATTCCATAGTTTTTTTTATAATGAAGATTGTATTTTATCTTGATTTATTTTAACGTATTTAATTATAATAGCTTAGATGCAGTGGGTCGGGGTTATACATTTTGTGAGATCATGTCTGAAATTAATGTTTTGTTTAAAACTTTGGTAGTATAAAATTCCTGTAGTTGATGACGGATATGAATGCCTAGCAAGATCAAATGTCCATTTTTGGAAATGAAAAGATTAGTAACTTGCCAATAAAAAATATGACGACGGATTGTGAATTTGTCTATACAGACATAACATCGCCAGTGGGAAAAATAAAGCTTGTCGCTACTGACCGTGGCTTGACTGCGGTATTGTGGGAAGGTGAAGATTACAAACGGACGAAATTGTCTACCCCTGCCAGAGATGATCAAGCTCCGGTGCTTTTGCTTGCACGGCAACAGCTTTCGGAGTATTTTGATCGAAAGCGAACTGTTTTTGATTTGCCTTTAGACATGCAGGGAACAGCCTTTCAGCTTGAAGTGTGGGAAGCTCTGTTAACGATCCCTTATGGTCAAACAAAAACCTATGGGGATTTGGCACGCCAACTAGGGGATATAAAAGCTGTGCGTGCAGTTGGAGGTGCATTGAACAAGAATCCAATATCCATTATTGTACCTTGTCATCGGATCATTGGGAAGTCTGGTAAATTAATTGGTTTTGCGGGCGGACTGAAAAATAAATCGATTCTTATTGATCTGGAAATGAAAGATCGGGCTCCAACGTTGTTTGATTTATAGTTTGTCATTAACTCTACTATGAGCTTAATACCTATTGTATCAGCTTTTACAAGTAGTAGTCCATCACGATGGCGCGCGCCCCAAATCATTGAACCGATAAGATTTCTCGGCATACCTGTTAGCGAACGGTACTGTAGATATACAGGTGTCCATGATAAAGTTCGCGCCACGGCCACTCTCTGCTTCGAATCGTATTATAATAAAAAAAGCCTTTCATTTCTGAAAGGCTTTTCTGCGGAGAGTGAGGGATTCGAACCCCCGAACCTGTGACAGTTAACGGTTTTCAAGACCGCCGCATTCGACCACTCTGCCAACTCTCCGCGACAAAAGTAGAAATTCTGTATAGATTTGCAAAACTTATTTTTGCAACAATGTCTTATGGTTTGAAAATGAGCTAGATTATTTTTAAAATGCTATGCCGGAATAATCTCATGGCAGTGCTTTTTAATATTGGCCGCTATTTTATCAATCGGCAGGTCGTCCTGATCTACACCAAAGGGCTCTTCGATTGATTCTCCAATCAATTCAAGCGATGCTAATACATAAAGGATAAACGGAACAGCAACGATGACAAAATACCCGATCGAAAAAACATAACCTACTGGTAGCGTCATTGTATAGAAGATGACGAACTTCTTAATAAATGCACTATAAGCCAATGGAATTGGGGTGTTCTTGATACGCTCACACGCACCACATACATTGGTCATTGACACAATCTCTTCGTTGAGTATAATCAATTGATCCCCACTGATAATCCCTTCTTTGTAAAGGTGGTTTATCTTTTGAAAAATCATATTGGAGACTTGATTTGGCCCATGCTTTTTACTGTCCAAAGATTTAAGCTCAGGATGTTCGTTTTCATCAAGCATAAATTTGGTGTAGTCGGAACGCAAAAATTCATACAAGGTTTCTGCAAAAAGCGGAATACTTTTTCGAAAGAAACTGCGGTTGACTTTATCACTATCATCCAGAATCGCGTTGAGTTTATAAGCGAAAGCGCGACTTACATTGGTCAACATTCCCCATTGCTTGCGTGCTTCCCACCAGCGATCGTAAGCAGTGTTTGTTCTAAATACCAACAATAGTGAGATCACAAAACCCAAGAGGTTATGGACAATGGTAATATTCTTCACCCAGCTTCTTTCGTTTAACTTGAGGTATTCTAATTCAAGATAGGCAATAGCCCAAGAATAGAAAGCAATGAAAACAAGAAAAGGTAACAACTTTTTAAAAGTGTCTGACTTATGTAATTTGAAAGTTGCTGATAGCCAATCTTTAGGGTTGTATACGATCATATACAAAAATATAAATTGTTACGAAAACTTTGCGAGTTAATTGTGATTCCCGTAACTTCATCATCGTATGGCGCAACAACAACCAAAACGAGCAAAAGCCGGTCGGAGGAACCAGCAGTCAAGTCAGACCAAATGGATCTGGATGGTGGCGGTCATGTTGACGTTCTTTCTATGTCTTGTTGCATGGCACTATAAGGCCGGAATAATGTATTACTTCCGTGTGGCAACCTCCAAAAATAAGTCCTTAACGAGGGAAGCGAAATACGATATCCGCAATATTGAAATCATGAGTAAGCACGATGATAAGGTATTTGGTATTGATGTTTCGACCTATCAGGAAGATATCGACTGGCAAAAAGTGAACACGATCAACGATCAATTTCCTATTGATTTTGTATTTATTCGGGCCACGATGGGGGAAAAGGGAGTGGATGATAAGTTTAACCGAAATTGGTCTAAAATCCATAATCGGGCGATCTTACGAGGTGCATACCATTATTTTCGACCAAATGAAAATTCGGTTAAGCAAGCTAAAAATTTTATCCGTAAGGTCCGGCTCCATCCAGGGGATCTTCCTCCCGTACTGGATATCGAAGAGCATCCAAAACAACAATCGATGGACAGCTTAAAAGTGGGATTGAAACGTTGGCTAGAAGAAGTGGAGGGGCATTATAAAGTCAAACCAATTCTGTATTCTGGAGATAAATTCTACAGTGATTTTTTAGAAAAGGAATTCGCAAACTATATCCTCTGGATCGCGAATTATAATTTTTGGATCGAAAACCCTAAAGAACATTGGACATTTTGGCAATTCTCAGAAAAGGGCTCGGTGACTGGTATACGAGGAAATGTCGATTTAAATATTTATAATGGTAAGATAACGGAATTAGAAAAATTGCTTATTCCCTTTAAATAGTAAAATTAGATGAATAGAATTTTAGTGGTCATACTTCTAGGGACCATCTTTATATGGACTGATTCATTGTCCGCTGATATGGGATTAGGGCTGCAACCGAGAGCATCTTTTTGTAGCGTAGTGGACTTACCATCGCTCTCTCTGAAACAATTTAAAAAGTTGCGCGAGCAGGTTGATGTGATAGTTTTGGATACACGATCGGGCGATGAGTTCTTAAAAGGTTTTATTCCAGGGGCGATCAACATTGGTCTTAAAGGACCATTTGATACTTTTTTGCAGCAGGTCATTCCGGATAAAAATCAGAAACTTTTGCTTGTGGTTGAAGAGCAGGATCGTGTGACCCTGAGCGAACGTCTAGCGCAACTGGGGTATTCGGCAGCAATAGGTGTATTGGATGGCGGTATAGCACGTTGGAAAGACCAAGAACCTATGGATTCGGTGGTTAACCTGTCGGCGCAGGACTTTCGAGAAAGATCAGATCTAGGTCATATTGTAGACATACGGACAGCGAAAGAATTTGATAAAGGACATATTGACAATGCAATGAACATTCCATTGGTAGATTTCGCTAATTTTGGTAACACGCTAGAAAGAGACAATGGACAGCTCTATGTGCATTGTCAATCAGGTTATCGCAGTGCGGTTGCCGTGTCAATTTTGCGTGCAAAAGGATTTAAAAATGTGTGCAATATTCAGGGTGGATATAAGGCAATGAAAGATGAAATAAAGGAGAATTAATAATGGCAACTTTTGACCAGATTATTCAATCAAATTCACTGGTTTTAGTGGATTTTTTTGCAACGTGGTGCGGTCCATGCCAAACAATGGCGCCGGTGTTACAGGATGTAAAGGAATTTTATCAAGAGGATCTTTCCATCATAAAGATCGATGTGGACAAAAATCCAAAAATCGCTTCCATTTATAAAGTAAGTGGTGTACCTACATTTATATTATTTAAGAATGGTCAACAAGTGTGGCGCCAGAGTGGGATGATCCCAAAGATGGAATTACATAAGTTGATAGATCAAGCGAAGTAATCTATAGGCAAAACATAAGGCGTTCAATTTTAATTGAACGCCTTATGTTTTTAATGATTTTCTGGTTTTAATAGGTAGTGTTATATCGCACTAAATACTAAAACTCATCGTCATCGTCGAAGTCATCTAATCCTTCAATTTCAGGGATTTCGAAATCATCGTTATCGAAATCATCATCATCGTCATCAGGTCCATTGAAAGATGCGAATTTTACTTCTTCAAGATCTTCGGTAGCTAATATTGCCGTGTTCATAAAATAATACTTTATTGTTCCTTATTCAATGTTGTAAAATTAGAGAAGAAAACTATTTTTTAAAACTTTTTTTAAAAAAAATATCACCCTTTATTTTTCTGTTAATCAGTATGTTGAATTGTTTTTTGAAAATAAAAATTTATTTTATTTTATTTACTCATTTGTTTCGCCAATTGCGTTGTCTTCCGTGACGATATCTTTTAGTTGTGGAAGGTCGCGAACACCGTTGATTCCAAAATGATCCATAAACTGTTGGCTGGTCGCATACAAAAGTGGTTTACCAATTGTATCGGCTTTTCCAGCTATTTTGATTAGTTTCTTTTCCAAAAGTCTTTGGATAGAATAATCACAGCTTACGCCTCTGATCTGTTCAACTTCCAGCTTTGTGATCGGCTGTCTATAGGCGATAATGGCAAGTGTTTCCAGTGCCGATTGACTGAGTTTACGTTTGTTGTTGTGATTTTGTAATTGCTGTATCGCTTCATGATAAATTGCTTTGGTCAGAAACTGGTAGGAATTATTAATGTACCGTAACTCCAAAACATGCTCCTCATCTTGATATTTATCCTCGATCTTTTTAATCAATTCGCGCAGCTCTTCTCGAGATACTTCAATAGCCAAAGCTTCTTGCAGGATCTGTTTGATATCCGGAAGATCTATACCTTCTGCAGAAGCAAAAATAATTGCTTCAATATTTCTAATGACGTCTTTCAATGTAGGGTATTAATAATTAATAACTTGTTCAACCATGTGCGCTGGTAACTCTCTGAAATCATACTTTTGTGTCCTTAATTGTGGAGCAAAGCCTGCTTCCAAAATTGCCTCTTGGATTGATTTAGACGTGAATCGATGAGGAGCTCCCGCTGCCGAAACGACATTTTCTTCAATCATAATGGACCCAAAATCGTTGGCACCAGCATGTAGGCATAATTGGGCCGTACGTTTTCCAACAGTAAGCCAAGAAGCTTGAATATTTTTGATATTAGGCAGCATGATCCGACTCAAAGCAATCATACGGATATATTCTTCACCGGTAACGTCATTGGTAATGCCGCGAAGCCTTTTCAATAATGTGCCATCATCTTGGAAAGGCCAGGGAATGAAGGCGATAAAGCCATAGGAATCCTTCGGTTTTTCATCTTGTACTTCTCTGATCCAAACCAGATGCTCAAAACGTTCCTCTATGGTTTCAATATGGCCAAACATCATCGTAGCCGAAGTAGGCAGATTTATTTTGTGTGCAGCACGCATGACATCAAGCCATTCCTTACCGCCACATTTTCCTTTGGATATCAGACGACGGACACGGTCATTTAGGATTTCAGCCCCAGCTCCGGGTAGGGAATCTAATCCTGCCTCTTTGAGCTGAGTCAATACGTCAATATGGCTCATATTCTCCAATTTGGAGATATGGGCGATTTCGGGCGGTCCGAGTGAATGTAGTTTTAGCGTAGGATAGAGTTCCTTCAACTGTTTGTATAGATTTTTATAAAATTCAATACCCAAATCAGGATGGTGTCCTCCCTGTAGCAAGAGCTGATCGCCGCCATATTTAAAGGTTTCTTCGATCTTTTGCTTGTAGCTCTCGATATCAGTGATATAACTGTCTTCGTGACCGGGACGTCGGAAGAAATTGCAAAACTTGCAATTTGCAACACAGACGTTAGTCGTATTCACATTCCTGTCAATCTGCCAAGTTACCTTGCCATGTGGTACTTGTATCTTACGCAATTCATTGGCTACGAAAGTCAAATCAGCTGTAGGTGCATTTTGATATAAAAAAACACCTTCTTCCTTGGAAAGGAACTCAAATCGGAGCGCCCGTTCTAATAAACTACTTACATTCATCAAAACAAATATAAGTACCTTTTAGCGTATTTAAATGGATTTGGCGAATATTTGACATTCAGGCTTAATAGTGAAGCTGAAGTTGATTGAAGAAACTATTGGGTTCTCTTTTGTAACAAAAATATAGCTAAACTGCTTAGTGTATTAATTACAATAACTTGATTTATAGTGTTTTGTAATTTAAATAAAAATTTTCTTTTTTTTTACATTTATTATTCTTTACATTTATTTAACAGAATTTAACATTTCTGTGGATAACCAAACTAAGAGAAAAAATGATAACCAAAAGAGCTCACAGCTGGTGACGATGCATATTGTTTCCACTGGAGTCGAATGACCAACAACTTAAAAACCAATATCAACTAATACAAACAGGCAAATAAGCATAAATTTTTTTTAAACCACCTATTTATAAAATTATGATGAAAAAAACGGACCAAAAATGCTGTTTTGATCTCCTATTGGGCCAAAAGTTCAATAAGAGTTTTCTGCTGATGAGTTCTCTTCTCATTACAGGAGGAATGACCGCTCAAGTGTCAGCCAATGGAGTTGTTGCCCATGGCCGAGTTGAAGTCGTTTCGTTAACGAAAACTAAAGGGTTGCAAGAAATACCCATTAAAGGCGTAGTGAAAGATGCTACTACAGGTCAAGCCATCACGGGTGTCTCCGTGAAAATCAAGGGAACGAACAGGGGTACATCGACAGACGCGGATGGTGCATTTACGATCCAGGGAAAGGTCGGTGATGTATTGGTAGTGAGTTACATCGGTTACTCGAGCTCCGAAGTCACAGTCACGGGAAAGGCTGATTTGACAATTTCGTTAAATTCCTCAGAAGATGCGTTGGAAGAAGTCGTGGTGACAGGTTATTCGACGCAACGTAAGAAGGATCTGACAGGATCTGTTGCTATCGTCAATACAGACCAGTTGAAAACTACGCCGGCGGCGAGTGCTGTGGAGTCTTTACAAGGTCGTGCTACGGGGGTTCAAGTTGTGACAGATGGTGCACCAGGTTCGACACCACAGATTAAAATCCGGGGCTATAGTACCATTAATAATAACGAACCGCTATATGTGATTGATGGGGTGCCATTTGAAGGTAAATTGAGCTGGCTAAATCAGAATGATATTGAAACAATGCAGGTGCTGAAAGATGCATCGGCAGCTTCTATTTATGGTTCACGTGCAAATAACGGTGTTGTTATCATTACAACCAAATCTGGGAAATCTGGGAAACCACAAATTAATTTTGATGCTTATTATGGTGTTCAAGTACCAAATAGTGGCCGTTTTCCAAAAATGTTAAGTCCACAGCAGATTTATGATTTGAATGGTAATAAAGATCCGCTGCCCGAATATTTGCTTGCAGGTGCTGTGTCTGGCAATAAGGTGACGCCTGCGGATGCGGATATGTCCAAGTATAATTATGCTGACAACAAAGAGGAATTTTATCAAATTACGAAAGCGAATAAAGCGGGAACGGATTGGTTCAAAGAATTAAGCCAGAATGCGCCGACACAGTCTTATCAATTAAATGCTGTGGGCGGAGGTGAAAATGCTTCGTATGCCGTTTCGGGAGGATATCTTGGCCAAAAAGGAACGGTTATTCATACTGGTTTTGAACGGTTTAATGTTCGTTCAAATACAAATTTTTCAGCTTTTAATAAAAAACTGCGTTTTGGTGAAAATATGCAGTATAGCATGACAAAAGGGCATGGTATAGGTGTAAATACAAACACCGCCGGCGACTATATCGGTGAGGGCAGTGCGATTGGATTCGCCTACCGTATCAAAAATATTATCCCGGTATATGATGAAGGTGGTAATTTTGCAGGTTCTAGAGGTGGTTGGGGAAATGGAGAAAACCCTGTAGCGATCGCTTACCGCGCTAAGGATAATATGAACAAAAGCAATTTTTTCTTCGGTAATGCTTTTGGAGAATACGATGTATTAAAGGGATTAACATTTAGAACAAGCTTTGGCGTCAAATATGAAAATTATTACAATTTAAGTTATACCTATCCAAACCTCGAGTTTACAGAGGGAAGTGCGAACAGTGCCTCTTCGGAGACTTCAGGTTATAATACAGAATGGACCTGGACAAATACATTGAACTATAAGGCTAATTTTAATGATGCCCATAGTTTAAATGTGCTATTAGGAACAGAAGCGATCGATAATACTTATCGACAGGTGCAAGGAAACGGTAATGGATACTTTATCACAAATACCACAGATTTCTTTTATGTGAGCCAGGCTTCCAAGAATTCGGCCTCAAGTGAAGGGGCGTTGGGATCATTATTCTCCATTTTTGGTAAAGTAGATTATTCTTACAAAGACCGATATATTTTAAGTGGAACAGTCCGTAGAGACGGTTCTTCAAATTTTGGCTCGAAAAATAAGTACGGTACTTTTCCTGGGGTGAGTGGCGCCTGGAGGGTGTCGGAAGAAGAGTTTATGAAGAATGTAAGCTGGTTAAGTGACCTGAAATTGAGAGCAGGTTATGGTATTACTGGTAATCAACGCATTCCATCTTATCAATATTTAAAACGTTATGCAACTTCTATTAATTCTGCTTCTTATCCGATAAATACTGATCTTGTAAGTGGTCTATGGATCAGTGATTATCAAAATGAGAATGTAAAATGGGAACAGGTTGCTTCGTTAAACTTAGGACTGGACTTTTCGATTTTGCAAGGAAAAATTGATGGTGCTTTTGACTGGTATAATAAGAAAACTTCAGACATGTTATTTGCATTGCCATTGCCGGCAACAGCTGTTGGCCGAGCAGCCTCTCCTTATGTAAATATTGGGGATATGCAAAACAAAGGGGTGGAGTTCTCGTTGAATTATCACCACAAACAAACCGACCCGAACAAACTAAACTTTGATATTGGCGCAAATATTTCAAGAAACAAAAATACGATTGTTGGTCTGGCACCTGGTATCAATGATGTGGTGTATGGAGCTTTTAGAAGTATGGAAACCTCTATCTTGAGAAAAGGACAGCCTTTTGGCGCATTTTATGGATTTAAGGTTGCTGGGATCTACCAAAACGAAGCGGAATTGAAGCAATATCCTTCTTATGAAAAAGCCCGTGTTGGAGGTTTTAGGTTTGAAGATGTGAATGGCGATGGGATCATTGATGCAAAAGATAATACCGTTATCGGAAGTCCACATCCGGATTTTACGTATTCCCTTAACATCAATGCTAATTACAGAAACTTCGATATCATGATGTATTTCTACGGCTCAAAAGGAAACGAGAATTATGAGGCAACACGTTACTTTACCGATTTTGGCGTGTTTGATGGTCAAAAGAGCGTACGTGTATTGGATGCGTGGAGCGCCAGCAATACATCAAGTTTAATTCCATCACAGACAAAAGAAGAAGTATCTGCCAATGAGTATGCGTCTTCAAGCTATTTCGTGCAGGATGCCAGCTTCTTTAAAATGAAAAACTTACAGATTGGATATAATTTCTCTACAGATAAACTCTTTGGCGCGAATACAGGTGTGAAAAAATTAAGGGCTTATGTCGGAGTAACAAATCTATTCACCATCACAAAATATGAAGGTCTTGACCCTGAAGTATCGGCAACACCTTCGGATTATCCAGCATTGGGTGTTGATTTCGGGGTGTACCCACAATCTAGACAATATATGTTGGGCGTAAGTTTAGGTTTTTAACGAAATTATAAAGGAATTAAAATGAAAAAGAGAACTATTCTATTATACAGTCTGTTAGGGCTGACAACTTTAGGCATATTTGGATGCAGTAAAGGGTTTTTGGAAAAAAATCCCCAAGGCGAATTAATCGAAGAACAAATTGAGGGTAAGAAAGGTGTAGAGGCGACTTTGATCGGCGCTTATGGGATTATGAACGGTAATATAAACGGTACTTGGGGGAACTATGGCTCAGCACCAAGCCAATGGATCTTTGGAGAAATAACGTCCGACAATGCACACAAAGGATCGGTGATCACCGATCAGCCGAATATGAACATGATCGAATCTTTTACCACGATCTCCTCTAACGACAACTTAAGCACAATGTGGCAGGTGTATTATGAAGGGATACTCCGGGCGAATACAACACTCCGCTTATTGAAGCAAGATCAAGATGGCAGCAAAACGGTTAAAGCTGATCGTGCAAAAGAAATAGAAGGTGAGGCCAAAATGCTACGAGCTCACTATTACTTCTTTCTGTGGCGTATATTTAAAAATATTCCTTATGTAGATGAAAATACCAGCATTGATGACGCAAAGGTTGTCAAAAATGACAAAGATATACAACCAATGATCGAAAGCGATCTCAAGATTGCCATTGCAAATCTTCCAGATAAGAAGATTAATGATGAGGGCGGAAGGATGGACCAACGGATCGCAAAAGCATATCTAGGAAAATTATACCTCTATCAGAAAAAGTATGCTGAGGCGTTGGTTTTATTCAAGGAAGTTATCGGTAGCAGGGATATCACCGCAATGCCTTTCCAAGATAACTACGATGTGAATAAGGAAAATGGCCCTGAGGCTCTTTTGGTAGCTAAACATGCTATAAATCCAGATGGTGGCGGGGATAATGCCAATGTGGGAGATATGTTGAGCGGATTGAATGGGACGAATCCTGTAGGATGTTGTGGTTTCTACCAGCCTTCCATTGATCTTGTTAACGCGTATAAAGTGGACGCAAATGGGCTTCCTATGTTAGATGATTCATATCGTGATAACCCTTATACATCCGATATCTTGTTAACTGATACGGCAGCAATCAAAAAATACCAATTAAATCTGAATTTACGATTTGATCCACGTCTTGATTATACGGTCGGTCGGCGTGGTGTCAACTTCCTGGATTATGGCGAATTCCCTGGTGATGCCTGGTTACGTCCAGAAGAAGGTCGTCGCCCGCACGGAGGTCCATTTACAGGTATAAAGACAATGATTCCAAAGAGCCAACATGCTGCACATACTCAGGCAGGAGCGGCCTATGTTACTGATTTGGATGTGAATATTATGCGTTTGGCCGATGTGATTCTGATGGCTGCGGAATGTGAAGTTGAACTTGGTAATCTTCCCAATGCTTTAAAATATGTCAATTCAATTCGTCTGCGCGCCGCAAAATTACCAGCGAAATTGACAGAAAAGGGAGCGCCAGCTGCGAAGTATGAGGTAAAACCTTACCTGGCGTTCACAAGTGTAGATCAGGCGCGCAAAGCTGTTCGTTTTGAAAGAAGGTTGGAACTTGCCATGGAAGGCCATCGTTTCTTTGATTTGGTGCGTTGGGGCATAGCGAAAGACGTTATCGCAAATTATGCGAAGTTTGAAGGCGGTATTCTTCCGGTCTTTAAGAGCAAAGCATATGCGGATAAAAATGCTTATTTCCCAATTCCACAGGAAGAAATCAATAAAAGCAATGGTAGCCTCACCCAAAACCCAGGCTACTAATAGTTGTTATAAATAATGCAAAAGGAGGAAATAATTCCTCCTTTTGCCGTTTTTAGCAATTTGTATCTGAATTTTGGCAATAGGAGAAAAGGAGTTGCTGCTCTTTTTTGTATGTTTGAACCAATGAAAAAATTTCTGCGCGCGATATTACTGCTTTGGCTTGTTCTATTTTCTACCCGCATAGTAAAGTCACAAGATTTTGAAGACGTCTACCAGATGCTTCAGGAATCCAAAATATTGAATGATCATTTTTATGGATTTTCATTATATGATTTAACGGCAAATAAGTTTGTCATGGATGTCAATGGCAATAAACATTTTACGCCAGCTTCGAATACGAAAATGTACACGACTTATGCGGCACTGGAGCTTTTGGGAGACTCCATACCCGGGTTGGAATATGTCGAACGCGGGGATTCTTTATTGATCTGGGGTACTGGGGATCCAACTTTTTTGCATAATCGGCTGGATACACGGGTGGTGTTTAACTTTTTAAAAAAAACGAATAAGACCATCTACGTGGTGCCGGGGACGATGAAAAATAAGTTCTATGCCCATGGTTGGGCTATGGAAGATTTTGAGGCATACTATCAGCCTGAAATAAGTACCTTTCCGATCTATGGAAATGTGGTTACTTTTCGTCAAAAGGGATACAATCATTTAGATACTTCTCCAACAAGTTTTCAAAAGGATCTGGATTTTTTACCTGAGCCTAATGCTGGTGATTTTCAGCTTTCACGCTCATTTCGGGGCAATTCTTTCTGGATGTCAAAACGTCCTGTACCAAATGATTACGTCAATGAGGTACCATTTATCTATTCGGATAGTTTATTTGTGAAATTACTGTCGGATACACTGGGGAGGGAAGTAAATCTCATAGCTTATAAAAAGCCGAATGATACAAAAATAGTGTACTCCGGAGAGACCAAAAACCTTATTCGCGAAATGATGTTGCCAAGTGATAATTTTATTGCTGAGCAATTTTTGATGATGTGCTCGTGGAAACAATTTGGCCAGTTCGATACCTATCTGGTTCGGGACTGGATGAAAAATAAGGTCTACACCTTTTTTTCGGATGAAGTAGCGATTTTCGATGGGTCGGGATTATCTTCGTATAACAAAGTCACGCCACAGAATAATATTGATCTTCTGGTTCTCTTGAAGAATAAGATACCTGATGAGCAGCTGCGTTTTCGAATGTTTCCCGCAGGTGGAGTGGATGGTACATTGAAACGAACCTACAGTAAAGACCAAGGTGTACCTTTTGTATTCGCAAAAACCGGAACGATCACGTCAGTGTATAATCAGAGTGGTTATCTGATCACAAGATCTGGGCGCCGGCTTGCTTTCTCTTTTATGAATAATAATTATATTGATGATCGAGCAGCCGCAATTCGTAAAGAAATGGCTAAAATAATTACTTATATTCGTCAAACTTATTAAGCCAATTTAAATGGAAGCAATTGCAAAAAACAATAAAAAACTGATTCGTTCCTGGGCGATGTTTGATTGGGCCAATTCCGCTTACAACCTTGTTATTACCTCCACTATTTTTCCGGTATACTATACCGCAATAACGACGACAAAAGAGCATGGGGATGTGGTTAATTTCTTTGGTTTCGAGATTGTCAATACAGCGCTTTCCAATTTTGCATTGGCTGCCGCCTATCTATTGATGTCATTTTCTTTGCCTTTTATATCATCTTATGCGGATGCGAAAGGGTTGAAAAAACAAATCATGAAATTCTTTACCTATGTTGGTGCAATTGCGTGCATGTGTCTGTTTTTCTTTAAGCTCGAAACGTTGGAAATCGGTATTATCTGTTTCGCTTTGGCTGCAATGGGCTACATTGGGGGGGTGTTGTTCAATAATTCCTATTTGCCGCTGTTGGCGACTGTAGATCAACAAGACCGTGTAAGCGCGCAGGGATTTGCTTTTGGTTATATCGGTTGTGTGACTTTACAGATACTTTGTTTTATTGTGGTCTTAAAACCGGACTGGTTTGGTATTACCGATCCATCTTTACCAGCGCGCATATCTTTTCTGATGGTGGGACTATGGTGGTTGGGATTCTCCATGATCCCATTTAAATATTTGCCTAAGATAGAAGCTACTGGCAATAATGTTGGTAAAAGTTTTGTTCAGAATGTACGTGATGAATTTAGCCATGTCATCCAAAAAATTAGAGATATACCTGAAATCAAACAATTTCTACCGGCTTTTTTCTTTTACGCGATCGGCGTGCAGACGCTGATGATCGTTGCTTCGTCATTTGGAGAGAAAATTCTTCATCTAGGCGCTGAGCGACTTATAGCAACCATTCTTTTAATCCAACTTGTCGCAATATTAGGCGCATTTTTGATGTCATACCTGTCGAAGCTTTTTGGAAATATTAAGGTGCTGATCGTCGTTGTGATGATCTGGATAGCAATTTGCATTGCAGCATTTTACCTGTCCACGCCAATGCAGTTTTACATTATTGCCGCATTGGTTGGTTTGGTAATGGGTGGAATCCAGTCTTTGTCGAGATCAACTTATTCTAAATTGATTCCAACGGATATCAAGGATACGACGGCTTTTTTCTCTTTTTATGACGTTACAGAAAAAGTAGCAATCGTCATTGGCTTGTTTTCCTTTGGTCTGATCGAACAGATTACGCATAATATTCGCTACTCTGCGTTGATACTTTCTTTATTTTTTGTAATTGGATTGTTACTTTTGGTGCGGATATTAATATCCAATAAATCTTAATTTTATTGATTGAATTAAATATGAAGGTAGAACTTTTTGTTCCTTGTTTTATAGATCAGCTTTATCCAGAGACCGCTTTTAATACGATTCGTTTATTGGAAAAAGTAGGTTGTGAGGTGCTTTATAACCCCGATCAGACTTGTTGTGGACAGCCAGCCTATAATGCTGGTTTTTGGGACGATGCGAAGCAGGTAGGAAAGAAGTTTTTAGAAGATTTTTCGGGCGATCATATCATTATCTCCCCCTCGGCATCTTGCACCGGTATGGTCAGAAATAGCTATAGTGATCTGTTTGCGAATTCTGCCGATTCTCATCAATGCCATAAAATACAACAACAGGTCATGGAGGTTTCTGATTTTTTGGTCAACGTACTGAAAAAGGATTATTTTGGGGCGGAGTTGGAAGGTGTGGGGGTATATCATGACTCTTGTTCAGCGCTGCGCGAGTGTAAAATCAAGGATGAACCCCGTAAGTTGCTGAGCAAGGTGCTGGGATTGGAAATGCTTGAGGTTAAAGATAGTGAAACCTGTTGCGGTTTTGGTGGAAGTTTTGCTGTTAAGTTTGAGGGGATATCGGCCGCCATGGCGGAACAGAAAGTCAGGAATGCGATGGCATTGAATGCTGATTATATTATTTCGACAGATTCGTCTTGCTTGCTGCAGTTGCAAGCCTATATTGATAAACATAAGTTGCCTATCCAGACCATGCACCTTGTTGATGTACTGACTACTGGTTGGGGAAATATATAAATAACACACTTTAAATCTAAACATATGAATTCTAGAAGAGATTTTCTTAAAAACCTTGCATTAGCCTCTGCCGGTATGGTATTGGCGCCATCGTTGGAGAGTTTTGCTGCGGCAAAGAAAGACTGGTTTGACATTTCCTTAGCCGAATGGTCATTGCATAAAACATTATTTAAGGGTGATTTGAACAATTTGGACTTTCCGGTCGTAGCGGCAAAAAAATATGGTATCTATGGTGTAGAGTATGTCAATCAGTTCTTTAAAGACAAGGCTAATGACAACAATTATCTGACTGAACTCAACATGCGTGCAAAAGATAATGGTGTAAGGAACGTCTTGATTATGATCGATGGTGAAGGAAATCTTGGTGATGAGGATGAAACTAAAAGAAAACAGGCCGTACAAAATCACTATAAATGGATTTCTGCAGCGAATTTTTTGGGTTGTCATGCTATCCGCGTAAATGCTGCAGGTAAGGGTACACCTGATGAAGTCAGCAAACGCGTGGTAGAGAGCCTGACAACCTTGTCTGATATCGGAAAAAAAGCGGGTATTAGCATCATTGTGGAAAATCACGGCGGTATTTCTTCACACGGTGATTGGTTGGCTAAAACTTTGAAAGTTGTAGGAAGTAAATATTGTGGTAGCTTACCTGATTTAGGTAATTTCTATGAATACGACCGTTACCAAGGAGTAACTGATCTAATGCCTTATGCACACGGCGTTAGTGCAAAAACACATGATTTTGATGCCAACGGCAATGAGACTCAGATTGATTATGAGCGCATGCTGAAGATTGTAAAAAAAGCAAAATTCAAAGGATATGTGGGAATTGAATACGAAGGAACTAAATTGAGTGAAGAGGAGGGCATCTTCGCAACTAAAAAACTATTGGAGCGCTTGCGTCCATTGATCTAAAACAGATAAACAAAGTTCTTTTCATGAGTTGAAAAGAACTTTGCTTTTAACGAGGACTTGTTTTAATAGGAGTAATCCTATGAAACTAGATCCAAACTCTTGTCCATATTTAACTTGTAACCGAATCGATGGCCATATGTATTAAATCGTATGAAAAGAAAAGTATTTGGGCTGCTAAAAATAGACAAACTGAATCACACTACCTGATATTGAAAAATAACGATTAGAAAAACATGAATTTTGAAAATGATGCTGTTCTAACTTCTCATTTAAATAAAGTGGGCGCTGAACAAGTATTGGTTAAAGGGCATCCCGCAGGATTATTTGTCTTGTTTTTTACTGAAATGTGGGAACGTTTTAGTTACTACGGCATGCGCGCGCTATTAGTAAACTTCCTGGTGTCCACAATTGCTCAACATGGCTGGGGGTGGACGAATTCAGAAGCGATGAAGCTGTATGGTCTGTATACGGGAATGGTGTTTTTAACGCCCTTATTTGGCGGTATCATTGCCGATCGACTGACAGGTTATAAGAAGTCTATTATGGCCGGCGCAGTAATCATGACCTTAGGGCATATTTCTATGGCTATGGAGGGTTTCAATAAAAACTTTTTTCTCGGGGGATTGGTGCTTATTGTATTGGGTAATGGCTTGTTCAAACCAAATATTTCTTCCATGGTTGGTAAACTGTATCCCGATAAAGGCGGCAAGAAAGATGCTGGATATACAATTTTCTACATGGGTATCAATGGCGGAGCTTTTTTGGGGATGATGCTGTGTGGCTATATAGGTGAGAAAATCGGGTGGCACTACGGTTTTGGACTTGCTGGTATATTTATGTTTTTGGGAATGCTGCAATTTTACTTTGCACAACGTATATTCGGGAAAATAGGAAATACGCCTGAAAAGGAAAGTGCTGTTTTAGAGGAATTGAATCAAGAAGATGAGCACCCGAAGCATATTGTACGCGATCGCCTATTGGTCATCGCCATTTTTATGTTTTCAAGCATTGTATTTCATTTGGCTTTTGAACAGGCCGGAGGGTCAATGACCATATTTGCCAAAAACTATACGCAGCGTGTATTGAGCGGGGAGGCTGCTACTATTTTTAAGTGGGCGGATTTTGCGTTAACAATTGTGCCCATCGTAGTGGTTACTGGCGTATTGTTTGTGCTGGCAAAGAAGATAATCCGTAAATATCCATTGATTATACTTTTCTCCAGCATTTCATTTGTGATTATCTGGTTTTTGTGTTTATGGAAGATTTACCGCGAATATCATGGCATGAATTCCGAAGTGACCGTCTCTTGGTTTCCAATGCTTAATTCTTTCTTTATCATAACGCTAGCGACGTCATTTAGCAAAATCTGGGAGCGTGTCTGGAATCCCTCAGGCCCGATTAAGTTTGCGATGGGATTAACGCTGGTTGGCGTTGGGTTTGCTGCCTTAGCAATAGGAAGCTCCGAAATCCCTACTGGAGCTAAAACAGCGTCGGTGAGTATGATTTGGTTGGTATTGGCTTATTTTTTTCATACGGTTGGTGAGCTTTGTATTGGTCCTGTAGGATTGTCTTATGTAAGTAAATTGTCGCCAAAGAAATTCTTGGGATTGCTATTTGGTTTTTGGTTTTGCGCCAACGCCATCGCTAATTTTATAGGTGGATTTATTGGTTCTTACATTGATCGGATAACCGAATCACATTCGATGTCGTTTTTCTTTGCTGTGTTTACCGTTCTGCCTATGATAGCGGCTGTATTTTTACTCCTTGGTAATCAGAAAATAAAAAAGATGATGCATGGAATTGATTAATTCATAGAAAAATAGTGTATCTTCATGCGATTTTTATCAAATTAAAAACAAAACCTGAGTTATAAAACAATTATTGAAATTTATATGAATCAAGAAAAAGATCAAGTTCTTGTAGCGCATCTGGCCAAGCAGGGTATAGATGACAAGATGGTAAATGGGCACCCTGCCGGATTATTTGTGCTGTTCTTTACCGAGATGTGGGAGCGTTTTAGCTATTATGGCATGCGTGCTTTATTGACCTTATTTTTAATCAGTACGATCGCTGATGGCGGCTGGGAATGGAGTAACGAACGCGCTATGAAATTATATGGTGCATATACAGGTTTTGTTTATTTGACGCCGTTAATCGGTGGTATGATTGCAGATAAATTGACTGGATTTAAGAAAGCTATTTTAATAGGTGCATTGATTATGACATTAGGGCATTTATCCATGGCATTTGAAGGCGTTAATTCAGGCTTCTTTTTCCTAGGTTTGCTTTTAATGATCCTGGGAAATGGAATGTTTAAACCTAATATTTCTTCCATGGTTGGGAACCTTTACCCAGATAAAAGTGCAAAGAAAGATGCTGGTTATACGATTTTTTATATGGGTATCAATGCTGGTTCATTTTTGGGGATGCTTTTGTGTGGTTATATCGGTGAAAAAATTGGCTGGCATTATGGATTTGGATTAGCAGGGGTTTTCATGTTTTTCGGAATGCTTCAATTCTATTTTGGGCAAAACATATTCGGAATTATTGGCGATTCTCCTAAAGCAATACAAGCCCATCATGATGAAAAAGTCAAAAACCATGAAGAGGTTGATGAGGTTATTCCTGGTAATGTCGTTAGGGACCGTCTTGTCGTCGTTACAATATTTATGCTTGCTAGTGTCGTATTCTTTTTATCCTTTGAGCAAGCCGGCGGTTCGATGTCTATTTTTGCCAAAGATTATACACAGCGTTTGTTGTCGGGAGACTCAGCGGTCGCTTTCAAATGGATTGATACTATTCTAACTATGGTTCCCATTGTTATTGTTACTATTGTATTGACAGCGTTGGCTAGAAAGATTTATAAGCAATATCCATTGACGATTTTATTCACTGCGATCTCCTTCGGAATTATCTGGTGCTTGGGCTTATGGAAAGTATTTCGTGAGATCGGAATAACAGGATCTGAAGTTGGTGCGTCCTGGTTCCAGATATTGAATGCATTTTTTATTATTTCCTTAGCATCATCTTTCAGTAAATTCTGGGAAAAAGTATGGAATCCCTCAGGGCCCGTAAAATTTGCTCTAGGCTTGCTCTTGGTCGGTATTGGCTTTGCAGCTCTCGCCTACGGAGCAAGTGATATTCCTCAGGGAGCGAAAACTGCATCAGTTAGTATGATCTGGCTTGTTATTGCTTATTTTTTCCACTCAGCAGGAGAACTTTGTCTATCGCCAGTAGGACTTTCGTATGTAAGTAAGCTCTCTCCAAAAAAGTTTTTAGGATTACTTTTTGGCTGCTGGTTTTGTGCTTCAGCCATCGCTAATTTCATTGGTGGTTTTTTAGGTTCATATATTGATAAAATTACGGAGGAGCACTCGATGTCTTATTTCTTTATGATCTTTGCCATTGTTCCGGGAGTGACTGCACTATTATTGATTGCTTTCAATCCTATTTTGAAAAAGATGATGCACGGTATTAACTAGGTGAGCCTCTTAAAAGTGCTATAATACATAAGGGCTGATCAGTATGATTGGCCCTTATGTATTAATGGAATGGATAGATTCCTTGTTATTCCTCAATTTTTAATAATAGCTTATCTATTCGGTTGCCATCCATATCCAGCACTTCAAATACCATGTTTTTGAAGCGTACACGTTCGCCTTCTTCAGGAACGTGGTCCAAGAGTAGGAAAACCAAGCCGCCTACAGTAGTGACGTTGTTGATATCATCCTCGTCTTCTTCAGAAAGTCCTATTTCAAATTCATCCAAGAGATCTTCGATTTGATACTGTCCGTCCACAACATAATCCCCACTTTCCAATTGACGGATTGTTGGACGTGCACTGATATCGCTTTCAGTAATGTTGCCGACTAAATCGCCGACAATATCTCTTAATGTGATGATACCTTGTGGCGAACCGTATTCGTCGATGACAACTGCCTGGTGTACCTGGGATGTTCTCAACGTATTCATAATGCTGTATGAAGAACTGAATTCGTTGACAAATTTGATCGGAAGTAGGAGCTCCCTGAGATCAAAAGGTTTGTTTTGAAAGCATTGTCTAAGCAAGGATTTGACATGAACTACGCCCTTGATATTATCCAGTCCACCCTCGCAAACGGGATAAATTGAATGGTCATTATCGAGGATAATCTGTCTGTTTTCTTCGAAGCTGTCTGCAAGATCCAAAAATACAATGTTCTTGCGGTGGGTCATCAGGTTAATGGCTTTTTTGTCGCCTAAACTTAGGAGACGATCTACAATGTCATGTTCAATACCTTCGATCACGCCACTATCGACTCCCTCATCCACTAATGCCTTGATTTCTTCTTCGGTGACACTGTTTCCCGTACTTTTGATATTGAGGATTTTGACAATAAACTCGGTTGAGGCACTCAATAACCATACGAACGGTTTTACAATCTTGCTAAGGACGTTCATGGGGTAGGCAATGAGCATCGCATATTTTTCAGGAATGGCCATCCCAATGCGCTTTGGTACCAGCTCGCCCAGAACTAATGAGAAGTAGGTAATGATCAGCACGACCAAAATAACCGCAAGCTGTTGGCTATAGGGTGCGAGTATACTCGATTTATTAAAAACTTCAATCAAGTATGAAGAGATACTGCCACCTGAAAAGAACCCGGTTAAGATGCCAATCAAAGTGATTCCAATCTGCACTGTTGACAAGAAGCTGTTGGGTGATTCCTTGAGATGTAGTGCAATCTTTGCGGCAGGATTATCCTTGTCGCTCTCTGCTTGTAAACGTGCCCTTCTGCTGGATACGATTGAAATCTCAGAAGCAGACAGAATTCCATTTAGGATGATCAGTACTAAGATTATAATTGCTTCGGTAAGCATAACGTGTTGAAAAAATGTTTGTAAAGGCTAATTTAAGAAAAAGGTAACCTAAATGGTAGAACTATTGGGATTATCTTCAGTGT
The DNA here is from genome assembly GCF_002472835.1 of Sphingobacterium sp. UBA7249. Classification (NCBI taxonomy): domain Bacteria; kingdom Pseudomonadati; phylum Bacteroidota; class Sphingobacteriia; order Sphingobacteriales; family Sphingobacteriaceae; genus Sphingobacterium; species Sphingobacterium sp. UBA7249. The sequence continues at coordinate 43,132 of NZ_DKST01000021.1, read as the reverse complement.
AAAACAAAGAAGCTGCATCTTTTTGGAGATACAGCTTCTTTGCTTTATACTATTTTCTGAGATTACATGCCGCTATCATCAAGCATAAAAGTATTTTTCTTTGTTTTCCATTTTCCTTTTGTGAAATCTGGGAACTCTAAGGTTTTATTGCCTTTTTTGATGGACTCCGTGGAAAGTGGGAATACCGCACTCATCGTTACCGAATCATAAACGTCAATTGGCGTTTGAACCTTTTGTTTTACAGCTTGAATAAAAGCGTTGAATACAAACCAGTCCATGCCACCGTGACCCGAACCTGTCGCTAATTCTTCGTACTTTTTCCAGATAGGGTGGTCATATTTTTTTACCCATTCGTCCGCTGGGTCCCAAGTATGTGGTTTTGATTTACCTTCGATGTGAATGCCTTTGGCTACATCCATCCAGATCCCCTCAGTACCTTGTACGCGGAAGCCAATCGAGTAAGGTCTTGGCAAGTGGGTATCGTGTGTCAATAACATCGTTTCTCCATTTGCACATTGCAGCATGGTCTGCGTAATGTCTCCGTTTTTATAGTTTAATTTACTATTCGGATGTCCTGGCGATACTTTGTTTACATAAGCTGCTAGTCCACGTGCTTTACTTGAGTAAGATGTAATGTGCGTGAACCTATTGCCTTTGTTGATGTCAACAAATTGCATGATTGGACCTAAACCATGCGTTGGATAAAGATCACCATCTTGGTCAATGTTGAATTGTGTACGCCATTGGGCTTCAGAAATTGCCTTGGATCCATACTCTGCACCGTGTCCGTAATAACTCTTTCCATCATTGAATAGAACTTCACGTAAATCATGTTGATAACCGCCTTCAAGGTGTAACAATTCACCGAATAAGCCCTGTCTGTGCATATTAAGAACTGCTAGTACATCGCGACGGAAAGCAACATTTTCCAATGTCATGTAAGGCTTGCCAGTCTCTTCAGATGCTTTTACGATATCCCAGTGATCTTGTACAGTTAGGCCAGCGATAACCTCACAACCTACATATAAACCTGCCTTCATAGCATCGATAGCCTGATCTTTGTGAAACTGCCAGGGTGTTGCGATGATAACGGCATCTAGTTTTTCACTGCTCAACATTTTTTTGTAGGCATCAACACCGCCAGTGTACTCTTTCGGAAGTTTGGTGCCTTTTGCATTGAACTGTTTACGGCATTGTGCAAGCGATTCTTCCTGTGTATCGCATACAGCCACTATTTCTAAATCGTCTCTATTCAAGGCAATCTGAACGTGGTTACGACCACGGAGACCTACTCCGATAAAGCCGATTTTTATTTTCCCATTTGATTGGGCGAATAAGTCTGTGCTCGAAAGGACACCGATTCCAGCGGTAGTGATTGCAGTTGATTTAATGAAATTTCTTCTATCCATTGTTTTGAGATATGAGGAGTTTGTATATTAGTTATTTATATTTAATGAAGAACCGTCTATGAGACTGGTGCTTATCAACAAATATATTATTTCATTTGCTATAAATGAAAGTGCAATCGTTTGCTTAAATTTATTAAATTTCATGCAATCGTTTGATTGAAATAAAAATTATCATTTATTAATTCAATTTATGATATTGCAAGCACATTGATGATTTAAAAAACATAGTTTAATGTCTGATTTTAACCAATTAGTAGTAGAGAACGCAGCAAAACAATTCACATTAGAGGGAGATATCATTTCAGTGCAGCCTTTTGGTTCTGGTCATATCAATGATACTTATCGTGTAATTACTTCCATAAATACCGGGATATCGCATTTATTGCAACGTATTAACCATCACGTTTTTCCAAATGTAGAGGGCTTGATGCACAATATTGAAATTGTAACAAAACATCTGAGTAAAAAAGTAAAGGTTGCTGAAGGAAAGCGGGTCAGCGACCATGTATTGACGATTGTTCCAACTTTAGAGGGACAATTATATACGAGAGATAGCAAAGGAAATTACTGGCGTATGTTTATCCTTATTGAGGATACGAAGAGCTATGATATTGTGGAGACCGAAATACAGGCCGCAGAAGGAGGACGTGCTTTTGGACTGTTTCAGAAGCAGCTTTCTGACCTTGATGCTTCAAGTATTATCGAGGTACTTCCTAATTTTCATAATATAGAATTTCGACTCGAAAATCTTAAGAAGGCCATCGCAAACGATGCTTGTCAACGTGTCAGCCTGGTCAAAGATAAACTCGATTTTATCTTTGACCGTGAAAACCGGATGAAAACGATTTTAGATTTGGGAAATAGAGGTGCATTACCTTTGCGTATTACGCACAACGATACAAAATTTAATAACGTATTGTTGGATGTTCATGACAAAATGCAATGTGTGATCGATTTGGATACAGTAATGCCCGGATATGTAGCCTATGATTTTGGGGATGCTATACGAACCATTATAAATCCTGTTGCCGAAGACGAAAAAGATATATCGAAGATCGTGCTGAACCTTTCTTTGTATAAGGCATATGCCGAGGGATACTTAGAAGAGGCAAACGAATTCCTGACCCCACTGGAGAAAGAAACCTTGGTGGATGGTGCATTTTTATTGCCTTATATGCAAGGTGTACGTTTCTTGACCGATTACATCGAGGGGGATCACTATTATAAAACCAAATATGACGAACATAATTTGGTGCGTACCAATACGCAATTGAAATTGGTGGAGGAGATGGAAAAGAATGAAGAGTTTATGAGGAAGGTAATTTTTGACTGTATTTAACGATTTTATACCTTTAATATTTGAGAAGCTTCCATCCTATGATGAAGCTTCTTTTTCTTAACTTTATTGCATATGAAGAAACTAACCATTCTGCCTATAACATCAAATTTGACCGGCAGACTCAACTTTAATCAGCTTTCGGATCTTGTCGGAGACTTTGAATGGAATACATTGCCCCATAGTAATTGGAGTGAGTCGTATCCTTATCAACCAGAGGTACGGTTTAAAATTGGATATACGGAAAAGGAGCTTATCGTACAGTTTGATGTCGCAGAGGAGCAACTACGTGGAAATTACGCAGAGGCGAATCAGAATGTTTGGGAAGACAGTTGTGTAGAATTTTTTATTTCGTTTGATGACCGGAAGAATTATTATAACATCGAATTTAATTTAATAGGAACGGGACTGATTGGATATGGATCGCCGGATAAAGCCACGAGAAATAGGCTTAGTGCGGCTGAAATTGAAACGGTGCAGACATTCTCATTGATTGAGCGGCATAGCGGAACTGACAAGCATTGGACCATGATCCAGGTCATTCCACTGGCAGTCTTTAAGTTTAATGATACACGTGATTTGAAAGGAAAAACGATACATGGGAACTTTTACAAGTGTGGTGACAATCTAAAACAACCACATTTTGTTTCATGGAATAAAATAGATAATCCAACTCCTAATTTCCATTTGCCTCAATTCTTTGGGGAATTAATCTTTGGATAGAAGTTGGATTAATAAAATGTTGATGCTTATTGGTAAACAGATTCTTTTTTGAATTTTTTTGCCAATAAAGCATATACCAAAACACGGTATTTATTTTTATTGGATTTACCAATAGCGGTAATAACTTCTTCTAATGCCTTATCTAAATCAGGACCATCTTTAAGACCTAATTTTTTGATCAGGAAATTTTGCTTGACACGTTTAAGCTCCTCAGGATCCGAAGCAGCAATAGTTTCTGAATCTGCATTATAAATGGAAGGTCCCATTCCTTTGGTCACTTTTGCAATAAATGCATCATCTAGTGATAGACCTAGTTTTTTTGATTCTGCAGTATATGCAGCAATTTTTTCATCTAATTTGCTCATAATTGTGTAAATGATTTAATTGTAGTAAGTTAAATTAAGGGAAAAAAGTTGGAAAACAAAATAATTGTTTGGGGTTAAACAAAGATTGTTACATTTGTAACCGTTTAAGTGCCGGTAACTGAAAGTGTGGAAAAAATGAGTGAATTATTCTTTGCAATTGTTGCAAATTACATTTTTATAAATTATCTTTGCACCTCAATAATTGAATATACGTAATCATAATAATAATGAAAAAAGATTTGCATCCTTCAAATTACAGATTAGTTGTATTTAAAGATATGTCAAACGACTATGCTTTTATTACTAAATCTTGTGTTGACACGAAAGAGACTATTCAGTGGGAAGATGGTAATGAGTATCCAGTTGTAAAATTAGAGATTTCTCATACATCGCACCCTTTCTATACAGGTAAAATGAAATTGGTTGATACTGCTGGACGTATCGATAAATTCCGTAGCCGTTACAACAAAAAATAATTGTAGCAGATCTGTATATTACAATATTAAGAACTCGATAAATATTATTTGTCGGGTTTTTTTTGTTATTTTTACTTTGTGAAAATCTTTTTTGTAGATTGTTTTGATGCTGTCCGATCGTTGGATAAGCTTACCTTCCCGCTGGCTTCTTTTGATAAAAAGAGTTTATATCCTTTTACTTTTATTAAATCCTGTCTGGACCTGCGTGTCGGTATTTTGACATTAAGGGAGAAATGGCAGCAGCTGGCAATGACATTTGACCTGGAGATTGCTGAAGGTGACGGGATTGAGGATGGTGCTATTTGGGTAACTAAGCATGTTATTCCTACCGTGGCATTGCTACAGGCTATTTCAAACTTGGAAATAGGAGATGTCTTGTCGCAAGACGGAACGATTATCGCTTTTCGGTATCACAAAGAGGGCCATCTTAAGCTCAAGAAGATAGATGATGATCTCTGTTTATTAAAAGGGGTGGAAGACCTGTTCTTATTAACGGGGACTGAAATAGCAAATGATTTTAAGCTTCTGGCTAAAAGAACCTCGATAGCCAATGTTTCTTCTACTAATCAATTATTGGGTACAGACTTTTATATCGCTGATCAGGTCAAGATGGACTGTGCGACACTTAATTCTACTTGCGGGCCTATTTATATCGATGAAGGTGTCACCATTATGGAGGGAGCCCATCTGCGGGGACCTTTATACTTGGGAAAAGGGGCTGTTGTAAAAATGGGCGCAACAATTTATGGGAATGTATCTGTCGGTAGGCAGAGTGTGGTGGGAGGTGAAGTGGGTAACTCAGTCATTGGTGATTTCTCGGCAAAAGGACATCACGGCTACTTGGGATGTTCGGTTATTGGTGATTGGTGTAATCTAGGAGCAGGAACATCCAATTCGAATCTTAAAAATAATCTAAAGACTGTGTCAATTTATGATTATAAGTTGGGCGGTTTGAGAGATACGGGCTTATTGAAGTGCGGTGTTTTTATGGGAGATTATACGCGAACAGGAATAAATTCTTCTTTAAATACAGGAACAGTAATTGGAATTGCAAGTATGCTAGCAGATACAAGTTTTTATGCTAAATTTGTACCGTCGTTTGCCTGGGTGTTTAATGGGGATACACAAGTCTATAACTTTGACAAATTTATGGCGTATCTGGAAACCCTATATATGTCAAAACATGAAGAACTGCCAGAACGACTAAAGAGGGAATTGAATCAACTTAACAAAAAATATAATTAAATCGTAAAAATCATGCGTAAGAAAATCGTAGCTGGTAATTGGAAAATGAATTTAGACTATCAATCAGGATTAAGTTTATTCTCCGAAATTATCAATATGGCCAAAGATGAAGTAATTGGAAATCAAGAATTGGTTGTGTGTAGCCCTTTCATTCATTTATCAAGTCTTGGGCAATTGTCTAAGAATGTTGCTAATGTGAATATTGGTGCACAAAATATTCATCAGGCAGAATCTGGAGCATATACAGGCGAGATTTCTGCAAGCCAGGTAAAATCTGTCGGCGCTTCACATGTGATCTTGGGTCACTCTGAAAGACGTGCTTATTTTGGTGAAACAGATGCGTTGTTAGCTGCGAAAGTAGATATTGCTTTGAAACATGGCTTGACTCCTATATTTTGTATTGGAGAAACCAAAGAAGAACGTGAATCCGGTAATTTCTTTGAAATAATTAAAACACAATTGACTGATGGATTGTTCCATCTGTCCAATGAAGCTTTTGCCGCTGTGGTATTGGCCTATGAGCCAGTTTGGGCAATTGGTACAGGACTTACTGCTAGTCCGGAACAAGCACAGGAGGTACATCAATTTATTCGTCAGGTGCTGGCCGAAAAATATGGACAGGAAACAGCTGACAATACAAGTATCCTTTACGGTGGATCTTGTAATCCGGGCAATGCAAAAGATTTGTTTGCGCAAGCGGATATTGATGGTGGTTTGATTGGAGGAGCTTCTTTGAAATCGAGAGATTTTATAGATATTGCCAAGGTGTTTAACGGCTAATTTTTAGAAATGAAATACATAGAGGTTATCTTTCAAATGCTATCAGGTGAGGAATGGCAAAAAGATCTGTTGGTATCTGATTTGGCAGACATTGGCTTTGATACTTTTGAAGATACCGAGTCTGGATTTGCAGCTTATATACCGGCTGCAAATCTTGATTTGCAAGCATTAGAAACATTAATGCTAAATCTGGATGCTGGACTTGAAGTGGACTATAAGGTTGAGGAAATAGAAAACCAGAACTGGAATAAACTTTGGGAAAGTAACTTTAACCCCATAGAAGTCGGTGGACAGTGTTATGTACGGGCTACATTTCATGAGTCAAAACCTGATTTCCCTTATGAAATCATTATTGATCCTAAAATGTCTTTCGGGACAGGGCACCATCAGACTACATCAATGATGCTTCAATATATTCTGGAAAATGATTTTGAGGGCAAGTACGTATTGGATATGGGCTGTGGTACAGGTATCTTGGCGATTCTGGCATCGAAAAAAGGAGCTAAGGCCGTATTGGCAGTGGACTATGACGAAATTTGTGTAGAAAGTGTCGCTGAAAATAGCGGGCTTAATCATGTTGACAATATCGAGGCTGTATGTGGTTCCTTTGAGGTGTTAAAAGATCGTCTTTTCGATACGATATTAGCAAATATTAATCGAAATATCCTATTGGAGCAGTTACCCCAATATGCTTTAAGTATCAATAAAAATGGAGAGTTGTACTTAAGTGGATTTTATGAACAGGAAGATTTGACGATGTTGCGTGATACGGCTGAGTCTTTAGGTTTTGAATTTATCTCCAAAAAAGTTTTAAATAATTGGTGTGCAGCCAAGTTTGTGAAACGGTAATAGAGCGATGCGTATTCATTTTATAGCGATAGGTGGTAGTGTGATGCATAACCTTGCCATTTCCTTGGCAAAGCAGGGGCACCAGATTACAGGATCTGACGATCAGATTGTGGAACCTTCCCGTTCTCATCTTATCGAAGCTGGCTTATTGCCAGATCAGTTGGGATGGTTTTCCGAAAAGGTAACGGAAGATATTGATGCAGTTATTTTGGGAGCACATGCAGAGGCAAATAATCCCGAATTAGAAAAGGCACAAGAACTGGGGTTGAAGATCTATTCTTTCCCCGAATTTATACAAGAACTTTCGCAGGATAAGATCCGTGTGGTGATCGCAGGGAGCTACGGAAAAACAACTATCACGAGTATGGTCATGCACGTGATGCGTTTCTTAGGTAAAGATTTTGACTATTTGGTAGGGGCACAATTACGAGGTTTTGATAAACTTGTAGATATTACCAAGAATAATAAGATTATTATTATCGAGGGAGATGAATATGTTTCGTCAAAAATTGACCCTAAGTCTAAATTTCTATATTATAAACCTAATATAGCCTTAATCTCGGGTATCGTATGGAATGAATTTAATTCCAAAATATCGAAAGAGGAATATATTAAACAATTTGAAGATTTTATTGATTCAATACCTCCTAAAGGTACACTAATCTATAATAAAGAGGATGCTGTGCTACAGAAAGTGTTGCAGGATACCAAAGACTGTAAAATCAACAGACATGGTTATAAAATCCCTGACTATACGATTAATAAAGGAGTGACATATCTTAATACAGCAGAGGGAGATGTTCCTTTACAAGTATTTGGAAAGCATAATTTGTCCAATATCGCAGGAGCCTATACGGTGTGTGAATGGTTGGGTATCAAAAAGAAAGAGTTTTTTGATGCGATAAAGAGCTTTAATACCTCTATCCGTTATTTGGAATTTGTCGCCAGTTCTGAAGGATCTGTAGTTTATCAAGATTACGCTTACAATGCCGATAAAGTCAGGTCAAGTATTCATGCAGTAAAAGAACAATTTCCTAATCAGAAATTGGTCACAATAATTGAATTAAACTCGTATGATAGTTTAGATTCATCGTTTTTGTTACAATATGCTGATTCCATGCGCGAGTCGGATCTCTCTGTCGTCTACGTGAATATCAACTCTTGTAAGGAACTTAATAAGAATATTGAAAGTGTCCCTGAAAATATTAAGAAATGTTTTAATGATCCTGATTTAGAGGTTGTTGTAAGTTTGGATGGCTTGTATTCTTTTTTAGACGGTGTTAAATCTAGAGGTTACAATTTACTGCTTATGAGTTTAAATAATTATAACGGGGTTAACCTATCTGTTCTTGCTGATCGTTTTTTTAAGGATTTTTAAAGAAAAAATTATAATTTAATGTAAATTAATTTTTATTTGCTATTTTTGTTTAAAATATCTACCAGATGAATGCATTAGGAAAAAAAATTAGATTACTTAGACACCAAAAAGGGTGGAGTCAAGAGGATGTTGCAAAGCGATTGGATATCTCAATCCCAGCATTTTCTAAAATTGAAACAGGTATTACAGACGTGAATCTGTCTCGCCTAAATCAAATTTCAAAATTATTTAATTTGACAGTTGTTCAACTATTATCTACTTCTGATTCAGAAGAGGATAAAGAGTATGTTAATGAAGTCAATGCGCTGACGCAAAAGTTGCAACAACGCGATGGCGAGGTTATCGAACTTCAGAAAAAGGTCATTGATCTTTATGAACAATTGCACAAAAGATAGGGCATATTAAAAATGTTACTGAAAAGGCAATCCATTTGGATTGCTTTTTTTGTTTATGCAACTTTATTTTGTCCAAAAGTGATTTTGTTTTTGTTTCTTTGTAAGTATTTTATAAAAATAAAGGTTGATTACTTATGGGGAGATTAAGCGGGGATATAACAACTAGCCCGTCTACTGATTTTTTTAAATCAAATGTATTAGGGCAGCGCTCAGGGCTGTTCGTACTTTTTTTTACGGAGATGTGGGAACGGTTCTCGTTCTATGGCATGCGTGTCTTGTTGATGCAATTTTTAACCGCTGCGGTTATACAAGGCAGCCCTTTCTCGGGCTGGGCTTGGACAGCACAACAGGCAGGTGCATTATACGGAACGTATGCAATGATGCTTTATTTGACACCTATCCTTGGTGGAATTATCGCCGATAAATACATCGGATCTCGAAAAGCTGTTATTATTGGTTCATCAATTATGACATTGGGGCATGCGGCAATGGCTTTCGATACTGCTATCATGTTTTTTCTGGGTTTGATCTGTCTAGTGATCGGAACCGGTTTTTTCAAACCTAATATGCCTTCAATCCTTGGTGAAATGTATAAAGATCTGCCTGAAAAGAAAGACGGGGCATATACGATATTCTATATGGGTGTCAACGCGGGCGCTTTCTTCGGTATGATGCTTTGTGGCTATATCGCCGAAACGTATGGATGGCATTGGGGATTCGGATTGGCCGGTATTTTTATGCTTCTTGGCACGTTACAGTTTGTTTTCGCAAAACCACTTATGGGCAATCTCGGTATTTTAGACAAGTCTGTGGCCGGTGAAAAGAAAGAAGTCACGGTTAGTGATACGGATACTAAAAACCCGTTTACACTAAGAGATTATGTGCTGATCGCTATCGTATCTATTATCGGTTTTGTATACGCTTTTAATGACCCATTGTCAAAAAATGGTATTGTTGATGTTTTCGCCGGACTGGATACCTCTTTTCTGAGGGGACAGTATATCATGGTCATCGTCGCATTGATCCTTTTTATTTATTTGATTGTTTCCCGGATTTTGCGTTATGACAAAACAGTTAGGGACAGAATGTTTGCTGTGGTGCTGTTAGCTTTTTTCCTCATCTTCTTTTTCATGAGCTTTGAACAAGGGGCAACCTCATTGGTTATTGTAGCGCGAGATAATATCGACAGGGCGCTTACAGGTGGGGCATTGACAACATTTAATGTCGTCAATGGTTTGCTAACCATTGTACCGCTATCAATTATTAGTTGGGTTCTTATTAAACTAGCAAAGGTAACCTGGGATAAGATTGCAATATCAAATATCGTATTGTTTATCTGTTTTGGACTGATCTGGGGTGCCGCAATCTGGATGCTTTATCAGGAGTTTAACAAAGAAGCTTCAGAAATCAAAGTATCCTGGTTTTCAATTCTTAACTCCTTTTTTATTATTGCGCTAGCATCTACAGTTTCTAAGATCTGGGAATCGAAATATAATCCTTCCGCAGCATTTAAATATGGATTTGGTTTGATTCTAGTTGCTATTGGATTCTTAATTATCGGATTAGGTTCTTGGGGAATAGCGCCAGGCGTGAAAATTTCAATGGTATTTCTTGTCTTAACTTATCTGTTCCACACATTGGGGGAATTATTTATTTCACCGGTGGGCTTATCCTATGTTTCTAAATTGGTTCCAGCCCGAATGTTGGCTTTCATGTTTGGTATCTGGTATCTAGCCATTGCTATTGCACAAAAGGTTGCAGCGGTACTGGGGGGACAAGTGGAAACAATTCAGCAAGAATACTCATTGAGTCACTTTTTCTTTTTATTTACAGCGATTCCAGCGTTTGCCGGATTGCTTGTAATGTTATTCAATCCTTTGATCAAAAGATTGATGCACGGAATTAAATAATAACTACATAAGCTTCTTTTACGAAAGAAGCTTTTTTGATTAATAATAAATACAGTATGGAGGCGAGTACACGCGAGTCGTTAGAGGAGATTCAAAATTTTAAGGGCAAGTACCCACGGCAAATCTGGAGCCTGTTCTTTTCGGAAATGTGGGAACGGTTTTGCTTTTATGGCATGCGGGGCATGTTGGTGTTCTTTATGATCACCCAACTAAACTTCGCGGAAAAAGAGGCTAATTTACAGTATGGAGCTACACAGGCATTTGTCTATGCTTTTACATTTATCGGTGGACTTTTTGCGGATAAGATTTTAGGCTTTAGGAAATCATTGTTCTGGGGTGGATTATTGATGATCGTAGGAAGTCTTTTCCTGGCGGCGGATCCACATCAATATTTCTTTTTTGGTCTTTCGTTTATTATTATTGGTACCGGCTTTTTTAAACCCAATATCTCTACCATGGTGGGAGAACTCTATCATGATGGAGACAACCGTCGTGATGGCGGCTTCTCGCTTTTCTATGCGGGGATCAATCTAGGTGCATTTTTGGGTGGTTATGTTTGTGTAGCCATTGGTAAAGGGTATATGTTAACGTCAATTATTTCTGAGGCCCACCGTTGGAATGTAGCTTTTGGTTTGGCTGCGGTAGGGATGTTGGCGAGTTTGATTAACTTTCATTTTACTAAGAGACATTTGGGGCCTATTGGGCTCAAACCCGGACACCCAGATGCTATCGTAAAGACTAAACCTCTACCAAAATGGGTAGAGTATGCCGTGTATATGCTGACATTGATCTTTATACCTGTAATTCAGATCATGGTATCAAAAACGCAATATACCGACTATTTTATGTACACCATTGGGCCATTGACGCTTTTGTATCTGTTCTATGAAATGTCAAAAGTAACCAAAGAAGAACGCAACAAATTAATCGCTGCTTTAGTGTTTATCTTGTTTTCCATTATCTTTTGGGGGATATATGAACAAAGTGGTGGTTCATTGAGCATATTTGCCGCTAAGCACCTGAACGACTCTTTACTTGGAGCGGTGACACTTGATCCAAATGGTGTCAATAATTCTGGCGGTGCTTTGTTCATTATTGCTCTTGCGCCATTATTTGGCCTATTCTGGATTTGGTTGGGGAAACGTAAACTTGAGCCGAATACCATCATCAAGTTTGGTTTGGGCTTTGTTTTCTTGGGACTAGGATACTATGTGCTTTTTGCGACGCGTCTTTTTGCCCATGATGGGATGACCTCATTGGATATCTTCACACTTGCGCTATTGGTGATCACTGTTGGTGAACTTTGCCTTTCGCCAATTGGGCTTTCAATAATGACGAAACTTTCTCCAGCAAGGTTGCAGGGCATTATGATGGGAATGTGGTTTTTGGCAAGTGCATATGGTCAATATGTCGCAGGACTGATCGGTGCGAGTATGGCTGAAGCAAAGGAAGGAAATTCGTTGGCGGATAACTTAGTGACTTATACCGGAAGTTACAAGCAATTAGGCTTGTATTCTTTAATTGCCGGTATAGTCCTGATCGCCTTGTCACCTGTTGTGCGGAAACTCATGGGAAATGTGAAATAATTTCTGATCACTTAAAATCCGCCACTCCTACGGTATTGATTCGTGTCTGCTTCGTAACTGCTTCGGGACATAGTCGTATCAGCTTCGAGGTGTTACAGTGATGAGAGCGTGGTGAGTCCGTGGTGAGTCCGAGTCTAACACGGATTCACCACGCAAAGGCATCGGTGAGATCTTACTCTTACCTGCTCTCAAGGGCGAAGAAGGGCCGAATACGACCCGAAGTATAGTCAAATGACAGTCGAACGATAGTCGAAGCACACTCGAATACTACATAGGACTCGGACTCTGTTTCGAAAATTGATATATAGGTTTTTATATCAACTTATTTGTATCGTATTCCTATGCAATAAATTTTATTAGTTATAAACAAAAAAGCCTGATTATTTCTAATCAGGCTTTTCTGTTATCCGTATATCCATTTGAATTTATATTCTTTTTCTGGCACTTTCATGCGGTCTGCCAATCTCGTCAGACGATCGGGAAGTCTTAAGAGATAATCTCTTGCTTTTTCACCTTGATCATTCAGACCTGAAACTTGATCAATCTTCCATTCATTATTAAGTTCTTTCAAGATATCAACATAATCCAATGCTGTATACACACCCAGTCGTTGCGCAGCATCAGAAAAATGTGCAAAGGCTTCGCCTTGAGGCTCACCTGCTTCTCTTAAGAATTGCGCTGGCATAACGATTTTCTTACGCATCATATCTTCAAATGCGATCATCACTTCACTAGGATCTACCGTCATTGCTTTTGATATGAAGGACATATATGCTTTGGCATGGCGCGCTTCATCCGATGCAATAACACCACACATTTTTGCCAAAAGTTTATCGCCACTTTTTTTGGAAAGCCCCGATACCCGGCGATGGGATACGTTGGTAGCAAGCTCCTGGAATGATGTATATATAAAGTTACGGTAAGGGTCAGCACCAGTTCCGATGTCAAAACCGTCTTGTATCAGGTATTGTGTCGACATTTCAAACTGACGCATATCTATTCTACCTGATAAGTAAAGATATCTATTCAATAAATCACCGTGGCGGTTTTCTTCAGCAGTCCAAGCACGGACCCATTTCATCCATCCGCCTTGTTCATTTTTATCAACATCCTCAACCATTGTCAGCCAAGATTCGTAGGTCGGAAGAGCCTCTTCCGTAATAGTGTCGCCGATTAATACAGCTACCAAATCATACGAAAGCTCTTTAGCACTTTCCTGTAAATCTCTTATTTCCTCAAAAAAAGTATCCCTAGAAGCATCTGGAAGGAAATCAGCGGGTTGCCACATTTCTTCTACAGGCTTCAGGTATTCGCTCATTTCATTTAACATGAAAGGCTCCAAGTAGGCCATCACTTCTTTACGTGAGCCTTCTGGTAAATTTAGAGGTAATTCTTGCATATCAATACAAAGGTAAATAAATAGCTCCAATAAATTATAAAAGCAAGTTATAATTGTTTAAAATGGTCAATAAGGTAGAAAAAGAGTTTTTTAACGAGATAGAGTAACTTTATATTTTGGCAAGCCTATCGGTAAGGTCATTGATAATGACATAAAAAACAGATTGCCCGTCCTGTATTCGATAAAATACTATTAACTTTGTATAAATTATTGAGACAACTTTGGAAAGATATAATATAGATAAAATACGTTCAGATTTTCCTATTCTAAAAAGACAGGTGAATGGCAAACCTTTGGTTTATCTGGATAATGGAGCGACGACACAAAAACCCGTTACAGTAATTGATGCTATTGCTCATTATTATACGGATATGAATAGTAATGTACACCGGGGCGTTCACTACCTGAGCCAGATATCGACGGATGCTTTCGAGGTTACCCGTAAAAAGCTTCAATCTTTTATCAATGCTCCTGAGGACAAGCAGGTGATTATTACCAAGGGTACGACTGATAGTATCAATTTAGTGGCGACTTGTTATGGACGGACATTTATCCATGCGGATGATGAAATCATTATTTCTGCCATGGAGCACCACTCTAATATTGTGCCTTGGCAAATGCTCTGCGAGGAAAGAGGCTGTAAGATCCGTGTTATCCCGATGAATGACAAGGGAGAGCTCGATATGAAAGCTTATGAAGATTTATTTAATGAAAAAACAAAATTAGTTTCAGTGACGTATGTCTCCAATGCACTTGGTACAATCAATCCCGTCAGAGAAATGATTTCGACTGCCCATAAGCATGGGGCGGTTGTGTTGGTGGATGCGGCACAAGCTGTTCAACATATTCAAGTGGATGTACAAGATCTTGATGTTGACTTTTTAGTGTTTTCTGGACATAAAATGTACGGCCCAACTGGTGTTGGCGTATTATACGGTAAGGAAGAACTATTAAATGCAATGCCTCCTTATCAGGGTGGTGGTGATATGATCAAAGAGGTGACTTTTGAAAAGACAACTTATAATGAGTTGCCCTTTAAATTTGAAGCAGGTACACCGAATATTGAGGCTGGAATCTGTTTAAATGAGGCTATTGACTATATCAATTCAATCGGTTTAAAGAATATCGAAGCTTATGAACACGAGCTGTTGGAGTACGCATTGGAAAAATTGTCCCAGATTCCTGGGATGAAATTTATCGGTACCGCAGACCAAAAATGCTCTGTCATTTCATTCATTATCGAAGGTACCCATCCGTATGACGTAGGTGTAATTTTAGATAAATTGGGAATAGCGGTGCGGACTGGTCATCATTGTGCACAACCTGTTATGGATCGCTTTGGTATCCCGGGAACAATCCGGGCTTCGTTAGCACTCTACAATACAAAAGAAGAAATAGATATCTTGGTGGCGGGTATTCAGCGTGCTGTCAATATGTTAGTGTAATAAAAATGGTTATGGCGATTAATGAAATACAAAACGAATTAATTGAAGATTTTGCTTTTTTTACTGACTGGATGGAAAAATATGAGTACATCATCCAACTTGGGAAAGAAGTTCCTTTAATTAATGAGCAATATAAGACAGAAGAATATATTATCAAGGGCTGTCAGTCCAAGGTATGGTTATATCCCGAAGTTAAAGATGGTAAGGTGTATTTCACTGCAGATAGTGATGCAATTATCACCAAGGGTTTGGTTAGCCTGATGGTAAAAGTTCTGTCTGGGCATACGGCGAAAGAAATCGTTGATGCGGACCTGTATTTCGTCGATGAGATAGGTTTAAAAGAACATTTGTCGCCGACTCGTGCGAACGGCTTATTGTCGATGATCAAACAGATGAAATTATATGCATTAGCATTGCAAGTCAATGCTTAGCCGATAAAAAAAAGGGGATGACCATCATCCCCTTTTTTATGCATCTTAGTAGGAGCTTTGCTATTGGCTAGCGAGCTTATCCTATTAAATCTTTTATAATGATTTTTTTCATTTTCATCAGCGCTTCTCCGGCGCTGGGATGTTGAAGATATGTTGCAATTTGTTCAGGTACAATTTGCCAACTTACACCAAATTCATCCTTACACCAGCCACACATGCTTTCTTGTCCTTGTGCTGTAATGCAATTCCAGTAATAGTCAATTTCCGCCTGATCTTTGCACAAGATGGTGAGCGAAATTCCTTCATTAAAAGTGAAGTTCTGATTGACACCACTATCCATCGCCATTAGCGTGAATCCTTTGATGAGGAATTGCGTATGTTGGATTAAACCCTCGTATTCACCTGCTGCGTAGCGCATGATACCGTTGCTCCGGAAGTCTTTAAATAGCTCCTCATAAAACTTTAGCGCGGCTTCACATTTACCTTGTTGGGAACCACAATACATCAGGGTAGGGACGATTGCTTGCTGATTGGTGTCGCTCACCTTGCCTTGGTATAATTGCCAGTTTACACCATATTTATCCGCTATCCAACCATAGTAGGGACTCCAGGGGTAGTTGTCTAAGGGCATTAATATCTCACCATCTGCTGAAAATACATTCCAGATACGATCAACCTCTTCTTTTGATTCGCAGATCACCATAAATGATATGGATGGATTGGGTTTAAATATCGGGCCTCCATTGATTCCGATAAATTTTACACCATCGAGCTGAGCCTCGACAACAATCGGAGAGTGGCTTGTAATAAGGCTGTTTGGAAAGGTCTGACAGTATAGGTCAAAAGCCTCTTTTGCATTTTGATCAAACCAGATGGAGGGTATAATTGAATTTTCCATGAGCGTCGATTTTTGAGTTGAAATCCATTATTTATATTTATCATTTAGTCCTTTGTTGGCGATAATCATCGGTCTGATTTTTTCGAGACGGGATAATTTAGTTTTTTCCTGCTTTGCCTCGTCGATATATTGGATATATTCTTTTTGTTTTCCCGGAGTTAATGCCTTGAAATGATCATGAAATGCCTCATCTGAACGAAGTGCCTCGAGTAAAAGACCGGACGGGGGGATAATTTCGGTTTTAGCTGGTTTAATTTCTTTTCCGTCATCAATTGTTTGAATAGACTCTTGAATATATGCTTCAATTTTGGCACGATCCATCTCATTCACATCCGTAAAACGCCATTGGCGAAGTGCTTTGGTTTTACCTTCTGAGGCATTGATCAGAAAGTTTTCTTTATCGTCTAAAAATACTCCGTTATAAAACCAGAGGGAAAAAAAATGTTTGAAGCCGCCCCACCCGATGACATTCTTTCCCTTGTGCGTATAAATATAACTACCCCATTTAAATTCTTTCTGTAGTGTGGTTTTCAACATAATCTGTTGCATCAGTTCTTCAGCCTCCTGCCAATTTCCGCGGCTTTTATGCCAGTTGGGGCCCTGTTTATCCTTGAATTTTTTGGTGTTAAATGCAACGATATCCCGGATGATTTTTTCGGGGATGGGCTGGTCTATCGGAATCTGAATAGCTCCTTTTGTTGTTTTGAAAGATTTGAGCTGAGGAGCAAAATGTGCAATGGCGTCTGGCCCTGGGTATATTCCGAGATGTTGCTTATTCATGGCAAAATGAATCAGATTGCCATTCAATCGGAAGGTAGGCATCTGGTAGGAAATGGTTTCTATGGCTGAAGGGGGAACCGCTCCAGCAATAAGCTTGTAGATCTGAATGAGATATTCTTTCTTACCTCCCTCAAATTGGTTTATATATGCTTCGATTGTCGAAATGCTGCTTGTCATACTACTATTCCTAATTCTTGATCCTTGTGTATTTTGTTGACAGAAATCGGATCGTCTGCTGCATTAATGTGCTCAGGTTGTCCGTATTGATGTCACTTAGTTTCTTAATGTAAATACAAGCTTTCCCGAGCTTGAATTTTCCCAATTGTTCCACAAAGATCCTGTGTTCGTCGAGTCCGGTATATACATATAGCGAAATAGCGGCTTTTCGGGGGCTGAATCCTATCAAAGGAGCATGTCCTTGGTGACCGCTCGCGTATCTATAGTGGTACTGTCCGAAGCCGATGATGGATTCGCCAAACATTTTAGGGTCTTCATTTGAGACAGTCTGCATCAAATGTATCAGCTCGATGCTATCCGCTCTCTTTTGAATATCTGGTATTTCGCGAATAAAGTCATCGACATTCTTTTCGAGATAGGATGTTTTATTTGTTGTCATCGTTTCAACTTGTAATTTATTTGAAGTAGGTATTAGCTACATCTGCTGATTATATGATTTCTTTTAGTGTGATATCGGGCTCTTTATCTAGCTTATCAATTATTCAGTCGGTTGTTTCGACTTGACTTTCCTTGTATGGCGTCACTTCTATAGATATCATTTTCTTTGCTTAATTTATGAAAACATAAAATCAAACGCGCCTTTTCGAAGATTGATATTATATTCAAGATAAGCCTTCATACAGGCTAAAAAATTTGCCCAGCCTTCTGTTTGGCGCATCATAATCAAAATACCTTCCTGATCGTTGTTCATTTCATGTTCTGTAATTTTGACAACGGTAGAATCATCCACGAAGGAAGACAGGTGGATTTCAACTAGCTGATTGGCGATCCCTCCGCTCCAGTCAAACGAAATATAGGTGTCTGGGTGAATTGTTTTTCCGGTTACAGGGAAATTGTCCGGGAATTCGGGAAAAGTCCATTCTATGGTTTTTCCGGACTCCAGGCGACCGGTTGAAGATTTAATAAAATAATGATTCATTTTATTCGGATCAACTATAGCTTCGAAAACTTCACGTATGGGTTTTTGGATCTGAATACTTGCTTTAGCGGTTAGCTTTTCCATAATTTTAAATTTTTAACAAATATTGTATAAATACTGACTCTAAGATATCCTGACTGTTTTTGGCGGTTTCGATAAGGATTTCACGGGTATTGACTGTCGATCGTATTTCAATATGCCGATGATCTCGGTAATTGTTCATGTTTCTTAAGTTTATAATATGGAATAAACAGCGCTAGCGTTAATAGGTTTTATTTTTTTTGACTTTGCGTAACTATTCCCCTAATATGAACAAAAATTACACCTTATTTTTGGCTTTTTGAGGTATTTTTGAAGCTGGTATACATTATTTCTGTTGAACGGTTGTGCTCCTCCGAGCAGAAGGTTTGGCTTTGGAAGACAATTATAATATTAAACTTATGATAAATATCAGGTATTGCCTTGTTTTAATACTTTCGGTTGCCACAATTGCGGTCAAAGGGCAAGTTAGAGACGTTAATAAGGGAAACGAAGCTGCGGATATGTTTAATGACCCTACTACAAGGGATATAAATGCGATATCGGCTGCAGAAGCTGGTTGGTGGAAGCAGTCTGCAACAGGACAAAAACAGCGTGTTGAAAAATGGAAAAAGGCAACCTTTGGCATGTTTGTCCATTGGGGTGTTTATTCGCAATATGGTAATGTGTGGAAAGGGAAAAAAGGTGGTGGATATGCGGAGCATTTGATGCGCGTCATGCACATCCCCCGTCAGGAATACCTGGATTCCGCAGCGAGATTTAATCCTGAAAAATTTAATGCAGAAGAATGGGTAACCTTGGCAAAAAATGCCGGTATGAAATACTTTATCATTACGGCTAAACATCACGATGGTTTTGCCATGTATCCTTCGCAATATGCCAGCTCTTATGCGATCAAGAGTACCGCATTAAAGGCAGATCCACTGGCAGAACTTGCTAGAGCTTGTCGGAGGCATGGGCTATTATTTGGGTTTTACTATTCACATGCATTTGACTGGGAGCACCCCGATGCGCCAGGAAATGACTGGGATTATACTAACCCGGGCGGGGATAAGTTGCTGGGGGGAGCAAATTGGTTCGACAATTATCCGGAGTGGTTGCCTAAAGCAAAACGTTATGTAGATGAAAAGGCAATTCCGCAAATAACGGAACTGATCCATAAGTATCATCCCGACTTGCTTTGGTTTGATACACCGCATAAGCTACCTCTGTCCGAAAATTTAAGAATTCTGAAGGCAATCAGGGCTACTGATCCCTCTATTGTTGTTAACGGACGATTAGCTCGTACTGGTGACAAGAATTATGGTGATTATTTGAATACTGCTGATCGACCGGAAGAGTTCTACCCGGTTTCTGCAGGAGCTTATTGGGAGGCTATTCCTACAACGAATGATTCGTATGGCTATTCCTCAACAGATAAGAATTATAAGCCAACAGCGCATTTTATTCAATTGTTGGCAAAAGCCACAGCAATGGGAGGGAATATCCTGATGAATATTGGTCCCAAAGGCGATGGCCGTATTGATTCGCCTGATGTTGCTATTTTGCAAGGGATAGCGGCATGGATGGCAAAGAATAAGGAAAGTGTCATTAATGTAGATCCATCTCCTTTGCCTCGTCAACAATGGGGAGTGATTACGAAAAGAGGTAGTATCTTGTATTTGCATATCTTTAATAAGCCAAAAGGAGAGAAATTGACCGTAGGCGGACTTACCATGGGAGTTAAATCTATTTCTCTGTTGTCTTCAAAGAGGAGGATCAAAAACTATATTTCAGATGCTGTAGGACTTCATATCCCATTGGATCAAATAGCGGACGACCTGGCTGACGAAGTTATTGTTGTCCAATTAAAACAGGATACCGTCGCACCTGATACCAATGAGCTAGTTTTTGTTGATCCTAATATTGCGCAAAATAGGTTGTTGTCTTTCTATGCAAGACAATATGGGGATCCGATGAAATTTGGGGATGGCAAAAGGGATCGTTATTATGTTTCCGGATGGAAAAACAGTGAGCAGTATCTTGGATGGGATATCAATGTATTGGAACCTGCGCGCTTTGATGTCTCAATACGCTATGTAAAGGATGTGGAAAATGCGGGCGGGGAGATGATTTTAAAAATAGGGGGGAAAGAAATCAATTTCTTAATTGACCCATCATCTCCTACAAGTGGCCGTGGAAATTCGATATTGCTTGGCCAGATAGATTTGCCGAAAGGAAAGCAAGCAGTAGAACTTCACGCAAAAAATATTGTAGGGACGGAGACAGTTAAGTTCTTGGAGCTCATCCTGAGGCATGATAAAAAGTGATCCGCTGTGATTGGCTCAGCCCCGCAGTTCCCGTGCACATCCTTGAGCCTCCGTCGGATCGAACCCGGCCGGCCCTTCGTTCGAATCCTAAATACCTTAAACAAGAAAAGCTAACCTTGCGATTAGCTTTTCTTTGTGATCCCGCTGGGATTCGAACCCAGGACCCATACATTAAAAGTGTATTGCTCTACCAGCTGAGCTACGGAATCCTTTCTGTTTTTGAAAGTGATGCAAAGGTATAAAAAGATCTGATTGTGTCCAAATGTTTTTGTTTTTTTTATTTGTATATTTTATAACTGCGTATGAATTACGCTATTATTTTTTTAGAAAGAATAGAATTTTGTTTAATACTAGCGCAATTCGATTGTAAATCGAGCGATTTCATGTAAGCTATGTTGTTTTTTTTGTGGAAATCCGACGTTATTAAATGAGAAAAGTCGGCATACCTTGCCGACTTTTCTATATTTTGAGAAATATGGAGACAACATTATTCTGTCACAACGCCCATATTACTGAATTTGTCAATGCGTTCCTTGATCAATGTATCGCTGTCCTTTGCTGTCAATTCAGCTAGATCTTTCAATAATTGCTCTTTCAGATTAGCCGCTGCTTTTGCAGGATCTTGATGTGCACCACCTAATGGTTCAGGAATAATACCATCGATCAAGCCATTACCCAACATGTCAGTGGAAGTTAGTTTTAATGCTTCTGCAGCCTTCTCTTTATGATCCCAACTTCTCCATAAGATTGATGAACAAGATTCGGGAGAAATAACAGAATACCAAGTATGTTCCATCATATATACACGATTACCTACCCCGATACCCAAAGCTCCACCAGAAGCACCTTCACCTATAACCACACAGATGATCGGAACTTTAAGTACGGCCATCTCCATAAGGTTGCGTGCAATGGCTTCCCCTTGTCCCCGCTCTTCAGCTTCTAAACCTGGGTAAGCTCCCATGGTGTCGATTAATGTAATGACTGGCTTATTGAACTTTTCTGCCATTTTCATCAAGCGTAATGCTTTACGGTAACCTTCCGGATTGGCCATGCCAAAATTATGATATTGACGCTCTTTGGTGTTTTTGCCTTTCTGATGACCAATGATCATGACAGCATTACCATCGATAGAGGCCATTCCACCTACAATCGCCTTGTCGTCTTTTACCGTGCGATCACCATGCAATTCAATAAATTCATCGCAGATGGCTTCGATATAATCATAGGTCTGTGGACGATCCTGATGCCGAGACATTTGAACGTTCTGCCAACCCGTTAAATTGCTGTATATTTCTTTTTCCGTAGAAGCAAGTTTTTCCTCAAGTTCACGAACGGTTGCGCTCATATCCACTTGGGTTTTTTCGGCAACTTGTGTTACCTTTTCAATCTGCAATTGCAAATCTGCAATTGGCTTTTCAAAATCAAACGTGGTTTTCATATATCTATTTTATGAAAATATTCAAGGGGCTAATTTAGCGCATTTTTTCCGAAATTAAAATTTGAGCATACAATATCATTGGAAATCCTTTGTTACATTTGCGTTATAATCATTGTGGTGGCTTAGTTTTTGATTGTAAGCCTATGAAAAATGTTGACTTATGCTGAAAAAATACTTTTACTTTCTTTTCCTGTGTATTTTGCCCATACTTGCAAGGTCGGAGAGCTATCCGGAGGTGCTATTTGATAATAGTATAATCAATGGGAGCTACGCGAAAAGTATGGCACATTACACAGGAGAATCTTGGATACAAAATGTGAACCATAGCCTCCCGGTTTCAGATAGTTTGTTTTTTACACCTGGGAACTCATTGTCTTTGCGTTATGTTTCATCTCCCAATGGAAAATGGGAGGCCAGTATATTAAATGATAAGCAGAAATTTCAGTATATGATTGCCAAGGATGATCATTTAACCTTTAAATTATTTATCCAAAGTAATACTGAAAAGGGACAGTTGCCTAAAGTTGCCTTGCAACAACATGATTTGCGAAGCAATTCATTGGATATTAGCCATTATATTGACGACTTTGCGTACGATACCTGGCTCAATGTCTCTATCCCTGTATCAAAATTTGAAGGGATTACCATTGGAAAGGCGGTGTCCTCGTTGCTGCTTGAACAAAATGGAACCAGTGCAATTACACATCAGCTTTTTATTGATCAGATCGAGTTTTTGCCGAGAAACTACCCTAAGGTAAAGTTATCATCAGCTGCTATTTTGTCTAAAATAGGTGCGGTGGACAAACAAGTTGAACTTGTGTGGCAACTCCCATTAACCCCGAGCATCCGCTACGTGAAAATTTATCGATCAGAAGATAAACTGAATTATCAGCCAATTGCCGTCTTACCGATCTATGTGCAGAAGTGTCTTGATCGCGTGAATGAGTATAATAAAAGCTATTATTATAAAATAGCCTGGGTTGATTTTAACTATGTAGAGTCGCCGTTTTCAGATGTAAAAGAAATACAAACCAAAAAAGCGACCGATACGGAGATGCTAAGTTTTATTCGGAATGCTCACGTAAATTATTTTATTGATAATTATGATGTAAATAGTGGTATGTATCTTCCTGACCGTGGCAATCGTCAAGCTATCGTTTCAACAAATGAAACAGGCTATGCCATTTTAGGTTTGCTTGTCGCAGCTGAAAATAACTTGATGTCCAGACAGGCCTTGTTATCCCGGATGACACGTATGGTGAAATTTCTGAGTGCCGCGCAAAATCACCAGGGTGTTTTTACTGCTTTTTATGACGGAAGACTCGGAGTGCCTTTCTATCGCGATTCTGTACCAACTTATGATGTAAGGGCAACTTCGCATTTGATGGAGTCATTATTAATTGCCCGGGAGTACTTTACCAAGGATGATCCGCAGGAGGAATCATTACGGAAATCAATTACGGCATTATGGGAAAGGATAAATTGGAACTATTTTACAGACTGGCATAATCCAGATGTGCTTTGGAACAAATGGTCACCTATAGATAGTACCGCAAGATCTCGTTCACTCGGTGGATTTAATGAGAGTCTAAGTACCTATGTGCTTGCAATGTCGTCTCCAACGCATCCGTTAGCCACTTCGGCTTATACAAATGGATTTGCGACCAAACATACAGACGGAATAGACTTTAGCGATGAATTGAGTGTTTTGGCGCCAGAGATAAAAACGAAGTTGAATGATTCTCTAGCGCAGGTGATAAGTAGCAATCCCTTGATCGGTAATATGGGAAATACACCCGTTTCCATTTATTCGGATGATAAGGTGATTTTCGCTAAGAGCATTGCAGGTGGCAATCTGACTGAATCACTAATGTCTGTGTATAGGCCGTTTTTGATCATGAATCCCGATGGAAAAGTGGATAATTTTGTGAATTATAAAAAGTATTTATCGGATTATATCCTTGCTCATAAAAGGAGAGATAACGAATTGAATATCGGTACCAGATTTACCGATATCTGGGGTGTCGAAAAAGCCGATAATGCTTACGAGGGGTATCTTGTTAATCCAGCAATATCAATAGCTTCTTATCCATTCGAGAAAGAAATAGGTTTGAAAGCCTTGCGTAAATTTTATGAGGAGTACGCTGATGTCCTGTTCACACAATATGGATTCAGGGCATGGATTGATCTTAAAAACAACGACGTTTCTGAAAGTTACCGGGCGAGAAATCAGGCGACAATAGCGGTAATGATTGAAAATGCGAATTCGGGGATGATCTGGAAATTGTATGAACAGATTCCTGAAATTAAAAAGACATTGGATACGGTATATTTGAAGAAATAGATTTGTTACGATCCTGTGAAGGTAAAGAAGCACCTTTTTTGGACTTTTTTCCTTATATTTACGCTGCTTAAATCGACAATAAATACGTTAAAAACGATGCTTAGAAAAATTAATTTGGGGCTATTAGCCGTATCTGCAAGTTTATTATTATTTTCTTGTAAACAACAGGCTATCGTAGTAAATCCTGGAGCTGTTGTCACAAAAGATGGAACGGATGATGGTTTGAAAAATGTGAAGAAGGACTTTAATGATGCGAAAAGGACTGATGAGGGAATCAAATTCAGTATTTCGTCGGATCTATTGTTCCCAACAAATTCTTCCTATTTATCTGAAAAGGCAAAGACTGAAGTAAGTAAGTTAGCCGTGATCTTGAAAGAGAATAATAATAAAATTAAAGTTGATGGTTATACCGATGCTACTGGTACTGTCGAATATAATCAATGGCTTTCAGACAAACGTGCTGCATCCGTAAAGAAATTCTTGGTAGATTCGGGTGTACAGGAGTCCCGTATTACAGCTAAAGGTTTTGGGCAATCAAACCCTGTGGGTGACAATAAAACACCAGAGGGGCGTCAAAAAAACAGACGAGTAGAAGTAACAATCTTGGATAAAAAATAAAATTACCAGGATCCTTTTTCCTGAATGAAAAGCGAGATATTTTATAGATATATCGCTTTTTTTATGCCTTATTGAAAGCGTCCCAACTTCTTTAAGGAATGAATGGAGTAGCCAATACCATACCTCCATATTGTAATCAGAATGGTCAAAATATAAATTTTAGCATAAGTTTGGAAGAAAGTACACCTATTGAAAGAAATGAATCGCTTAAACCTAGTTTTCGGGAAGCAATTCGGTTTTGGTTCATACTAGGCTGGATAAGTTTTGGTGGAACGACAGGGCATATAACAATTATGCATGATTTCTTGGTGGACAAGAAAAGGTGGGTGAGTGGCAAAAAATTTTTTCAGGCATTGAATGCCTGCATGTTATTGCCTGGTCCGGAAGCACATCAATTGACGATTTATCTTGGCTGGAAATTACATGGTCTAAAGGGTGGTATATTGGCAGGACTATTTTTTATTTTGCCTTCTTTGTGTATCATATTTGGCCTCAGTCTCGTATACGTTTATTTCGGTCATTCAGCGTTTCTATCCGCGTTATTCTCGGGTTTAAAACCTGCGGTGCTTGCGATTATATTGTTTGCAACTTACAAGGTCGGACAAAAGTCATTATTGGGTACATGGCATTATACAGTAGCTTTACTAGCTTTTCTACTTTCTTATTTTGTCAAAGTCCCCATGCCCTGGATTATTTTTGGAGTTATTATTTTAGGATTCTTACTTTATTTCTTAAAATCCAAAGAAGCGAAGGTTAAATCTGAACGTGAAGAAGATGACGATAAGGAACGGTTTTATCACGTTAATTCCCTGGAGATAGTACCATCAGTTTCTGTGCGTAAGATTTGTGTTCAATTTCTTGCTTTTTTTCTGCTGTGGTTAGGTCCATTTACTGCGCTTTACCTGTTTATGCCCGATGCCACATTTTGGAAGGAACTTTCTTTCTTATTTACAAAATCAGCATACTTTACTATTGGTGGGTCCTATACTGTTATTCCTTATGTGGCAAATTTGGTTACGGAGAAATTTCTTTGGTTGACAAAAACGCAAATGATTGATGGTTTTGCCTTGGCCGAGACGACACCAGGCCCCTTGGTGATTGTATTGGCCTATGTCGGTTTTATGGCTGGATTCAATCATTTTGATCATTCTTATGCAATGGCTGCGATAGGCTTGGCAGCTACAGCTTATTTTACCTTTTTACCGAATTTTGCATTGATCTTTATCGGAGCTCCGCTTATCGAACGCTCTCAAAAAAATATGGCCATCCAATACGTACTTTCTTTGGTAACAGCTTCAGTGGTGGGGGTTATCGTTAATTTGGCGTTTTATCTAGGGAAAGGGATTTTGTTTCCTAATGCGTTTGGTTGGGTGGATTTGGATTGGAAAGCACTTCTTTGGGTGGTTGTTTCTATTTTCCTCTTATTTAGATATCGGATCGGAATGCTGCAGCTTATACTTTTGAGTCTGGTTTATGGGTTTTTACTGTATCTGTTGCCATAAACAAGAAAAGCTCATCGACTGATGAGCTTTCTTGTACCTAGGGCGGGAATCGAACCCGCACTCCCTTAACGGGAACAGGATTTTAAGTCCTGCGTGTCTACCAGTTCCACCACCTAGGCAACTGAGCGAAAGACGAGATTCGAACTCGCGACCCCAACCTTGGCAAGGTTGTGCTCTACCAACTGAGCTACTTTCGCTTGACGTGCTGCAAATATAGAGAGATTTAGTAAAGTTGAAAAATAATATTTCGACAAAAGTTGCAATGTGCTTGTAATGTGAGTAATAATTTTATCACGAAGCTATAAAAAGGGTTCAAGAATAGCATTTACAGTGATTTTTTAGCTATTTTCGTGTTTTAAATGTGGAATATGCAACTTAGACTTTTTACTTTACTATTTTTCTGTTGTTTGGTTCAGATTGTTAAATCAGAATCCTATCCAGAGGTCATATTTGATAATAGTTTGGTTAAAGGGTCCTATGCACGTAGTATTGTGAATTACAGTGGCGATAGCTGGGTTGAGAATGTTCAAAAGAATTTACTGGTTTCAGATAGCTTATTCTTTACACCTGGAAATGCTTTGTCGTTGAAATATATTTCTTCAGAAACTGGCGACTGGGATGTTTTAATCCGTTATAGCCGACAAAAGTTTCATTATCGTGTGTCCTTGGATGATAACTTAAGTTTAAAACTATTTGTCGGATCCGAAGGGACGAAGCCTGAGAATTTACCATCCATATCCATTCAACAAGGTTTAAATCAATCCATTTCCATTCCATTAGGCGATTATATTGAAGATTATAATAACAGTAGCTGGATGAGTGTAAAAATTCCACTTCGGGAATTTGCAGGACTTAATATTGACCAAAATATAACCGGAATAATTTTAAGGCAACATCATTCCAGTGCAGTCACCAATCAGCTATTTTTAGATCAGATGGAGTTTTTACCATCTAAATATTCCGAAGCTCCTCTCACTTCAAATGCGGTTTTATCCAAGGCATCTGCCTATGGTAAGCATATTGACTTACAATGGCAGGTACCATTGACCCCAAGTATTCGGTATGTTAAGATTTATCGCTCAGAGGACAATAAAGAATTTAAGGCCGTGGCGATTCGTCCGACCTATATGTTAAGAGGTTTGGATTATGTACCAGTTTTGGCCAAAAAGTATTATTATAAAATTGCTTGGGTTGACTATAATTATAGGGAGTCACCGTTTTCGGAGGTATTAGAGGTTGAGCCAAAGCAGTTGAATGAAAGTGAGTTAATGGATCTGATTCAGTTGGCGAGTGTAAATTACTTTGTCGAGAATTATGATATTAATTCTGGGATGTACATGCCTTATCGCATGAAGGATAAAGCGTTGGTTTCAGTACGTGAGACCGGAGGAGCCATGTTAAGCATGTTGGTTGGGGTGGAGAAAGGATTTGTAAGTAAATCACTTTTCTTGAGCAGGGTGAAAAGGATTGTTGGTTTTTTAGCGAAAGCGCAGAATAATAAAGGTTTTTTTCCGGCATACTTTGATGGACGAAAAGGATTGCCTGTTTACTTGGATGATCAACCTCGATATGATATACAGGCAACAAGTTCATTGATGGAGGCCTTATTGGTCATTCGTCAATATTTAAATAATGATGCAGCTGAAGAGAATAAATTAAGGGGTGACATCACTCAATTATGGGAGCGATTAGATTGGCGGGGAGTAACCCTTCCTTCGGATCCATTGGTTCTGAAGTCATCAATTAACATGGTGGATGAGTATTTTTCATTTGACCCTTTAGTTGGGATCAATAATGGATTGAATGCATACATGTTAGCGATTGCATCTACGAAGTCAAGTTTAGCGCCAGAAGCATTTGCGAATGCTTTAAAATATAAATTTGAAAGGCCTCAGGTTCGGGGTAACCTAAGAAGATTTGGGAATGGCGAAGAGAGTCAAGCAACAGATTCTGTTGTAACAGCAGTTAGTGAAGAGAAAAAAATAGTTTCAGCAGCCGGCCAGGATACTGTTTACAAAGTTTTAGCGACGCATGATACGCTGATGTATGGAATTAACTTGCCGTTTGGCAATTATACCAGCAGTTTATTGGATATGTATAGACCCTTTAATACTATCAATCCGAATTTGAGTAAGGTTGGGGAGTATGATTTAAAGGGCGTATTGCAGAAGTATACACAGGTTGCCAAGCGTAGGGATAATGAGATTGGGGTAGGGACTTNNTTTTATCAATATCGGGATAGTGTTGGGACATTTCGGATCAATCCGGCAATAGCGATTTCATCGATGTTTTTGGATGAAGCAAGATCAAAGCGTTCGCTTCATGCTTTATATAATCAATTTGGGGAATTTTTATTTACAGAATACGGTTTTCGGGCCTGGATGGATTTACGGACAGATGATGTTTCGGATGAGTATATTGCGAGTAATCAAGCAAATCTTTCCATACTTTTGGAGAATGCCCGGACAGGCTTAATCTGGAAGTTATATCAGGCGATTCCGGAAATCCAGTCAGCGGAGCAAAGAATCTTTAAGAAGTGAAATAATTAATAGTAATATCATTATATTTACGCATTCAAAACAATAAAAAAACACATGAAGCGAATCAACTATTTAACTTTAATTTTTTTAGCGGGTCTTACCTTATTTTCTTGTAAGCAACAGGCCTTGGTTGTGAATCCAGGAGCTGTAGTGACCCAGGATGGTACCAATGACGGACTTAAAAATGTAAAGAGAGAGTTTGAAGATGCCAAGCAAACGAATGAGGGGATTTTGGTTTCTATCTCATCAGATTTATTGTTTCCAACAAATTCTTCCTATTTAACTGATGGAGCAAAAACAGAGTTGAGTAAATTAGTGAAGGTTTTGAAGGGGAGCAATGCTGGATCCAAAATCAGGGTCGATGGACATACCGATGCTACGGGAACACCGGAATATAATGTTTGGTTATCCGATAAGCGAGCTGCTTCAGTGGAGAAATTTTTGGTAGAAGCAGGAATTGGAGCTTCCAGGATATCAACAAAAGGTTTAGGTCAGACCAAACCTATTGCAGATAACAAGACTCCGGAAGGTAGACAGAAAAACAGAAGAGTAGAGGTTGTGATCTTAAAATAATCTTTTTAAAAGAAATAAATAAAGGCGCAGTTCTGATTTGTCAGAGCTGCGTTTTTTTTATCCATTATACCTGTGTAATGGGTTGGCTGTATTGTGGAAAATCTGCACAAAAAATAGCTGAAGAGTTAATTTCCTCGTTTATATTTAATTAAAGCTGTGGATATTTTAGTTGGCTGGAATTGGTCGAAAATTAAGATAATATTAAGTATTTTTGTTAGTTATATAGTTATAGGGAGAAGAGAACGATGTACATAATTTTTGATACGGAAACTACGGGTTTGCCAAAGCGTTGGGATGCACCAATTACGGATACCGATAATTGGCCGAGGTGTATTCAGATTGCCTGGCAATTGCATGATGAAATGGGGAGATTGGTTGAGCATCAAGATTATTTAATTAAGCCTGATGGTTTCAATATTCCATATGATTCGGAGAAGATCCACGGAATATCAACTGAATTAGCAGAATCAGATGGTATTCCATTAACTGAGGTTTTAGTAAAATTCAATGAAACCTTATCAAAAGCTAAATTTGTTGTTGGTCAGAATGTTGGCTTTGATGTCAATATTATGGGTTGTGAATTTTACCGGTATCAGGTTGATAGTCCGATGTCTTCGATGCCAGTTTTGGATACCTGTACTGAAGTTACCGCTGAATTATTAAAATTACCGGGAGGTCGTGGTGGTCGTTATAAATTACCCACCTTAACAGAATTACATAGTTATCTTTTTGGGGTTCCATTTTCGGAGGCCCATAATGCGACTGCCGACGTTGAAGCAACAACACGATGTTTCTTCGAGCTTATCCGTAAGGATGTATTTTCAGCTAGTGACTTACAGGTTGATACGGGTTACTTTGTTGAATTTAAGACTGAGAATCCGACATTAGTTGAGCCGGTAGGCTTAAAACATGTAAATTTAAAAGCAGCTTCAGATGCGATCCGTCAAGCGGAAAGCATGGGGGTGAAGAAAGTGGTTATTGACCCAGAAACCCTTGCCAAATTCGAAGCCGCAGAATTTGCACATTTACATAATCACACCCAATTTTCAGTTTTACAATCTACTATTTCCATTGACAACTTAATTCAGGCAGCTGCAAAACATAACATGCCAGCAGTGGCGATGACGGATCATGGGAATATGATGGGTGCCTTTCACTTTGTAAGTAAAACCCTGAGCCATAATAAAGAGATTGAAGCAAAAATAAAGGAAGCTGCAGAGAAAGGTGAAACATTTGAAGGAAATACCATCAAACCGATAGTTGGTTGTGAGTTTTATGTTTGTGAAAATCGAAAAGATAAGAGCCGTAAGGATAATGGTTATCAGGTAGTATTCTTGGCAAAGAATAAACATGGTTACCATAATATGGCTAAGATGGCTTCAATCGCCTATACTGAAGGGTTTTATTATGTTCCTCGGATTGATAAAGAAACCGTTGAGCGCTATAAAGAGGACCTTATTGTATTATCGGGAAATTTAAATGGTGAGGTTCCGAGTAAGGTGTTGAATATTGGGGAAGCCCAAGCTGAGGAGGCCTTAATATGGTGGAAAGAGCAATTTGCTGATGATTTTTATATTGAATTAATGCGTCATGGTCAAGAGGATGAAAATCGCGTAAATGACACTTTGGTTCAATTGGCAAAGAAACATCAGGTTAAACTGATAGGTACCAATAATACTTATTACGTCAATAAATCAGACGCCCATGCACATGATATTTTATTGTGTGTGAAAGATGGGGAGAAATTATCGACACCAAAGGGTAGAGGTCGTGGATTTCGATTTGGATTACCAAATCAAGAATATTATTTCAAATCTGCTGAAGAAATGAAGCAGGTTTTCAAAGATACCCCTGAGGCCATCATTAATATTCAAGAGGTTTTAGATAAGATTGAGGAATATTCTTTAAATCGGGATGTTCTGTTGCCGAAGTTTGAAATTCCGGAGCAGTTTCAATCTCCAGAAGATTTAGTGGATGGTGGTAAGCGAGGTGAGAATGCTTATTTAAAGCATTTGACCTATCTAGGTGCAGAACGACGCTATGAAGAAATTACGGATTCCATTCGAGAGCGATTGGATTTTGAGCTGGCAACCATTGAAAAAACGGGATATCCGGGATACTTTTTGATTGTTCAGGATTTTATTGCTGCGGCACGTGACATGGGAGTTTCAGTAGGTCCAGGTCGTGGTTCCGCGGCAGGATCAGCAGTAGCTTATTGTTTAGGGATTACCAATATTGACCCTATCTTGTATGACTTACTATTTGAGCGTTTCTTAAATCCGGATCGTGTGTCGATGCCGGATATTGATATTGACTTTGATGATGAAGGTCGTGGTCGGGTTATGCAATATGTAATTGATAAATATGGGGCTTCGCAAGTTGCCCAGATTATCACTTATGGTACCATGGCTGCCAAATCATCCATTAAGGATACAGCCAGGGTATTGGATTTGCCACTTTCTGATGCCAATGAGATTGCGAAATTGATTCCGAACTTAAAATTGAATAAGATTTTCAATTTAGAGGATAAGGCTTTAAAGGAGGTCTTACGAGCGGAAGAGTTGGAAGCAGTCAATAAATTAAAATCCTTGGCGGATGGTGCTGGAATTGAGGCAGAGACCATCAAGCAGGCTCGGGTTCTGGAAGGTTCAATGCGTAATACGGGTATTCACGCCTGTGGTGTGATTATTACGCCAGATGATATCACGAATTTCGTTCCGGTTTCCTTGGCAAAGGATTCAGATTTATATGTTACGCAGTTTGACAACTCAGTTGTAGAGAGTGCGGGATTACTAAAGATGGACTTTTTGGGGTTAAAAACGTTAACCCTAATCAAGGATACTGTAATTAATGTGAAGTTGCGACATGATATTGATTTGGATCCGGATAATTTTCCGATAGATGACGAGAAGACGTATGAGTTATTCCAAAGAGGTGAGACGATTGGTATTTTCCAATATGAATCTCCGGGGATGCAGAAATACATGAAGGAATTAAAGCCGACAGTTTTTGCGGATTTAATTGCGATGAATGCCTTGTATCGTCCGGGACCAATGGAGTATATTCCAAGTTTCGTTAAGCGGAAGCATGGGATTGAACCGATTACCTATGACTTGGATGCCTGTGAGGAATATTTAAGTGAGACCTACGGGATTACGGTTTATCAGGAGCAGGTAATGCTTCTGTCCCAGAAGTTAGCCGGATTTTCGAAGGGTGATGCCGACGTGCTTCGGAAGGCGATGGGTAAGAAGCAGAAAGCAGTTTTGGATAAGATGAAGCCAAAATTTGTGGCTCAAGCGGAGGCGAATGGCCATAATGCGAAAGTCTTGGAGAAAATCTGGACTGACTGGGAAGCCTTTGCATCTTATGCCTTCAATAAGTCACACTCCACCTGTTATGCATGGGTTGCTTATCAAACAGCGTATTTAAAAGCCCACTATCCAGCGGAATATATGGCTGCAGTATTGTCCAATAATATGAACGATATCAAGCAAGTTACCTTCTTTATGGAAGAGTGTAGGCGAATGGGCTTAACTGTTTTAGGTCCAGACGTTAATGAGTCGCATTATAAGTTTACTGTAAATGATGAGGGAGCGATTCGATTTGGTATTGGAGCTGTAAAAGGTGTTGGAGCAGGGGCTGTTGAGACTATTGTAAATAGTCGTGCAGATGGTCCTTATAAATCCATCTTTGACTTGGCGAAGCGTGTGGATTTACGCATGATCAATAAAAAGGCATTCGAGAGTTTAGCCTATGCTGGTGGGTTTGATTCCTTCGGAGATACGCATCGGGCTCAATATTTCTATTCCGATACCGATAGTAGTTCAGGAATAGAAAAGGCTATAAAATTTGCGCATAAATTCAAGGAGAATGAGAACTCGGCCCAAGTGAGTTTATTTGGATCAGGGGGAGCAGTAGAATTGCCTGAACCAACGATGAGTCCATGTCCAGCATGGGGATTGATTGAGAAATTGAAATATGAGAAGGATGTAATCGGTATTTATTTAACGAGTCATCCTTTGGATAATTATAAATTTGAGATGCGACATTTCTGTCCCAATACAGTTACTGATCTTCAAATGATCAATAAGGTAAAAGCGGCAGAAGTAGAGCAGGAGGTACTGCTAGAATTTAACCGAATCAAAAATAAGGAAGTTGTATTAGGTGGAATAGTGGCTCTGGCGAACCATAGGGTTGCCAAGTCAGGGAAACCATTTGGTTCATTCATTATTGAGGACTACTCTGATTCTTATGAGATTATGGTTTTCGGTGAGGACTATGTTAAATTTAAGGGATATTTGCAGGAGGGTTATTTTGTTCAGATCAGGGGATTAGTTCAGGAGCGTTTTAAACAGGTTGGAAATTGGGGATTTGAGTTAAAAGGTATTCAATTGTTATCTGATTTACGGGAGAAGATGGCAAAGAGTTTTACGATTCAATTTCCATTGCATGTCTTGAATCAAGAATTCATGCAATCCTTACAAGAATTGATAAGTTATACGCAGCTAGAAGGGCAAGAAGCGAATTGTCAATTGAAATTTATGATCATGGATCTTCAGGATGAATATTCTATAGAAATGCCTGTAAAAAGGAAGAAGATATTTATTACAAACGAGTTTCTGGATGGACTAGAAGCCTTGGAGAGTGTGAGATATAAATTAAATTGATAGGTTATAAAAAAAATAATAGTTGTATTTAAATAGCATGTATTAGCGATTGCTTATATTTGTGTACATTATAATTGTAAAAACATAAAACATAATCAAAATGGCATTAGAAATTACAGATGGCAACTTTGATGAAGTTGTATTGAAATCAGATAAACCAGTACTTATTGACTTTTGGGCAGAATGGTGTGGTCCATGTCGTATGGTTGGTCCTTTGGTTGATGAAATTGCAACTGAATACGAAGGTAAAGCAGTGGTAGGAAAAGTTAATGTAGATAACAATCCAGATATTTCTGTACGTTATGGAATTCGTAATATCCCGGCATTGTTGTTCTTTAAAAATGGTGAGATCGTTGATAAACAAATCGGCGCAGTGCCTAAGTCAGTTTTAACTGAGAAATTAGAGAAACAACTTTAAAAAACTAAAAAAGAGCGATTTATTATCGCTCTTTTTTAGTTTTAGTATTTAAGTAGAGAGTATTTAGTATTTAGACCTATGCGGGCTACCCGCGGGACTGAACATAATCGTAAGCGGGATAACCGCGGGAATTGTATCTTGTCGTGAGCGGGCTATCCGCGAGGACTAAACATAATCGTAAGCGGGCTATCCGTAGTTTTAGTATTTAGTATTTAGTATAGAGTATTTAGACATGAGTGGGCTAGCCGTTTTAGGGTTTTGTTAGAGGTTGATATTATATTTAAATCCTAAAGTTGCCCATCTGCTAGGCATTGGAACGGCTCCGACTTCTATATATTGGGTATCAAAGATGTTTTGAAGGTCTGTATATAGGGTATATTTTGATTTTTGGAAGGCTATGCGTGCGTCAGAAACAAAATATGAATGATTGGAGGTCCTGTTAAGCCATCTGTTTGCCGTACTGATTGACCAACT
This sequence comes from Sphingobacterium sp. UBA7249, assembly GCF_002472835.1. NCBI lineage: Bacteria > Pseudomonadati > Bacteroidota > Sphingobacteriia > Sphingobacteriales > Sphingobacteriaceae > Sphingobacterium > Sphingobacterium sp. UBA7249. The sequence goes on along the minus strand of NZ_DKST01000021.1, from coordinate 7,646 downwards.
TCCTGTTTGAAATGTTAAAGACCCTATAGCTTGATGTTTTAAACTTTCAATGCCATATTTAATAATAGCATTCTGATAATCATTGATTATTGAAGAATTAAGGTAAGTGTAGGAAAGGTTCAAGTTGAAACTTGAAGAATTTCCTAATTGTCGATTGTACAGAATGTTCGAAAATATTCCGTGAGTTATATTATTTCCAAGATTCTGAGCCTGATAAGGTTCACTTGTTGAAGTTCTCATCCAATCAATAAAATTATCAATATCCCTATAGAAGTAACCAGCTTTTACAGTTAGGTTAGCCAATTGATAGGAAGTTCCTATTTCATTTTGCCATGCATTTTCACTTTTTAGATTTGGATTTCCAATGTTTCCTGGTCTTTGGTTAAGATAAAGATCTGTGAAAGTTGGGATTCGTTGACTAGTTCCGCTGCTGGCAGAAATTTTCCATTTTTCATTGATCAGGTAACTTACATCCAATCCTGGGAATACTTGCCAGTCGTAATCGGTATTGTAATTGATATATGCCCCTAAATTGAAGATGAATCTTTTGAAGTAAGTTGATCTAAATTCAGAAAAGAAGCCCAGATTATTACGACTGTGGTCACCAATATTTGAGGAGTTAATGGATTCATGTCTGGTTTCGAATCCTAACCCAAGATCTCCAAAATTAAATTGACGGTATGCATTTAATTCACCTGAGACGCTATGTGTATAATGATGACTTCTGCCTTTAGATAAATCATCTTTAAAATATCTGTAATCATCATCATTATATCGATAATTTACTCTTGGGCTTAGATACCAATGCTCTTTGATTTGATGATGTGAAGCGATACTTGAGATAAAAGTTTGGACCAATTCCTCGGAGTTTTTATCCCCAGGAGCGGCATAATATCCATTTGCACCAAATTGATTATTGATATAACCCGCCATCATCTGAATCTTATTATTATCATTCAGGATAATGTTATTCTGGTAGAATATTTTTTCATTATCGCTAGCCGTATTATAGCGTTGTCCATTACTATGTTCCTTACTGGCGTATAATTGATGTTGGTTGTTTTTCTTGTAGAATGTACCCCCAAGTTGAACTCCAGAGCCATAATAAGTGCCATTTTTATCTTCCTCTTCCACTTTATTAAAAGAAGACCCTGCAAAAAGATGGGCGAATACAGAGTTGTTTTCCACTTGTTTAGTAACAATATTCACTGCACCAGTTAATGCATTTATTCCATACATTCGAGAAGCGGGTCCGCGAAGGATCTCAATTCTTTCGATTGATTCAATTGGAATAGGGATATTTAACATGTGGTGCCCAGTTTGAGGGTCTGTTAATTTAACGCCATTAATCAATACCAAGGTTTGGTCAAAACTACCACCGTCGATTCCAATATCAGCCTGCGTGCCAAAAGGTCCCCTTTGTCTAATGTCTACTCCTNNCCTGAAACATATCTTAATACTTCATTAATACTTGTACTAGGCAGCCTTTTAAGATCCTTTTGAGTCAGAACCTGAATGTTCCGGCTATGTTGGTTAAAAGGAATCTGAAATCTATTCTCTTGGATAATAACTTCATTGATCTTAGTTGTATCCGTGGTAATATTTTGAGCAAGTAAAAGATTAGGTACAGCAGAAAGAAGAATTAATAATTTTTTGGATGACATTTTAATTAAATTTTCTGCGAAATTAGTTAAAATAAATATTTAGATGAAAATTCTAATGCCATTCTTCTCTACCTTGAGGGATTTTATGTTTTGACAGGTCTATGGAATCAGTAGGAAGGTCATTCATTTTTAGATAGGACAAATCAGGTTGGCCAGCATCTACCCAAGCAGTAAACCACAGAGAGCCAATTGCATGAATGGATTTTTTCATTCTTTTATGGACCATTCCATTTAATTGTTGATGATAAGTTTCCACATAGTAATCGGAGTAATTCGTTTGTATTTGTTGTCCGCGTAAGATGTAAGATTTATGTAGGATCTTGGGTAATTTTTGAGAAAGATATTGTTCAAGTTGCAGCACTGAATCGAGGAGTGCATTGCTTTCCATAATAATCGACCAAGCATAATCGAGGACATTATCAATGTATTTTGCAGGACCGACATACAGGTTATATTTTTTGGAATATTTTTCGGGGAGTCTTGTTTCCCAGAGGGCATGAATTCCGATTTGATTTGTTTGCTGACCGTTGTAGTTGCTGGTTGTATGTAAAGGGACATGCGCATCGGCAGTATAATGGCCCAAGTCAGCTGAAACCTTAATAATTCTATAGCTATCTTTTTTGTAGAAAGCATTTCGGAGTTGAATAAATGACTTTTCAATTTGCCAAGGGACAATCCCTCTGCTTATGAGGAGTTTTACATTATATTTTTCTTTGGCTTTATTCCAGGGGATCTGGATGGAATCTTTATGGGGAATTTGGTCGAGGTCAATAAAATGGCGTGGAGATTCTTTCGGGTCGATATATACTCTTTTATCGGCATTTACAGCATAGTCTCGGATTTTGGTGAGATTTCTTTTATAGAAATCATTCAGTGCTGGTGGTAGAGTAAATATGGCATTAGTATTTATTATTTTGTGGGGATAGAAACCCCATGCGGAGAGGGTTATCATTATGATTATCGACAACATTAAGATAATGGATCGTTTCATCTTGTGATAGAGGGTTTTATCGAAAATTAATAATTTTCAGTTAAGATAAGTAGAATTTTGTGGAAACATATTAACTGAAATTTGTTACTTTGTTAGAGTCAAATTCAGAATCGATGAAAATATTATATGCTGTTCAAGGGACTGGAAATGGGCATTTATGTCGCGCGATAGACATTATTCCCTGTTTACAGGAGTATGGTCAGGTAGACGTTTTGATCAGCGGGATCCAAGCTGATATTGAATTACCCTTTAAGGTGAAGTACCGTTATCATGGATTGAGTTTTATTTTTGGTAAATCCGGGGGTGTTGATTTATGGAAAACCTTCATGAGTTCGACGGTGAGGAAGTTTGTCAAAGAGGTGAATTCTGTTCCAGTAGAGGATTATGATTTGGTTATTAATGATTTTGAGCCTATATCTGCATGGGGATGTTATTTTAAGGAGAAGAACTGTATAGGTTTAAGTCATCAGATAGGGGCATTTGACCCATCGAGTCCGAAGCCTGAGGAGTCGGATATGTTGGGAAAATTTATCATGAAAAATTATGCGCCGGCAAATATTTCTTATGGATTTCATTTTAAATCCTATGCTTCGCATATTTTTACCCCAGTAATTCGGCAGTCGGTTCGAGAATTGGAGCCTAAGGATTTGGGTCATTATACTGTTTATTTGCCTTCCTATGATGATTCACATTTATTAAAGCATCTTTCCCGGTTTACGGATGTGAAATGGGAAGTTTTTTCGAAGCATAATAAAAAGCCATTCCGGTTGAAGAATGTATCCATAAACCCGATAAATAGTGATGCCTTTGTACAGAGTATGGCCGAATCTTCAGGAGTTCTTTGTGGGGCAGGCTTTGAAACCCCGGCAGAAGCCTTATATTTAGGGAAGAAGTTGTTGGTTATTCCTATGAAAAATCAGTATGAGCAACATTTAAATGCTGCATCATTAGAGGAAATAGGAGTTCCAGTCATTAAAAGTTTAAAAAAGAAGTCGGAATTAGATATTGAATCCTGGCTCAATGCAAAATCTAAAGTCAGTGTAGACTATCAAGATTGTACTGCAGAAATAATAGATAAAATTGTAAAAAACCATAAACCATAATGAAGTATATATTAGGAATCTTTTTTTGTTTAGCGCTGAATTCAACCGTTAATGCTCAGGCATTGGCCAATTCGAAGGATTCTTTATCCTATGCATTGGGCCAGGACTTAGGGTCTTATATCAAACGGATGGATTTACCCTTGAATAAAGATCAACTTTTGAAGGCAATAGGAGATGTGCTGGATGGAAAGGAAGTAGTATTCAAGGATGAAGAGCGCGAAGGCATTATTCGTAATGGCTTACAAAAGATTCAAGATGAGAAGAATGCTAATTTAAAAAACGCTGCGGAAGAATTTTTGGCGAAGAACAAAACCAAAGCAGGAATCAAAGTAACTCCAGAGGGAGTTCAATATGAAGTTATCAAGGAAGGAAAAGGGCTAAACCCATCGCTTAGTGATACTGTTACGGTACATTATATTGGGAAAGTCTATACGGGTGAGAGTTTTGATAATTCCTATGAGAGAGGCGAACCTTTGGATTTGAATTTAAATTCTGTCATAGAGGGTTGGAAAATTGGGATTCCCTTGATGAAGAAAGGGGCAAAATACAGATTTTTTATTCCATATACATTAGGATATGGAGAACGAGGTAGTGGACCTATTCCACCGTATAGCACTTTAATATTTGAAGTAGAGTTGCTAGATATCAAATCAGCAAATGAGAATGCAATATAATTTATTGGGTAAATCAGATCTTCGAATTTCTGAAATTGGACTTGGTGCCATGTCATTGGTTCAAGGTCATGATCAAACCAATGGCTATATTATCAAACATGCGCAAGAGTTAGGGATCAATTACCTGGATACTTCTGATCTTTATGATAAAGGGAAGAATGAAGAATTGATTGGTCGTTTAATTGGGGCTGACCGAGATAAATGGGTTTTGGCTTCAAAGGTTGGAAATAAATGGCGTCAGGATGGAAGTGGTTGGGATTGGGCACCAGATAAGGCCTATATCTTAAAATCGATTGATGAATCCTTGAAACGGTTAAATACGGATTATCTGGATTTATATCAACTTCATGGCGGGACTATTGAAGATCCATTTGATGAGATTGTAGAGGCGTTTGAGCTGTTGGTAAAGCAAGGGAAGATTCGGTATTATGGGATATCATCCATTCGTCCCAAGGTTTTCTTAAATTATGCTCAAAACAGCAATATTGTTTCTGATATGATGCAATACAGCATTTTTGATCGAAGACCAGAGGAATATTTTCCGCAATTACAGGAAAGCGGGATTTCGGTATTAGCTCGAGGAACCATTGCTCAGGGTTTGTTACTCAAAAAACCAGCTCAGAAATATTTGAGTTATTCAGTACATGAGGTTCTGGAAATTCAGAAGAAATTAGCAGAAATCTCCAGTAAGTATGATTTAAATAGGTTGGCTCTCGCCTTAAAATATCCTTTACTACATTCACCAGTTGCCTGTAGTGTGGTTGGGATTCGGACAAGAGAACAAATCAATTCCTTAGATGAGGTTTTTGATGATATGCAGAAGATAGATCTAAGTGTATATGCAGATTTAATTGAAGTTATGCCTACAATAAGATATGAAGTATAAAATTGGCTATGTCGATAGAATTCAAAAAGAAGGTCAGGGATAAATCCTGACCTTCTTTTTGTAATAGGTTAATTATAAACCTACTGATTAAAATATTTTTTAAGAATTGCTTTTAAATCTTCAGGAGTATCAATGGCGTCATTAATATGGTTTGAAATGGCAGTTTTAATTTTATAGCCATTATCTAACCAGCGCAATTGTTCGAGGGATTCAGCAGTTTCTAGTTTGGAGATTGGAAGGGATGCTATCTTCTTAAGAGTATCTACTTTAAAACCATAGATACCGATATGATTATAATATGTTTCGTTTTTCAGCCAATCTTGGATGTTTTTACCTCTTAGAAAGGGGATAGGTTGCCTGGAGAAGTAAAGCGCTTCTTGATTTAAGTTCAGTACAACCTTTGGTTTATTGATATTTTCGAGATCCTCGATTTCAGTGATTGGTCTGACCAGGGTTGCGATTTGAACCTCAGGGTTTTGGAAGCAAGAAACAAGCAGATCAATTTGTTGAGGATCAATAAATGGTTCATCACCTTGGATGTTGACTGCGATATCGAATCCACTGATATTACTGATTACTTCAGCACAACGGTCCGTTCCAGATTGATGATCTTTTTTGGTCATGACCACATTTCCGGCGAAGCTTTTCACATGGTCAAAAATACGTTGGTCATCAGTTGCAACGACCACTTCACTTAGAGAAGCGGCATGTTTAACTTGATTATATACACGTTGAATCATGCTTATACCCGCTATATCAACCAAAGGTTTTCCGGGGAATCTCGTTGAATCGTATCGAGCGGGGATTATTCCAATTACTTTCATGGATTAAAAATAAGAAAAGCCGATGAGAATCGGCTTTTTAGTTTTTAAAATAAACCGAAGAGCTCGGCTTCTATTTTTTGAATGATTTTTCCTAAATCTTCTTGATTATTTGCAAAATCAAGGTTATCCTTATCTAAGATCAAGAGTTTACCCTCTGAGTAATTATTGATCCATTTTTCATATTTTTCATTCAATTTAGAAAGATAATCCAGACGAATACCGGATTCATAATCACGGCCTCTTTTTTGGATATTATTGACCAATGTTGGGACAGATGCACGTAAATAGATTAAAAGATCAGGAGGTTTAATGTAGTTTACTATGCTTTGAAAGATATCGGAATAATTTTCAAAGTCTCTAGCGCTCATTAATCCCATATCGTACAAGTTTTCCGCAAAGATATACGCATCTTCATAGATAGTTCTGTCTTGGATCATATTGATTTCTCTATTTTGAAGATCTACAATATGACGGAATCTAGAATTAAGGAAGAAGATCTGCAAG
>NZ_DKST01000021.1:0-962 GCF_002472835.1 Sphingobacterium sp. UBA7249 | reverse complement strand
TATTCTAGTACAATTTTTTTAAACCGATAATTTCACGAACTTCTTTCATAGTTTTTTGGGCACTTTCATGTGCTTTTTCAGCGCCTAATTTGAGCACTTTAGCAATGTAAGCATCATCTTTACTGATTTCATTAATTCGAGCACGTACATCGCTAGTTGCGATTAACATATCTTCAGCGAGTTGCTTTTTGAAATCACCATATCGGATTTCTGCTTTATTATATAATTCATCAAAATGTTGAAGTGTATCTTGTGTGGATACCACATTCATTAAGTCAAATAGATTTTGTACAGCTTCTGGTTTCGTTTGATTTTGTTCAGTTGGACCGGCATCAGTCACTGCACGCATGATTTTTTTACGTAGGACCTCCTCAGTATCTGATAAGTAGATACAATCAGCATCACCATTTGATTTTCCCATTTTACCTTGTCCAGAAAGGCCTGGGATTTTAATTAGTTTATCGGCATATGAGAATGCGAAAGCTTCTTTGAAATAATCTACTTCGTACAAACGGTTAAATCTATTTGAGAAAGTTCTGGTCATTTCAAGGTGTTGTTCCTGGTCTTTACCAACAGNNGATTAAGATATCACAAGCCATCAATACCGGATAAGTCAATAAGCCTGCATTAACATTGTTAGGGTTTGCTCTGACTTTATCTTTAAAGGCTGTTGATCTTTCCAATTCGCCCATATAGGCATTCATATTCATATATAAATACAATTCGGCGACTTCAGGGACATCCGATTGAACATATATAGTTGACTTTTCAGGGTCCAATCCAGCTGCAAGGTATTCTACGACCACATTACGGACTGTTTCTTGCAGTCCATGGGGTGTAGGGTGAGTGGTTAATGAGTGTAAATCTGCGATAAAAAAGAAGCAGTTATATTCGTCTTGCATTTTGACGAAATTTTTTAACGCTCCATAATAATTCCCAAGGTGTAATTTTCCGGTACTTCT
>NZ_DKST01000019.1:19106-22424 GCF_002472835.1 Sphingobacterium sp. UBA7249 | reverse complement strand
ATTTATATAATCCCTATACTCTTCCTGAATCATTCCTGCAGCAGTATATTTATGAGCAGACGCTTTGTAGGTCGCCTGTGCAAATTCTAACGCATCAGCAATTGAAGAGAAAGTATTTATCACACCAAATGGCTCATCTGGATCAACCAACGAAAACGCATAGATGTCCAAGAAATCTNNTAGGCTACAGAAAAGCTTTCGGCGCTTTCCTTATCAATACTTAACCATCTGAGTATGGTATAATCTGTTTCCTGAACAACACCCAACCACTGCTCCACGGATTTCCCAAGTCTCAATCTGGCTCTGATTTGATCGTCCGTTAAATACTCTGCCATAAAAATAACGTAATACATGAATTTAGTAAATTGCATTATGGAAAAGAAAACTTTTTGACATCATCTTTTAAATCATTCGTGCTATTTTATGAAAGTTTACTTCTTAATACCTTTTTTATTTCTTGTTATAGCTTGTCAAAGCACCACTAAAAAAGTACCTAAAACAAGAATGCCAGAAAAACTCTTTGATTATTCTACAGTTGAAAAAGACTATGAGGAAATATTAGAAGCGATACTTACATATAACTCTTATATCATTGGAACGATCAAGTCTGAAGAACCTAAGACGTATATCGAATCCATATTTACCAAAGATTCCATATACACTACGTATAAGGGGGATCATCCTCCGGGAGATGGAATTGGAATCAGGAAATTATTTCACCGTCTCGGCAGTAGCCAGCAGGACTCTATTGGTTTCCTAAATCAGACAAGAGACAGGGATACAGTCTATATTCCTCCGGCGATATCCCGTAAATTCAGAGTTAAAGACAGTAATAAATTGATTGCTGAAGAACGTTTTTTTACAAAGTTGGTTTTCCACTTACCGATCCTGACACATGATCGCCAAAAAGCATTCGTATCCCTGGATTATATATGTGGCGGATGGTGTGGCCAAGGATGGTATTTTATTCTCGAAAAAACAAAAGGCAAATGGAAGGTAGTTAAGTATGAGGGTACTTGGGAAGCATAGGTGCGAAAAACTATTGAAATATTACTTAAACAAGCGCAATAGAAAAACCAGAACAATGTCCGCTATTTCTCCTATCCGGTTAAAGACCATTCATGAACAATCTTTTCAATGCATTCAAGGTTCGGCATTAGGTGGCGGCACATAAACCCAGACCTAAATATGGGAATAAATAATCCATACTTTAGCGGTTTGGGCTATTTATTATTTGGAGATTTCGGACATTGAGATCATGCTATTCCTAGACGAGTTGACCGTTTTAAACAAAACCATAAAAAACAAGTAAGGATGGATTTGTAAATCTCAGCCCAATATTCAAATGGTCGAAATTGTCCTTATTGACTGATCAATGAATTTCGAAATCATATGATCAAAGCCTCCGAAATCTCCATCCATTTATCTTTTTCTTACAAAATGATTTTGAACGATTGAATTTAGAAAGATTTTTGTATCCACAGCTTCGAACTTCAACATTTCGGAAAGATCTCCGAACAAAGGAATTCCTTCCCCTAGCAGATAAGGAATCAGGGTAATAATCATCTCATCAATCCGGTCTTCTTTCAAAAAGCCCTGAATGGTCTTTCCCCCATCGATATACAGGTTATGATATCCTTTTCCATGAATTTCAGCCAGTACATCGTTTAGGCAGCCTTTGACAAGAGAAGCTTTATCCCTGAATTTTGCGGGGATCTCCGTCATACTGTCGCTCAACACAAAAACATGCTTATCATAATACCATTCGTCAAAACCACAAACCACTTCAAAGGTTTTGCGGCCCATGACCAGTGCATCAATCTGTGCAATAAATTCCTTATAGCCCATATCATCCTTCTCGGGATTCGGTATGGAAAGCAGCCAATCGATTTCTCCGTTCCTATCGGCAATATATCCGTCCAGACTGGTGGCAATGAAGACTTTGTTTTTCTGATTCATTTTTATGTACTTAAAGTTATACCACAAAATTAAATCCTTCGACACATTTAAAATTGTACAGAATTTACCCTGCTCCAAATTTTGAAAATTCTTTTGGAGTATAACCACTGAGTTTTTTAAATACCCTAATAAAATGGGACTGGTCATAGAATCCAGCTTTCAGCCCAATGTCAGTCAATCGTTCCAGCGAATTGTTCTGAAGCAATATGATCGCTTTATTCACTTTGTAAAGATTCAGATATTCACTGGGAGTCAAAAAATAATGCTTTCTGAATTTCTGAATGAAACTTTTCTGCGAAATCAGCAGCACTTTACTGAAATCCCTCAGCATTCCCTTTCCTGCTATTTCAGTAGCCAGATGTGCTTCGAACCTCATCAAGTGAGGGTCGGTATTTAAAGTTTCGAATACCCTCAACAAACATTTTTCAGCTTGGGCAAAATCAGGATTCTCGGCAACAAAAAGACAGTCAAATAAAATCGAAGCTAGTTCTTCCAAAGATGAGCTCCCTAATTTTGGGAGCAGTATGCCATAGCAAAACGGCTTTAAGATTAACCCTATGCACGCGTAAGCTCCATTTGTTGTGGTCAGAAAAGGTCGATTTTTTAAACCCGATAGCACCTGAACTCCTGTACGACCGTTTATCTTTTCGGTATTGATTCCTCTGATGTCGAACTCATCACCATAACTGAAAATAAGTTCGGTAAACAAAGCAGCATGATGAATAAAATCCATGGTAAGATTAGGCGACTTTCCTACCCAGATATAATCTATAAATTCACTGAGCGGATATTTGGGCCGGTAAGCTATTTCTTCAATCATTTTTATTATTTCTGAGTAAGCCAATTGCACTGATTCTATAGAAACAGATAAATATAAAGGTTATTTTTCGGAACTATCGATTTATATAATCCCTATACTCAGCCATCTGTTGTCTTATTGTTGATCAAGACAAAATTCTCCCGATTGGCATTGCCACTATCGAATGAATGGAAGAAATTGCTCCATATCCGATACCCTCTGGCACTGCCACTATATTTTCCCAACGTATTAAACTGTTTAAATAGCATAGCATTATGAACACCGCTAAATATATTCTGCTTAACTTTATCTGACGTCCCCAAAATTCCAGATGGGTCTCGGCATTGCCAAAGTCACAGCCTTCGATCACCGAATCAATGTTATTTTCCAGATCATCTTTCCATGGATCGCCGGAGTTTGGGTATTCATCGACTCTTTTGAACAGTACGGCCACAGAACTTGCGATGCTAACCGATCGCCCCCTAATGGCCACATCTTGGATAGATTTTGAAAATGTCGCCTGCTATTATTTCAGTGACGGAAAATCAAAATCCACATTG
>NZ_DKST01000019.1:0-19087 GCF_002472835.1 Sphingobacterium sp. UBA7249 | reverse complement strand
ATTAACACTAAGATATTCGTAATATGCCGTGCAAGGATATATATGCTACATTAGGAGGTGATATGGATTGTTACAGTAATTCATCCGTCGCTTTTGAAAATGGAAAAAAGTTCGTAATTAACAATCGAAGCAAGAAAAGCATTTGTAAAATTCATATAGATAACTGCCTTATCAAAGACAATAATGTCCGAAAATGTGACTTTTTCTTTGCAATAAGAGAAAATCAAAAATTTTATCTGGTTGAACTTAAAGGACAATCACTTGATGGTGCAGTCGAACAAATAAAAAGTACGTTCAACATATTAAACAGTAAAATAAAGCAAAGTGCGCAAGACTTTATTGGAGTCATTGTTTCTAGTGCTGTACCCAAAGCTGCCGACCAAAAATTTAAGACTCTCCAACAAAAGATATTCAAAGAGCATAAATTAATGATTAAAAGAAAACAGATCCATTTAAATCACCAGAGGAGTTTGCTAGAAAAATCAATAAACAAAATATTGCAGCTTAAATACATGTCCATTTTATTGTTGCAATTCCAGTTTCTCTGACAGCAGAGGCATTCGACCAGCATATTCCAAAAGGTTACATCTATTTTGCTATGGCATTTTCTGTACTTGTTGAATTTTTAAACATACGGTCTGAAAATAAAGCGCTCAAAAAAATATCGGATTCAAACCATAATGATCTGTAAGCCATATTTATATTGACAGCCTGTTTTATTCCAAAATAGCAATCACCTCGGAGTTTTCAAACTTCGGCAATTGTCATCAACAGGAAAGATACGTATTTACGATCTAAATTGGATTGCAAAGAAATGAACAATATACTTGTTCATGAAGCTGATCTTAAATTTTGACTATTTCATTTTTTAACATCACCTTTATTTCCGTCCCCTTATCTGGTTCACTATGTATTTCGATCTTTCCTCCGGCTTGTGTCACAATTGTGTTGACAAGATAAAGCCCCACTCCTGATCCCTCTACAGACTTGCTGATGCGTTTAAACTTTTCAAAAATTGTCTTTTGATTTTCAGCAGTCATACCGATTCCATTATCTCTGACCGAAATGACCACATAGTCACTTTCTTCGTAAGAACTTACCAATATCGCTGCCGAGCGTGATACCGGTGTGTATTTAATCGCGTTATTGATTAAATTATATAGTACACTGCGCAATTTACGTCGCACAAAAGTAATTTCGGAAACTTTTAAATTTTGCTTTATCTGTATATCAGATTCTATAATCTGTGGCGCCAAACTCAAACGTACATCTTCGATAATATTTGGTAGATCAATCAATTCAGCAGTAGCATGATATCTCTGCTCCCCCCAACGCCTCTCGGTAAGATCAAATATGACCTTTTTAATTTCTATCAAACTTTTTTCATGATTCTGTAAAAGCGTAAGAAATTTGTCTGAATTTTTATCTTCAAAATTTTTGATCAATTCCAAAGTAAGATTGATCACGACTATGGGATTTTTAATATCATGCGCAATTGTATCGAGCAATAGTTCATGTTCCAATAAAAGTTTTTCCTGTTCTTCAAGATCCCTCACACGGGGCGTGATATCGACAAAAGTTATGATAACACCATTCGTTCTGTTTTCATTACGGACATGGTAAGGAAGGATATTCATTTGAAACCATTTTAAATCCGTAGTCTGGATTTCTTTCTCCAGGATTTTCCCGGTAGCGATCACCGAATTTATATTATGAATTAAGGTCGGAAACCTAAAGTTATCTTTGATATCCTCAATAGCCATGCCCATGAATTCTGGTTTAAGGTTAAATTGTTTCATGGCAGGCGGAGTAAATTTTCGCAATATCAAATCCGCATCCACAAATAACTGCGGAATAATTGTATTGTTAAAATAATTTTCTAGGTCCTCATTGAGCTGAATCAGTTCAATAATCTGTTCGTCCTTTTTCATACTAGAATCAAATTTTCCTTGTATCATAACAAAATAAAAACTACTTTGTTTTTTGCAAATAATATAGTTTATTGCACGGCATTCGTCAGCCTGTTCTGAACGATTGATAACAAAAATATTCAAAATAACACTAAATAACATATCGCTCGTTAAATAATGAATACCTTTAACAAGTTGACAGTAAAACCCTTTTAAAACAATGATCACATCCGTAGAGAAATTGGCGCAATTAAATCAAGAGAATATTCTGCTCAGACAAAGGGTATCCGAGCTTTCCGATTTTATTGAAAATGCATCTATGCCTCTTCATTGGGTGAATGGGAATGGTATTATTACCTGGGCGAACAAAGCCGAACTCGATCTGCTCGGTTACAAAAAAGAGGAATATATCGGTGCTCAAATACAGGATTTTCATCAGGATCAAGATACAATAGCTACAATACTTCAGTTGCTGGCCAGCAATGAGAAGGTAAACGACCATCCGGCAACACTCAAATGCAAGGATGGATCAGTAAAACATGTCATCATAAACTCCAGTGCTTTAATGAAAGATGGCGAATTTATCCATTCGATGTGCTTTACAAAAGATATCACCGAATCTCTTATCGCCGAAGAGAGAAGAAACAAACTGACAGCTTTGCTGGCAGAAAAGGAAGAACGTTTGCGTCTGGCATTGGCCGCGACAGGTTTGGGTACCTTGGATTGGAACTCTGAATCTGGAAATGTACATTTCTCCGAACAATCCAAACAGATCTTGGATATAGAAGCTGATTTGAAATATGTGGATGACATGTTAGCACTGATTCATCCAGAAGATAGGGAATATGTCTTCCAACAAGTAAAGCAATTGAGCGATAGTAACTCGGATGGACATTTTGAGTTTACTTGCAGGATTGTTAAAAATAGTACCGATTCAATTGCCTGGATCAAGGTGCAGGGAGCTGCCTATTTTAGTGATGCCAGAAGATCCCGACGCATAATAGGAGCGATAATGGATATCACGGATCAAAAAAGCGCTATAGCAGAAAGAGCTAAACTAGCGGCCATCGTAGACTCTTCTTACGATGCTATCATCGGTAAAACCCTCGAAGGTATTGTTACAAGCTGGAATGATGCTGCTGAGAATTTATTCGGATATACTTCGGATGAAATGATCGGTGAATCAATTTTAAAATTAATTCCACCGGATAGGCAAAGTGAAGAGGATTATATCTTGGGCCGAATGCGGCAGGGCCACTCCATTAAACACTTTGAAACACTCCGTCGGACTAAGAATGGAAAATTAATCGATCTGTCCCTTACGATCTCTCCGATAAAAAATGATGCAGGAGAAATTATCGGTGTATCTAAAATAGCAAGGAACATCACAGAGAAAAAACAGGAAGAAAGAAGAAAAAATGCCTTTATTTCGATGGCTAGCCACGAATTGAAAACGCCACTAACCACGTTATTACTGAGCGCTCAGATCATGCAACAACGTCCAGAGATGTTCAATCAGTCCAGCGCATTGATCGGATCGAAGATCGAAATGCAAGTAAAGAAAATGATGGCTATGATACAAGATTTTCTAAGCGTGGCGGAAGTAGAAAGCGGAAAATTGCAACTTCAAAAATCTTCTTTCACGCTATTTGCAATCATGGAAGAATGTAAAAGCGAACTTTCCTTATTATCTCCGCACCATAAAATTGAGCTGCTGTGCGATCCAGCCATAGCGATATTTGCCGACCGGAACAAAATGGGCCAGGTATTGACGAACTTGTTGAGTAACGCTATAAAATATTCACCTTCGAGCAAAAATATCCTCATAGGGTGTGATATAATAGCGGATAAACTAAGGATATATGTACAAGATGAAGGAATTGGAATAGATAAAAGTGATCAGAAGAACTTATTCAAACCTTTTTATCGGGTAGATAATCTAAATTCCTCAAATATTTCAGGATTTGGGATTGGTCTATACATCGTAGCAGAGATACTTCGGTGTCACGGCACAAAGATCGAATTGGATAGCTTAAAAGGTAAAGGGTCTACTTTTTATTTTGAATTCCCATTAGATCATAATCTGCATGAAGCCAATACATCATTTACAATTGACAATAGCTCATTCATTTCAAAAGGCTTAGGTAGAAAATAGTCTGCACCTGCTTTGATGGCGATTTCCTTACCTTCGTAAGAAGCAGAAATGCAAAGTATAGACATGTTGTCAAATTCCCTATGCGTTCGAATCTGCTTAATAAGATCCTCTCCACTAAGCTCAGGCATCCATAAATCACAAATAAATAAATCGGGATTTTCTTCCGAAAGGCGTCCCAAAGCTTCTGAACTTTTGCTTTCGCTTACTATCATTGCCTCGGTCATACTTAATACCATTTCTAAGGTTTCCAAAATGGGAATATTATCATCACATAAAAAAATCTTTTTACTCATTATCTTTATCCTATAGTATGAATTTACTTAACATATATCATTTCCATCGCCTATTTATGTAAATCAATACATAAATAAGCTCCAGAAATAAATATCTTTCTAGTATTGCTATTAAGAAGCGTTTCAATTGGGATTTAGTTCAAATTATTTAAATTCTAAAAAAAACATCAATTGTCAGCATTGGTTTTCTAAGGATGGTTCATATTGGATGTCATTTATTCCATCAAAAAGACCATAGGAGACCTTAGCCGTAATGATTTTCATTTCATTAAATTTGTTCTTTACTTTAAGGTTTAAATAGGTATGAAGAGGATAATGAGGCTTAGTAATGGCAAACATATCTCGATAAGCTAGTTGGGGAATTTTGAGATGTTTATTTAATTGTATGCTTATGTGATATATATGCCTTAGATTTATTAATAGCATTTCTTATTCATATCTAACCAAAGATTAGGTTGATTGAAAAAAATTACTAGATTTGGATGAAATTTTATCTACTTAAACTGAAAAGCAAAACGTCTCAAATTTATAAATGAACTCTGATCAACAGATTTGGAAAATGTTTCAAGTTGGACATGAACCTTCGTTCAAAATACTTTTTGAACGCTATAACCAACTGTTGTTCAATTACGGATTCAAATTTACGCAGGACGAAGAAATTATCGAAGACAGTATTCAAGAGCTTTTTGTCAAACTTTGGTGCAACAAGGATTCTTTAAGTTCGGATGTCGCTGTAAAAAACTATCTTTTTAAGGCTTTTCGGCGGACGCTGATCAAGAAAATAGAACAATCATTCCGAAGAGTCGATGTTGCAAATTCTTCTGTCGATTATTTGCCGTTTGCCATCGAGCTCCCTCATGATCTCAGCATGATACGTCAGGAGCGTGCCCTAGAGATAAAAAGTAAGCTTGATCAAGCACTTATGCAGATGACAGCACGTCAACGAGAAATTATTCACCTGCGTTTTTTTGAAGAATTGCCGTATGACGAAATCGCCGAAATTATGGGACTTTCGACCAAAGATACTTATAAATTGTACTACCGTGCATTGGATAGTTTGAGAAAACATTTCGGAAGATTTGGTCTATTGGTACTATTTCATATACTAAACCAGCTCCGTTACAATTAAATCTTGCGCCGATCGGCAAGTTTCTCTAATAAATATAACCAGTTTTTATTCATCTCCTTCAGTTATACGCTGCCTTTTGATGATTTGACTGGTGCAACCTATTTTTAAAAAAAATAAAATTTATTGGGGTAAAAATCTGTTGAGTGGTGTAACCTATATAAAACAGTATGAACTCTCGATTATCAAAATATAAAGATTATAAGGCAGCAGATTTTTTTGCAGATGAGGATTTTGTGCTGACGGCTTTAATGCCGGAAGCCACCTCAAACGATTTTTGGTCTGAGCTTAGCCTTCATTACCCACATCTATCCGACGAAATGGCTCTTGCCAAAACATGGGTCATGTTGATCCAAAATCAGGTGACTGCACAAAGTACCTTAAGTAGTAACCAACGCTGGGAGAGAATTCAAGCACAAATTCCAATCTACGAAAGCAAAAAACGACGTAGTCGGATCGTACGCAGTTTATTAAGGTGGACAGCATCTGCAGCAGCCATCCTGTTATTTATTATGGTGGCATATGAAGTTAGCCAATTTGGGACAAAAGAGACAAATACAGCCTTCGGTGAACAACGTGAACTTTCCCTTCCGGATTCTTCTATCATCAGACTAAATAGTAATTCTCAAATTTCCTACGTCCGTAGTTGGAAAACCGATAAACCGCGCGAAGTCTGGCTTAAAGGAGAAGGTATGTTTGAGGTAAAACATACTGCCGTTAAAAATCGGTTGCGCGAAAGCGACTTCTTTATTGTGCATGTGGGGGATTTTTCATTGACTGTGTTGGGGACAAAGTTTAATGTAAAGGACCGTCGTGGACGTATCGAAGTGGCTCTGTTTGAAGGGAGCATCCGTGTTCAGGGACAAAACGGTGCAGATCGTATACTAAAACCAGGAGAGACTTTCGTCTATGATGCATCGGCAAATGCAAATCAAGTCGTCACTAACGATGCAAACAAGGTGTTATCCTGGACCCGTGATGAACTCAGTATTGAACATAGCAGCTTAGCAAATATTGTAGATGTATTGGAGGATAATTATGGCTATCAAGTCGTAGTTGAGGACCCAAAACTGCTCAATAAGCGATTTACAGGTGTTATACCTGTTAAAAAAGTAGATGACATCCTTTTTGTGATCAAACATACTATGAATGTAGACATCGAAATGAAAAACAAACAAATAATAATAAGACCTAATTAAAAAACGAACACTAATCAATCGAAATTTATGAAAACTAAATTACTTGTGCCTATAGTCTGCCTGTTGAGTACCACGGGTAGTTTTGCGCAAAAAAGAACTAGTCTCAGTCAGGCTCTCAGCGAAGTTACCCGGATCTACGGAACTAAATTTTCCTATGAAGAAGGATTGATCCGGGATGCCTTTGTCAACAGTGAGCATATTCCCAAAAATAAAAGGCTCCCTGTAGAAACAGTATTAAAAGAACTTCTTTATCCAAACAATTTCTTGTTCCTTTATGTGCAGAACAATTATTTCACGATCATAAGAGATACGCGGGGTAAACGCGATAATGATGGAGACAACAGGTTCTGGAAAGTCATTACCGGCAAAGTTAGAGATAATAATGGAACAGCACTTGCTGGTGTTACTGTGATACCGGATGGCTACGCCGTACGGTCGGGTGTAACCACCAGTAGTGACGGAAGCTATACCCTGCGCTTGAAGGATCCAGCCGAAGCAATCATTTTTTCTTATGTTGGTATGGAGCCTACCCGAAAGGTCATCGGCAGCGATACACAGATCAATGTCACTCTGGGCTCGGTTAACAATCAACTGGATGAGGTTGAAGTTGTGTCGACAGGATACCAAAAAATCGCAAAAGAACGTGCAACTGGGGCTTTTGGCCAAATTACCGCTAAACAGTTGAAGGAAGTGCCATCCATTAATCTTTTGGATCGCATTGCAGGCATGATTCCTGGCGTACAGGTTGATCCGGTGAAGAATTCAATCACCGTCAGAGGAGTAAACACCTTCAATACAGATGGCGATTCTAAGCGTCCGCTTATTGTCATAGATGGCTTTCCGGCAATCGATCAGGACTTGGTAAAAAATACCACGCAATTTGCCAACAATTCCATATTGAGTCGTTTAAATCCGGCAGATATCGAAAGTATTACCGTACTTAAAGATGCGGCAGCAGCTTCCATATGGGGGGCGCAGGCCGCAAATGGTGTTATCGTCATTGAAACAAAAAAAGGAAGAATAGGCGACCCCGTCATTTCCTATAATACCAGCCTTAGTATTTCTGCTCCAGCTGATCTTAATAGCTTGGATCGGATGACCACTGCGCAGTATATTGATTTCGAAAAGGAAATGTTCGATTATGGCTGGATAGCTGATCCGGAAGATTGGAATTCGTCATGGCAACCTTTTAATACCAATAAACCTGCTAGTGAAGCGGTTCAATGGATGTATAAAAATAAAAAGGGATTGATCAGCGATGATGAGTTAACTAAACAGCTCGATCGTTTAGGTCAAATTGACAATACCAGCCAAATTCGGAAATACCTGCTACAGAATGCAGTGACCCAACAGCACAACCTTTCCCTTTCAGGTGGAAATGGAAGGACAACCTATGCGTTCTCGGGCAGCTACGCAAAGGATGTTCCAGTATTCCGGTCCAATCAGGCCCAGTCCTTTTTTATGAATTCAACTTTATCGACAAACTTTTTAAATCAGCGATTAAGTTTGACAACCGGATTGAATTATAATTATACAAATACTGTTGCTAACCAAGTTGCGGCAAATGCCATTGGTAATTCGACTGAGGGATTAAGGCCATACGAATTATTGGTTAATCCCGATGGAAGTAGAAATCGGCGATCATTGCGTTTTACAGAGTCTGTAGCAGCAAATCTAAAAGAGATTGGATTGTATGACTGGACCTATAGTCCAATAGATGAACTGGACTACAACAAATATACCACTGCAGACAATCGGATAAGAATTAATGCTGATCTCAACGCCAAAGTGAATAGCTGGGCTAACATCAGCCTGTCAGGTATGCTTCAACGTACCATTGCAAACAGTCGAAATCTTGACGAATTAAAAAGTTATTCGATGCGTGACTTTTTAAATTATTATTCCACAGTAGATTTCCAAAATAATACGTTCACCAAAAATTTCGTACAAGGCGGAAGAATCGCATTGCGAGACCAAAATGCCACACAGTATAATATTCGCTTGCAAGGTAATATCAATAAGACATGGGGTGACTTCGTTAATTTAAATCTTCTCGCAGGAGCAGAGATTAGTTCTCAAACAGGCTTTAGCTCATCACAAACGGGATATGGCTTTAATGAAGATACCTATTCAATCGCTCCTTATAATCAGCTTGGTAGCTTCATGGGGATAGAGGGCTGGCAGCAATCGATTACGGGTTCAGATGGCATTAGCAGAGCTAACCTACGAAAGATGTCTTATTACTCCAATGGAGCATTATCATTTCTTAAAGATAGGTACATTTTGTCTGCAAGTGCACGTTTTGACGATCTTACGTTGGTTGGTATTTCAAGATCGAAGCGAGCTAAACCAATCTGGTCAGCTGGTGCCAAATGGAATATCAAGTCCGAACGTTTTATGCAAGAAGTAGATTGGCTAAATGCGCTGAACCTCCGTATTACCTATGGTGTCGGTGGTACAGTTCCGCAGGGCGGATCCAATGTTACCATCATCAACATCGAAGGGGCTGATTATGCAACAGGTGAAATACCGGCATCAATATCGCAACCACGGAATCCCGAGGTTGGATGGGAAAAGGTGTATACGCAAAATTACGGACTCGATGTAAGTTTGATCAATAACAGATTAAACATCGCATTTGATCTTTATAAAAAACATACGCGTAATATCCTGTACACTTTTCCTTATAATGCGACATATGGATGGACAGACCTCCAATTTAATGGCGGAACAATGCAATCTAATGGAATCGATCTGGGTATACAGGGACTTATCATTCGCAAGAAAGACTTTCGATGGAGCTCCACCCTTAACTTTTCCTACAACACCAACAAAGTTACGGATTCACGCTTAGTAGCAACAGATATTAGTAACTACATCAATGGTTCGATTTTAGAAGGGATGCCCTTGGATTATCTATATGCCTATAAGTGGGCGGGCCTCGATGAGACGGGACAGTCACAAATCGCCAAAGCCAACGGTGACATCGTAAAGAGTACGCAAGGGGGACGCAATGTATTTGTCCGTGAAGATCTCGTATATATGGGACGTAAAACGGCGCCTTACTTTGGTGGTTTTATGAATACATTTTCATATAAAGGTATTAATCTTGGCTTTCGCATAACCTACGATCTGGGAAATGTCAAACGTCTGGAAACATTTGGTAATTATCCACAATTCCAAGGAACTTTCTATGGCGTGCTTAACACAAACAAGATGCAGACAGAGCGTTGGCGAAATCCGGGTGATGAAGCAACAACAAATGTTCCGGGCTTAAAAAACATAAATACAAATAGCTATAACAGGTTTAGGGATTCCGATCCGATGGTCATTGATGCTAGCCATATACGCTTTCAACAGATATCGTTGGGATATAGCGTACCGTCAACTTCACTTAAGCGGACGCCGTTTAAATCTGTCGGTGTAAACGCTGCCGTACGAAATTTAGGTATTCTTTGGAAAGCAAATAAACTAGGTATTGATCCCCTTTATGTACGCACGAATACCTATAATAATTTGCCGCCTACCAAGAATTTTTTCTTAACCATTGACGCCACCTTTTAAAAAATAAACAGCATGAAAACCAAATATATTTTTTTTGCATCGATTTTTGCGCTGACAGCCGTTATGCAGGGCTGCCGTAAATATGTGGAAGTTGAACAGTATAACCGTAAGGAATTAAAGTATACCACAGATTATGCTTATCTCTTAAATAATTCAACGGTATTTTCGCCTACTTTTAGTACACCGATATTATCTAGTGACGATATCACTTTTGCTAACCTGGCATACCAACAACAACAAATTGAAAGTGTCGCGTGGCCCTATATTTGGTCCTCGCAACTTGTGCCGGATAATACAGAAGATCTGAACTGGTCAAGACCTTATAAACAAATTTATACGGCCAATGAAGTCATTGCTGGAGTGATGCAAAGCGAGGATGGTTTAGAGAAGGAGAAGCGTGCACTCTTGGCAGAAGCGAAAATCCAAAGAGCTTATGCTTATTTTGTGTTGGCTAATCTTTATGGAGACATTTATGACCCACAGACTGCCGGAAACGCAATGGGGGTACCACTGCTTTTACAACCTGATTTATTTGCTTCGCTAAAGCGGGCATCGCTCGCCCAGGTGTATGCGCAGATACTTCAAGATTTAAACGAAGCATTAGTTGATATTCCGACAACGGCAAGCAATAATAGACATCCCAATAAAGCTGCTGTAGAAGCTTTGTTGGCCATTGTACATCTTCATATGCGTAATTTCGATTTAGCAGCGACGCATGCAGATGCTGCCCTTCAATACAATGCAACACTTTTAGATTTACAACAGTTCGCCACATCGGCATCTGGATACCCTCTTCCGTTCAATCATCCTGAAACCTATTTTTTAAAACAGGTTGGACAAATGATTGATCAACAATTGAATCCCGAGCTTGTTTCTCTTTTTGATACCAAAGATCTTCGACGTACAGTTTATATGCAAGCTGGTACCGGTCAGATGCCAAGTGGCGCATTGCGCTCAAAAAAAATGAACGTGATGGTCGGTGCTCCTAATGCTGGACCTTCTGTTCCAGAGATGTTACTTATCAAAGCCGAAGTTGAGGCACGAAAGGGAAATACAGCGACCGCAATGGAATTTGTCAACGAGCTGCGCGCAAAGCGATTCAAGCAACAGGATTTTACACCTTTATCGGCAACTTCAGCAGACCAGGCTTTACAAATCATCGTGGATGAACGCCGACGGGAGTTTTTCGGAACAGGTTTACGCTGGCTGGATATGCGTCGGTTCAATCTTGATGCTAAATTGGCAAAAGAATTTAAAAGACAATTTATAAATCAAGAGTATACACTCAAAATTAATAGTGCTAGCTATGTATATCCAGTAGCAAATAAATATTTACAGCTCAATCCAGAAATAGGTCAAAGACCAATGTAATATAATATAAGATGAAAAAAGAATTTATTTTTTTAGTACTATTGTTTATTCAGGCTGTGTCATATGCACAGCCTCGATTTGACAGCAGTGTTTTTAAACCAGCCAAACCTAGAACATCTGAACCTGTTCAAGTGCTATACGATGCCAAGGATAAAGATCTTGAGTTTAGCGATGCAATAAATGCGACCTGTTTTCTCTTCGAAGATTTTTCATGGAGGCAAATTAGTCTTCCCATGCAAAAAAATGCAGCAGGGCTATGGACAGTAGTGCTACCTGTCAAATCGACAACGGCTTTTATTGCTGTAAAATTCTATCAGGGCGAATTTGATCATCCCGACGTAATAGATAACAATCAGGATCGAGGCTATGCAGTAGCTTTAAGTGATGCAAAAGGAAAAGCTGTACCGGGAGCCTTTCTTGGTGAGGCTGCCTTCCAACAGCCCACCATAGCAGCAGGTGGAATTTTCACTTATTATGGCAACCAGCCCGCAGCGATGCCTACAGAATACCTCAAAGGCTTGGCTGATAAAGAGTTTGCCTTGTCCGGAAAGCAATACCTCCGCTATTTTCAGTCTTTTATGAACTTACAAAAATTGGCTTTAGGTGATGCTTTTAATGCTTACGCTAAGAAACTCATCATGACTCAATTGGCACAAAAAGACCTCACGGATGATGTACTTGGTCAGCTTTATTCTTTTGGTAGCGCAGGTTTACAAGATAGGGAATTAACGCAGTTAATTGAGCAGCGCGTAAATGCTGATTATCCGAAGGGAGCGACGGCGCGATTCATCGCTTATCGTAATACGATGGTCGGCAATCCTACTAACGATGAGTTAATCGATATATATGAAAATTTTTTGAAGGATTTTCCTTTTCAGCAATGGAGACAAAGTTCAAATGGTCAGGGATTTATCTATTATGCGGTTTACCGGGGATTAGGTTCGGCTTATTTCGATACTAAGCGGCTAGACAAATTTGCTAAGCTTTACGATGATATCGATTTCCGCACAGGAAATGAGTTGATGCGATGGAATATTATGCGTGCTTACATGTTCAAGACAGTAGGAAAAGATAGCCTTTATCAAGTTTCCGAAGCTGTTTTGCCTAAACTGATCGCTCGACGGAACGACAATTCTTATCAGGTTGACTTTGAAAATAAGGCACAGGCAGATTCCAATGTGGTTAAAAACTTGAATGACCGTCTCTTTACACATATCTCCTTGTTAAATGATCTCAAAAAATATACAGAAGCACGGAAATACTTCACGCTGCTCTCCGAAGATGCTAAATACAATAATGCCGAACTGAATGAAATTAATCTTCAGGTTTTAGAAGGGCTTGGGGATGATAAGCAAATCCTGCCTTTACTGGAAATGAGCGCGCGATACAATGCGATGACGCCGCGGATGTTTGACAAACTTAAATCAATTTACTTAAAAGGACACCCCAATGATGAAAGTGGCTATCAAACTTATCTGGCGGGATTAAAATCTGATAAAGAAAAAGCCGCAATGCAAGCGTATGTTGATCATAACTGGGTCAATCATCCGATGCCTAATTTTCGTTTAGAAACCGCTGAAGGGCTATTTGTTACGCCAGAAGACTGGAAAGACAAAATTGTGGTAGTGGATTTCTGGGCGACTTGGTGTCGACCATGTATCATGGCATTCCCCGGAATGCAGCTTTTAGTCGATAAATATGCACAGGACAAACAGGTTGCGATATATATGCTGGGTACCATGCAGACCGGAAATTATAAAGATAAGTCAGTCAACTATGTCCGTAGTGAAGGTTTCCGTTTCAATCTCTTACACGATTCCGTCAATC
This sequence comes from Sphingobacterium sp. UBA7249, assembly GCF_002472835.1. Lineage (NCBI taxonomy): Bacteria > Pseudomonadati > Bacteroidota > Sphingobacteriia > Sphingobacteriales > Sphingobacteriaceae > Sphingobacterium > Sphingobacterium sp. UBA7249. The sequence continues at coordinate 5,642 of NZ_DKST01000019.1, read as the reverse complement.
CAGTAACTAAAGAACAAGATGTACTATTTAGACAATTGGTTCCATTGTTCGGTGACTCTTCCATTCCACGCAAGATCATTGTTAAAAACGGTCGTGTGCGCTATTGCTCAGGAGGTTATTCGGGAAGTCCGAGTAAATTGATGGATGAACTATCCCTTGCTATTGAAATCCTTAAAAACGAAAAATAGACTATTAAACCAAGATACACTATGAATAGTAAAGCAACAAGCTTACTCGTCGGAATGCTCGGTCTGGGACTGTCTTTGCAGGCTCAGATGAATCCAAAATATAAATTTGAGGAGGCACTAAAGCTTATTCAGCAGAATTATGTCGACCAGGTAAATGAAGAACATTTGGTAGATGCCGCGATTAAAGCAATGATATCGGATTTAGATCCTCATTCACGCTATACTAGTCGTGAGGAAGCCGAGCAAATGCGTGTGGTCATGAGTGGAAGTTTTGCTGGAATTGGCATTCAGTTTCTAAAAAATAATGAGCAGACCTTCGTGACAAAAGTTAATCCAGATGGTCCAGCCATGCGTGCAGGAATCCGTGTTGGTGACCAAATACTCGGTATTGATGGCGATAGCATCGTTGGGGAAAAATGGGGGAACCGTGAGATTATGGAAAAATTGCGCGGTGAAAAAGATGTACCGGTTGTGTTGACTATCGTGTCACCGGGAAGCACCGACAGCAAAAATATAAGCATTGTACGCGAAAATATACTGGAGAAATCCGTTCGTGAAAGCTATATGGTCGACAAGGAAATCGGCTATATTGCACTTTCAATTTTCAATCAGACCACGCGTCAGGAAATAGACGCTGCTTTAAAGAGCCTCAAAAGCCAGGGAATGAAAAAATTGATCCTAGACCTGCAGAGTAATGGTGGCGGCTATGTGCAATCCGCTATTGGTGTCGCAGATGAATTTTTGCCCAAAGAGAAAATTGTTTTTTATTCCGTTCCTAACCAAGGCGGAAAAGATTACTACTTCACTGGCGGTTATGGTCAATTTTATGAAGGGGAATTGGTGGTCCTAATTGATGAATCCACGGCTTCAGCCAGTGAAATCGTGACAGGAGCACTTCAGGACTGGGATCGCGCTGTGGTCATCGGTCGGCGCAGTTTTGGAAAAGGCCTCATGCAGAAACCTGTTCCATTGTCTGACGGTTCAGAAATGCATCTAACAGGAGCCCGCTACTATACTCCATCCGGACGGTCAATTCAGAAACCCTATACCAAAGGAAAGGAAGATTATTTCCAGGATTTTAATCGCCGTATGGCCTCTAAAGAATTATTGGAAGCAGGGCATATTTCTTTTCCAGATTCTTTAAAGTACAGCACATTGACTAATAAAAGAACCGTGTATGGCGGCGGAGGCATCATGCCAGACCGATTTGTGCCCATCGACACAAATCTATATAGCACCTGGATGGCACAGTTCATGAACAATGGGATTGTTGCCAAAGGTGGATTTGAATTTGTACAGCAAAATCGTCGCGCGTTACTGGGAGCTTATCCAGACTTCACCGCATTTAATTCCCGATTTAATGTGCCTAAAGAAGTGCATAGACAGCTGATTTCAGCAGCACGTAAGCAGTCCACTGCTATTCCTCCAGAAGATCATCAAAGCGCCCATGCTGCCATCGACATAGAATTTAAAGCGCAGGTTGCCTCACTACTTTATACTGGTGGCGATTATATGGCGCGCATCAGGAATGAAGCTAACAAGAGTTTCCAGGACGCCCTACTTGTCCTTCGTGACGAAAAGCTTTATAAACAATTATTACAAACGGGCATTGTCGGGCAAACCTTAAAAAAAGGTACTGAAAACGTGTCAAGATAAATTTTCAAATAGTAGAATAAATACCGAATAAATATGAGAAATATAAAATGGACCCTCGCATTGGCCTGTATATTGCCAGCGATGGGATATGCGCAGCAAAATTATACACTGCAAGGTACGGTGGGCAAGTTAGATAAACCCGCAAAAGCCTACCTTCGTCTGAGCTACGATGGAAAAGAACAGATTGATTCTGTTGAAATGAAAAATGGAAAATTTGAATTTAAAGGAACAATTCCGTCACCGATGGAAGCGCATTTACGTATCATTCACGATAATGCCCCTTTCGATCCGGCCAAACCACCAAAGCAAGATATATTGCCTTTTTTGATAGAAGGAACAACAATCAAATTCGCGGCGGCAGATTCTATACGACATGCAAAAATAACTGGATCTCCTTTGAATGCAGAAAATGATCGGGTAAATGCTATGCTAAAGCCGATTTACGACCAGTATCAAGTATTGGAAAATGAATATAAGTCCAAATCGCTCGCAGATCAGCAAAACCCCAAATACATTAAAACATTGGAAGATCGTGCAAATGTGATACAGCAACAGACAATCGATGCAAAGTTGGACTATGTTTCCAAGAATCCAAAAAGCTATATGGCCTTGATGGCATTTAATTCAACATTACCACCAGAGTTTGATGCTGTCAAAGCCGAAAAAATATTTGGCACATTAGATCCGAGTTTGCAAAACTCTATTCTTGGGAAAGACCTTGCTAAGCGTATTGCCCTGGTCAAAAAAACGAGCGAAGGAGTAGAAGCGCAAGATTTTACGCAGCCCGATGTTGACGGTAAACCGGTCAAATTATCAGACTACCGTGGAAAGTATGTCCTGATTGATTTTTGGGCATCTTGGTGTGCACCTTGCCGTCGTGAAAATCCAAATTTAGTAAAAGCCTATTCGAAATACCAGCAACAAGGCTTTGAAATTCTAGGAGTTTCCATGGATAAAGCCGCGGATAAAGCGAAATGGTTAAAAGCTATTCAGGATGATGGACTGACTTGGAAACAGGTGGGTGATCTTAAGGGATGGGAAAATGAAGCTGGGGCCATGTACGATGTCAAGGCTATTCCGATGAATTTCCTGGTTGATCCAAATGGAAAAATCATTGCTAAATATTTGCGTGGTGAAGAGTTAGATAAAAAGCTAGCTGAGATTTTTGCCAAATAGTTATAAAATGCGCTGGTAGAGCTTGATCAGTGTAATCATATGTTTAGTTAGTGGAGACGGTTGCCCACTCAAGGCAGCCGTACCTCCTTTATGCAATCAATTATCTCCTGTTTCTACTGATGGACTATGTTCTCAAATATTAAATGATCCGTTATTAATTCTCTAAAAAAAACATCCCCAAAAAACAAGACTTTTTAAAAGCAGAGAGTTCGGTGATGAATTGCTGATTTCCTCCGCATTCGAAAATTGATGGTAAAGGCACGGGTAGCATCACTAAGGGAGATCCAACCCTTACAATTGAAAAGACTGCAACAGATTTTGACCAATTAGATCAGGCGATAGCGGCTTCAATTTCTCCCGTCGCCAATAACATATTTTCGTCCTTAAGCCCAAGTAACATCGTACCCTCCGTCTTGAAGACCTCCACATCTGATATTCCGATAAATCCAAAGAAAGTGCGAAGTTACATTTCCATGTTATCCACGATTCCATTGTCATAGATACCGCCCACCGCAAAGTTAAGATAGACCTTTTTATTTTTAAGAAGTCCTTTTACATGACCATCAGCATAGGAAAATGTCTTTCCAGCAATCGAAATATGGTCAATCCAGGATTTCAATGTCGAAGGGATACTAAAACTATGTGCAGTCACCAGTAGCTTTCCTTGTCAAACAACTAATTTGGCTTAATAAGCCATATATCCTCTCATCGGACGATTATTATATTTTCTTTTCAAAAATTTATTAATTTAGCTATGGCTCGTAGCATTGTCCAAGGTTTGTGCTAAATTGAACTTTTAATCCAATTTATCCCCAACTATTGCCAAGCTGTGAACCGTTACCCATACTACTCAATCGACCGATATGACAAAATACTTTCCCGAAATACTAACCAATCACAAAATTAACGACAGACACATTGAGTTTCGCAATGTGTTATTTGATTTAGACAAAAATGTAATCAGCGCAGAAAATTCACACTACTTGACAAATATTCTCTCCTAAAGTCATTCAAACTGAAGGAAAACAAACTGAAAAAGGAAATTAAACAGCGAATGATTGCGGACACAATTGCCGGTATTTATATTCCGAAAAACCTTAAAGATTGTTTTGTCCAGATTGAATCGTTCTGGGATGATAGCACTAAAAATAAAGTAAGAGAAATGACAGAGTCAGAGTTTATGGCTGGCACACATTTCGGATTTGGAATGTGGATGAGAAATAATTGGGGACTCTGGGGAGGTTCAAGGCTTTCTGCATATTTCGCCAAACGGGGAATAAGACATCCTGACGACATGCCCGGTATCATATTAACGAGTTATTATCGGAAATTAAAGGGGAAAGATCCCGATGTAAAATCACAGCTAAAATATTATAAAAAGTATTGGACTCCATAAATATTGACTAAAAAGAAAAATGCTCGGAATAAAGCTGACAAAATAATGTTAATATTTACTAAAGGACTTGCTATTTTTAAACGATTTTAGATATTTCGCTAAGCTAGATGAGGAATGTTGTGACGACATTGAATACATAGCCTTGAAGGCAAAAGTCCAGAATATTTACAAAAATTTCTGTAATTTCATCATCAAGCATAGGATTTTCTTGTAACTGAATCCCGAAAGTGGGGTTTAATAATTATTACCTTTGTTCAAAATTTCGAAAATGAAAAAAACGTTTGTTTTACCAATACTTGCTGTAGGATTTTTAATTTGGTTTTTGGCAACGTTGGCTTTTCGTCTTGCGGGACAGTTCTTTTTTATCACAGATTCATCAGCAATACTTACTAGCTTATATATAGTTGTAATCCCTGCATTGATTTTGATTTCAGCCCTAACTTTTAAAAGATTTAAACTTTCGGGTCTTGAAAATATAGTCGCTGGTGTGCTATTGGTATTACCAGGAATGGTTCTCGATACGTTCGTTATTCATTTTTTTGAACAAATCTACCCCAACATGCCGTCAAGCAGAGCTGCAACATTTGGTTCTTGGCTCATGTGGGCGTACAGCGTAGTATTACTGACATCAATCTTTATTGGTTTGCGACAAAATATAAATCTTAACAGGGATTAAAAAACACAGACATGGGCTGTGGGAAATAAAAGTTTCTATTTTTATTGAATCCTCCAACAATGTGATCGAGATTTTCCCAATAGACTAAAAGTTTAAATACATAAGTATTTTTTTCGAAAAATGCCTATAAGGAGATAATTGCCTATACAGGAAGCGTGATCGTAATCCGGACCGTAAAATCTTCCTCATCAGGTTTTTTGTCAATTGTGAGTGAAGCAGATTCTGCTGACTCATCACTACTGAGCATACGTAATCGTTCTTGTACTCCTTTTAAACCAAATGAGGTACTCTTGAAATTACTATTTCCAGTTTTATGAAACTGATCAAAACCAACACCATTATCCAGAATTTCAATCCTAATTTCCTTTTCTTTTAAAGCTGTCCGGATCAATATCTTGCCTTTTCTGCCATGGAGATTCCTCATACCATGATGTACGGCATTTTCGACAATTGGCTGAATCAACATCGACGGAATCTTTTTATTGCTTTTGATTAAGCGTTCATCCGATTGAATGCTATAGGTAAATATATGATCGAAACGTTCTTGCTC
>NZ_DKST01000003.1:34477-41087 GCF_002472835.1 Sphingobacterium sp. UBA7249 | reverse complement strand
ATTGAAGGCACTTTTGAATTCACAATCCCATCAATTGCGGAAAACGACGGATTTGATTTAGTAAAAGGTAAATTCAAGCTTTATCTTAATAAGATTTAATGTTGAATTTATTTGTTGAATTTTGAGCCCCTTCCTTAATTGGTTGGGGATTTCTTTATGCTATAAGTTTTATAAAACCGAACTTTAACCTTTCTATCTTATTTACACTGATTTAACCAAAACAACAGTTGGGATTATATTGAGCGTATTTATGGTTCCTGTAAACTATGGTTTTATGGTATATTTTGATTACTCAAGTTCGATGGTAGATAATATCAAATTGGAGTGATTTCGATTTGTCAGGTAAAAACATTGAGATTGTGGATTATCAAAATACAGTTCTTAAACCAGATTTGTATACTNNATACTAATGGCTTTTATGTAATGCTACCTATGTTGAATGTGAGTCTAATTAAATCATCGGTAAGTTTAATTAATTAACAAGCCGCCATTTAGCTATGATTAAAAAAGCCCAATGAATAAGGTGACATTGGGCTTATCGATAGCTAGTTTATTTGTAACGATGTAATAATATCATGAAGTTAACAAAATAATATTTAAAACAAAACCCAATGGGATGAACAAATCCATTGAAATCAAAAACGACACTGCCAAATGAATGTTTTTGATATTTAAATATAGTGAAAAAATAATAGAATTTGCATTACAAAAAGGATATGTCTAAATAAAAACCCGGTGGTAATGGAGAGGCCACCGGGTCAGTGATTAAATATGTTGATATTGTTTTATAAAGATAATAATATAATATTCAATGACCATCCTGTGCAATCCGGAAATAAAAATACCCAAATGCGTAAACGCTCTTGGGTAGCCTTATTTGATTATTATGTAAAAATCGAATCGCTTAAAAGTAATTAAAATGTTTCAATTATTAAAACAAAAAACCCAATGGAATAATATCCATTGGGAACATTTGATAACGCTCACTATGTACGACATAAACTTATGGTAAAGGTAATTAATTCTATTAAAAAACCCAACAGCATTGGGTGCCATCGGGTTAGAATCAAAAATTATAGAATTAATTTTTAATAAAGGTACTGATAAAAAACCCAATGGCCCTACCAATTCCATTGGGTTAAACAAAAATACAAAGCATATTTGAATGAATCTGTTGAAATTAATCAATAATATTATAAAACAAAAGCCCAACAGCAAAAATGCCATTGGGCCATTAATTGAGAATGGATGTGTGTAGAGATATAAATATAATAAAGAAAAATGAAAACACGAGAAAGTTGATTGCCATGAAAAGGATAGAGAGAATAAAGAATTTATATCGATTAGTATGGGCTAATCCAGATGGATCTATAGGCTAGGAACCCCTACCTAAATTTACGAGGAACCTTGAAAATACCATTGCCCAAACGGGGCCTTTCTTTATCCAGATCCACTATGAAAAGGGAGGCTTTACAATTGGTATTGAGAATACGAATGATATTGGATAAAGGATCATGCAGATTTTTGAAGTGGGTAAATATTCACCAAAGGTAGCTGTAGCTGAAGCTAACCGTTTAGTTGGTAATCTATAAGAATTAACTGAACGTGTGTATGATTTGGGAAATCCAAAAAGGCCAAGGAATTTGGAAGTATAAAGGGCGAAGATGATTTCAAATACCGTGGATGTGGAGCTATACTATGTAATTGTGGATCTGATTTTAAAAAATTCGGTGGTCAAAGACTTTAAGAGAACCCAAACATTATCGAAACAACAGAGTTCCATTTCTAATTGGCTCTGAAGGACATCGATGCACATGGGACTTTGGCATTAGCTAAGGATTATTCATACAATTGTCTTCTAGCTGCAAGTAAGCCTGTCAATGGCCAAGACAAATTGTGGAATACAGCACTTTAGGCTATGGTTTCACACTTTGTTTGTTGCCTTTTGTTGCTAATAACCGTCATTTAGACGACTTTTCATCTCCTCACCTTTGAAACACGGATTTTTTCTAATTAACCTCTTATTAAAATCCTGATTCATATTCTCCAGGTCATATGGAACTCGAATTGGTCTTATACCGTTCCAGGATTTATTCGTGTAATCCCTTCTAACGCCCATCCATGGAAATTTCTCTTCATTTCCTGCTAAATCAAAATCCACCAAATCTGCAAAGAGATCATCCAGAATTCCTTGTTTTTTCTTGAATGAATCTGGAAGAACTCCGCAACTAAGGCCGTAACATCGTCCTATCACTCCTTAACGTACATTTTAATTCCTTGTTCACTACCTTCAACAACCACCATATTATCGGAAGGGATGTAATTAAAATTTTCAACATCGTGGATAAGACCTTGAAGAAAACCAGTCATTGTCATTCCAAATTGCTTAATACAATCCTTACCCTTTCCAAAACCAAACTTTGGGAAGTACAGTTTAACATTTTCTGAATATAGTCCATAATATTCGTTATCAAATTCGCCTAATCGACTTTTTTAAAATAGCTCCATGCATTTCTTTCTGTTTTTCTTGTAATGTATTTTCCTTAATAACTTTTTTTATTGTTTGAAAATTCCTGTGCATATGCAGCATTTGCCAACAAAATAACCGTATAGGTTAAGGCTGTTTTTAGCTGTTTTCCTATATTTTATTTTAGCCAATCGCTCCAGAATTATGCAAAATAAATTTTAGCACCTAATTTGCTCTGTCATAAAGTCAACCATTTCTATAATTTCTATTTTATTATTACTTAAAATGTAATTCGCCAAAGAATGGTCTGTTCATTATCCATTATCTAATCTCTTAAGAAATCAAAAACCCGGTGGAAAAAAGTATGAAAGATTTAAAGTCTTCAATACCATAAATTCCATGCATAATAAAAAAGAGAGGTTAAAACAACTTAAGGCTTGTAAAGGAATCCACAAAAGAACTTCTAAAGCTTGGATTCAGTCCTTAAGAACAATTCAAATACTCTGATCATTCAAATCATGAAAAATATAATGTATGTCATTGTTTTGATGAATATCTTGTATTCACAAAAAGTACTCTTAAGAAAAATACCTACAATCCATAGGAGGACAGGTTAAACATTTTTAAGGTATTTTTGGCTGATAAAAGATTTAGATTATATCAAGATCGACCAGCTAACAAAAGATCATATTTTTGTATTCGTCAACGTATATAAGTATCGCCCGACCAAGTACATATTGCTTGGTCGGGGGGATACGGACGTTTGCTTGCTCCTGTTAATCCATGCTGGTGTTAATCCATGCTGGTGCTGACATGTAACAAAATTACCAATATTTTTAGCAACCGAATTAGATGAATCTGTAAAATAAATCCTATTTCTTATCTACCACTTCCTGGATATCCCCTAAAACGAGGTTTAGGATTATTGGATTATCCTTTAGTACCTTTTCAGCGTATTCGATAGCTTCTTCTTTAGACCTTGTCCTTGCTATCCAAACAGCATATCTACTTACAAAAGCCCTTACATCTAATTTTGAATATTCATTCATTTCCTTTATTATATAGAACAATATAAGATAAAATTGTTTCGATTTATTTTAAATTAATTTATTTCGACACAAATACCTTAATTAATTGTTTATCATACATGAAAAAGATTCCAATAGATACCATACTCTCAACTGCGAAAAGTTTATTGCGCGGGGGGGAATAGAGTCTAACAGGAAAAATATTACTTTCCCTGTTACATTCAGTGGTGAGTTATTTTATTCTAAAGAAGCTGAAATAGAAAATATTGATGGCGAAATGTGGACCATGTACACCGTGGATGGCAAACAGTGGCTAATCAAAATTGGAGAGGATATTTATAATTTAGGAATATATCCGAATGTTTATACAGGCGATTGATTTAATGACTACATTACCAAAGTCAGCATCGTCTCATTCACGATTCTGACGGCTTACTTTCTCAGTCAGTCGTCACTCAAATCTGTTCATGCATTTGAGTGTAATCCCTAAGACAGAAAAGGGATTGTTTTGTTAAGTGAACCCTGCAGATCAACGCAGGGTTTTTTAATATTGATTTAGAGTTTATATCTATTGTTTATCCCTGGTCTAATTTGTTTTCGACATAGCAAATGGATTGGGGATTTTTTATTTTTGCCAGATGACATTAGATGAATTAAGGAGAGAATTGCTGAACAGGCAATATGAGGATAATATACGGATCGCTACGCACATGGTGGTATGTAATGCAGAGAGGTTTTTAGCTACACAATTCAGAGACTGTGACAACTGGAAAAAGGAAATTGAAAAATGCCCAAGCTATGATCGGTTGATGCTGTTCTATGGAACTGTTAAAAATTCTTAAAACCCTTGACTTGAAATCCTTACCTTTTTAAATTTGGAAATACATAGCCCTATCAATAAACATATATCCTACTCCCTGTTTCCATGTATCAGGGAAAATTTAAAAAGGGCTGCTAATTAGTTTTTCCATAAAATTTCTTATCAAGATCCCCGGTCTTATGTTTAGATTGGGGATTTTTTATGAAAAAGCCACCTTTTACAGTGGCTTAACTGCTAGTACTGTCTTATGTAAAATTCTAACAGGTATTAAAAATAGTTGTGCTATATAAACATAATTTGCAATATTCGTTCCAAAATCTCACTTCCTCCTCCCAATACCAAAGAACCACCACGCACCCACAATCAACACAATGAGTATTGCTACTACCCATCCAATTTTATTGACGAATATTGCCCCTTTATCCGGTGTACTGGTCCTTTCCTCGGACTGCTTCTTTTCTTCTTTATTTCCTTTTTCTTCATCGACACTGTCTGCCTTCTGATCCAAAGTATTCTTTATATCATTAGCAATATTCTTAGCTTCATTGCTGTTCCTTCTTGCCTTTTGAATTATACTGTAAGCTTGATACGTCATAGAGCCATCAGGATTGATTTTAATCTCGGTCCACTTAGTTGGATAAACCTTTGTGCTTTCATCGCTTTGGACGCTTGATTTTACATCAGTTTTGGATCAGTCCACATGCTCCTATTTGGTGTCCGCACTGCCCTTGATATCTTTACTCATCTCTATGATAGCTAGGGTTTTACCACTATCTTTGACTTCTTGAAAAGTCCGCACCCAGTCAGTAGAGCGCAGACCATTGCCATTAAAATTAATCTCATAACTGTTCGATCATCTGTGAAATTCTATCTAGCTTATTGGAAATCGTGTCGAGTTTGATAACAATGTTTCAATAGTCTCAGCCAGTCCATTCCTTTTGCTTGGTTCGCTCTTTGGATGATAGCTCACGCTTATCACAAAGAACACTAATACAAACCAACTCATTTCTTTGCACTTTTCCTTGGTTTCTGCTGTTGAGCAACACTATCAACACGAATTGCAGCACTGTCCACTTTGGTAGCGGCTTCATTTATCCTGTCCACTGCAGGCGTGACATGCTTCCTTACTTCCTCGATCATCTGCCGGTAAAGCCCGTCCTGGCTCTGGATCATCTTGACGTTCTGGCTGTCGCCCCTATCGGTTACCCAATAGAGGACAAACCAGAATACAGACACCACAACCATCAATGCATAGGTAACAGGATGGCTAACTATTTGCATGAAAGTTGGCTGTTTGCTACCTTTTGGTTGTGCCTATTGCTCTTTTTCTAACTCATTCATCTCCTTACTTACTGAATTATAAATCCGCTTCTGCTTTTCTCCTTCTTACCAATTCTGCAAACACCTTTCTCCCGGCCTTATTCAATTCCCGAATTCCTCACCGATGGAAGGATCGTTTGGGTTTATTTTGAGCATCTTCAATAATGTAGACTTGCCAAGGTTTGTCGCTCCCTGATTAAAGGAAAAGCTCACCAAGGCATCGAACTGGTTCTGTGTCAACTGCACACGGACGAGCCTGTTTACATCATTCTCATATCCCTTCAGGATATCCTTCAGCATACATGTAGCCCGATGTTCGGTCAATGCTCTGTCTTGCATCGTTACCTTTCACTTATCGGGCAGATAGTATGTGAAACCATATCCAATGGTAGGAATACCAATCGGATCACTGTACGGGTTTGGGTCAATGCCAATCCCTTTTCTCTTGTTTTCATTTTAATTTCCTNNAAATCCTTGTAGTTTATCATTACAAAAATTGGTTATAGCCCAATGGTGTCCATGCTGTTGGGCTTTTTATTTCCCTATATCTAAAAGATTAATTATCTTCAAATAATTCATTCAAACACACTTTGTATCTTTGTTTAACCCGATGGTAATTCTGATTCCATCGGGTTATTTGTTTTTATTGTTATTTTATTTAACTTCATAACATCATTATATTTAAACTAGCTAACATTTGGCCCAATGGTTTCCGGTATTCATTGGGCTTTTTAATTGCCTGACAGTTCATAACAGTTGATATATTTTATTTCCACATATTTATCTAAGATTTAAAAGGTAATAATTTGATTTAGCCCGGTGGAGTATATATGACATCGGGTTTATTATGCCCCTTTCGAGATAGTGGCTTGTTTGATTAAACATCATAAGTGCTTAAAATTCTTGATACATGATGTCCTCCAGTTCGACCAGTAGACTCTTGGCAGTCACAGGTCCGATCCCTAGGACCGACCA
>NZ_DKST01000003.1:18375-34470 GCF_002472835.1 Sphingobacterium sp. UBA7249 | reverse complement strand
TTAAAAGCAATTGCTTTTAATAATAAATTATCTTGATTGCTTCGAGCCCACACACAGAACAGGGATCCCATTTCTTAGTTTATTTAGGGCTTTGCTCCAAAATTAATAGCATAATCAAATTCTCAAACATTCAACAGGATTTGCAGTAGCTGCACGAAAGGTTTGCCAAAAAATGGTGAAGAATGCTATCAGAAATACGATTATTGCAGCAATTCCCATCATCCACCATTCTATTTGTATCCTATATGCATAAATCTGCAACCAAGAGTTCAGGAGTATCCAGGCCAAGGGGGCAGAAATTGCAAATGCCAAGACGACCAACTTAATGAAATCCGACGAAACGAGTCTTATCACGCGCCAGACCGATGCACCCAAGACCTTTCGGATTCCAATCTCCTTAGCCCTCCTTGCAGTGGCAGACAATGCCAATGCAAAAAGCCCCATACAAGAAATGACGATGGCAATACCAGTGCCTATCATTACGATCTTTGAAAATGTCCGGTCCTTTCTATATAAATTATTTGCATTCTCATCAAGATAAGATGCGGGAATGTCCGCAGTTGGATTCACCTCTTTCCATATCTTCCAAATAATCTCCATCGATTTTGGAAGAAAGTCCGTATCCACCTTGACAAAAAGGTACTCAATATCAGATACATTTCGATTAATGTAAAGGCTCAATGGCTCAACTTTCTTCCGGAGGTGCTGAAAGTGAAAGTCATCGACTACTCCTATAACCTTACTCCCTTTATTTAGCGCAATATTTTTTCCTAAAATTCGCTTAATACCGCCCATCTGCTCTGCCATCTTTCTATTAATAATTATAGAAGAAGTATCTGTTGACATGTTACGTTCGAAATCACGCCCCGCAAGTAACTTTATTTCTAGAGTTTTGAGAAAATCGTAATCTACACGCATAAAATTGGTGCTGTAATCCTTATTTTCATGTGAAAACTTTAAAATGCTACTTCTCAAGGTCCCATCGCTGCCCAGTCCCAAGTTAGCATCTGATGCACTCACAGCTTTTACCCAAGTATACCTGGAGAGCTCCGCGCGCATCCTCTCCAATGCCTGTTCTTTGTCAATTCCCTTACCTATCGGAATGCTGATCACCTCTGATGTATTGTAGCCTAGGGAATGGCTTGAAAGATATTCAACCTGTGAACTGACAACAATTGCAGAGATAATAAATAGTACTGATATGGAAAATTGAAATATAGTCAGTACCCTCTGAAGCCTGGATGATTTATGGTTAACCTCTCCCCTTAAAGATTCTTTCGCATTCAACCCAGCAATTTTGATTCCAGGATAACCGCCAGCCAGCAGGGTGACCGACATAAAAACACCGGCAAACAAGATTAGGGTTTGGGGAGATAACAAATCCAATAGTCTGAGCCGGTAGTTTAAAATTGCATTGTATTCAGGAAGGATCAGCCAAGCAAAAAATAGACCGAAGGTCAAAGATAGGACGCATACAAAAAACGTTTCCAACCATAATTGGATTGCTATATTTTTGGGAGTTGCTCCCAGAATCTTTCGAGTACCGATCTCCCTGCTGCGTTGAAGGGATCCCGAAAGGGTAAGACTGACGAAATTCATACAAGCAGATATCATGATGAGCCCCGCCACAATAAGCAAGATCCAGGGATAAAAGGATGGGGGACCACCCGAAATACCGTAACTGTTGAGATGATAGTCCCTTATGGAAATCATATTGAGAGAAAACAGGTTACCGAGTTCATCGGGATTTCCTCCTGAGTTCTTCAGCCTAACGATCTCATCCTTGTAATGAAGTTCGGTGAACGCTCTGGTATCTCTCGCAAAATCACTATCCATTACGGTTCTATTCCGAAGCTTTACGATAACATCATGGTTTTGTGCAGCCCAATTATCCCTTTCCGCGATATAATCTGGTTTAAGTTCAAACCTTAGGAGTGAACTGAAGCGAATACTCGAATTTTGCGGAATTTCGCCAAGGACAGCTGAAATGACCTTCTGCTCCCAAGTTCCGTTAATGTTGACGTTAACCANNAGACAGATCCAAACAGGTTACGTGCCATGGTTTCCTCTAGCACTATATTCCCAATATCAATCGATGCATTTTTATCTCCTGCAATTACAGGAAAGGAAAATATGGACAAGAATTCATCGTCAACATACCTGCTAGTAGACACCAATTCCTTGTCTCCATTCTTTAAAAGAATGCTTCCGCTGGCAATCCGGCTGATGTATTCAATTCCGGTTATCTCAGCCTTAAGAGCAGGGGCCAAGGGAGCTGCCATCGAAGAATTATATTTTACGCCATTCTTATCGTAACTCTTACTATATAACCATCCAATACGATTCGCGTCTTCATGAAAGCTATCGTAGGACATTACAAACCTGGCTGTCAAGAAAAGTAATATAGCCGTCGCAAATGCCACCGACAATCCCACAAGGTGAACGACGCTCACCATTCCACGTTTTAGTATGCTTCGTAAAATAAACCTTAAATTTACCATTTCAGTAATTTATCAGTTCTTAAAAGATCAGTCTGCAACCATGGCCTGAGCAATCCAGTAAGTATCCGTAAATTGATTGAATTCGGAAATTCTTCCTTCATGGATTTTGTATTCACCAATAAACGGCACTTTGAAAGCCTTCTGGGTCAACCTATGAATCCCGGAATAATACCCTTTCACAAAAACCGTATCACCATCAGCAAAAAACTCGTTGGCAACAGACTGCCAGTCCATCCATTCAGAGCGTAGGTCAGCAAAAACATGTCCGAGCACTTCGGAGATTCCGAGGCATCTGCGACTTCCGGGAAATCCGTCCATCTGGTTCCACTGAATATCTTGAGATAACAATTGAATAATGTGGCTATCGTTTCCATCGTTAAAAGAACTGTAGAGTTCCCTGACAAGAGCTATATTTTTTTGTTTCATTCCGTTTTAATCAATTTTTATATGGCAAGAACTGGATCGGATAGGAACGGATGATAATTGGATCGCTTTCGAGATGGATCATTTTACCATTCTTCCAATAACAAGCTTTTCCGAGCTGTTCACCTCCTACGTAAATATCCCCATTTATCCGTTGTAGAAAAGAAGCCTTGGTGAATGACAGCTGTGGATCTGTTTCTAGTTCGGTCCTGGTAACAGGTATTTCCCCCAGGTCACTCTGCGTATCGATCCGGAAATAAAAGGCTCGGTTGGCACTTCTCTCCCAACCAGGTACAAAAAGTATATTACCCTCCATCAATCCCTTTCCAAAACTATATCTTTCGCTAGGTAGATTTAGTACATGGCGTAAAACTTTTCTTGTCTCAGGGTCTAGGCTAAATAATACGTACGAAGGCTTTTTATCATCATTCCCAACAGCACTCACTAACAGCACCAACCTTCCCATCTGGTTATAGTAAGCCGAATGGACGTACAGCTCCCCATACCCGGTCAGATCGACCATTATCTTCTCAATGCCACGATACTGGTGGGAAAGACTAACTTCTATGGCGCCGTGTAGGTATGTGGCCTTGAGCGATACCAATCCCGTTGGGGTTTTGAAAATTGCAAATGATATATCCGTGGGCATCTTCACCATCTCAATCCCCAACAAATTATCAATCTTATATATGTAACTGATGTTTCGATTCCCCGTTGTCTTGGAGGAAGCGTAAAGATAGAGGTTGCCGTGGGCATCGGTATGATAAGCATACAGGTATTCCTCTCGATCTGTCATCAGCTTAAGGCGCACTACATCGGAAAGTATTTTTTTCCCATCATAAGTAAATAAAACTACCCTTGTCCTCCCATCTATTAGCTCAGTGCCAAAATAGACCATATTGCGGCCACCGACGGTGTGGAGAGCATGGGCGCCACTAAGCCAGATCTTATCATGATTGAACGGAATAAATGTNNACTTCCACCTTCAGCCATCCAAATGGTGGGAATTCCATTAGAAGTTGTTTTGGTGCTCGCTGCCCCTAGAACATCGATCTTTAAATCTTCCTCCTTTGAAGGTTTATGATCCGGTCGACTACATCCAAAAAGTATGACTACATAAAAAATAAATATTACATTCCTGAACATCTCATTTCTTAATAAATTCAACCCTTCTGTTCTGGGCCCGACCAGATGCCGTCGCATTTTCGGAGACCGGTTCTGTCTCCCCTTTACCAGAGGTAATCAGCCTTTCTCCATTAATTGCGGAAGTTGTCACAATCCAATCTTTTACCGCTTCTGCACGCTTTTGACTAAGCACGAAATTGCTCGTCTCATCTCCAGCAGCATCGGTGTGACCCACAATATTGAGATGGATCTCTGCTTCTTGCTCTAGAAAGGCAGCAATTGATCTCAATATCCCAGCAGATTCTGGTTTTATGGAAGCCGAACCGCTTTCGAACAAAATACCCGTGGTAACAAATCTACCTTCATTAAGGAGTTTTTGTCTGGGATCGGCCATGCCCTTTGCAATCTTTATATTACCTATAAAAACACCGACCTGCTCATCCTTATAGGGACTGCTGCCCAAGCGCAAGAACAGCTGATTCATGGTTCCATCCTTGGCTATCCCTTTAGGGACATCATAAATCTTTTGGCCATCGACCCAGATACGCAAACGCTCCTTTTGACCCTGGATCGCTACATGGACCGGCCTGCCATACCAACTCTTTACGGCAGAATTCCTCTCGGGAGCGCTGTGGAAATGACGAACATACCCAACATGGCTCTCCAGATTGATATTCCCCGCGTCCGAGAGAGGCGAGATCTCCATATAGAACGATTTTGTCCCTTTGGGATCGATTAGCAGTTTGTTTGAAACCGGCGAATCTTTCCCTGATGCAAGAAGACCAAACTGGAACGATGGTGGCAGCCACCCCTTGAAGTCGATGTCCAGCACTAAATCAAACTCGACTGTAAAATCAATTCCTAAAGAGNNGAGTGTTCATTATCAGTTAAGGACACGCTGTTCTGAGCCAACCTAAGCCATTTTCCAGGAATTCCGTCCAGAGATACGATTACCGAGCTCCTGTTGCTGTTCCATCCTGAGGGAAGCTCGCCTAGAGCTTCGGATCCAAAGTCGTTGGCATATAAGACGGTATCGCCGGGGATGAAATCGTACTTACTGAACGACCCTATGCGCTTGGCTACTTCTTCAGTCTTATTCATAGATTCCCCTGAATCCTCCTCTCCATTTTTGGATCTGCCTTTTACCGCAGATTCGACTACCTTGTCCATGCCCTTTTCCAATGCCTTCTCGGTCTGCTCAAGTACTTTCCGAGTTGCCGTATTCTCTACCTTACCTTTTATTTTTTTTAATATGGACTGGGCACTTGCTTCCATGGATAGGCAAGCGAGTATACTGATCCAAGTCATTGATACTATAAATGGTTTTGATATTGGAATTTTCATATGATTATGATATTAATGGTCCTTAGAAGACAAAAATATAATGGATCTGGTTGGACAAACAACCTTTTCGATCAACGGCTCTAATTTTCCAATAAATGTACTCTCAGGGAGACCAACATGATTATAATTTAAATGCAACTCCCACGTTCAGCACCGTAACACCATAACCAAGCTCAGCAAATGCGCCTACCTTTTGCGAAGCCCAATATCTAGTTCCGATATGAACGCCCCACATAAATCCTCCAGCGGATGCGGAAACGGGCTGAGATCCATCTCCCGACCACTTCACAGATGCCACGTTATAACCTAGCATCACACCACCATACGGATCGAACCTTTCTGAATTTACC
Source organism: Sphingobacterium sp. UBA7249 (assembly GCF_002472835.1). NCBI lineage: Bacteria > Pseudomonadati > Bacteroidota > Sphingobacteriia > Sphingobacteriales > Sphingobacteriaceae > Sphingobacterium > Sphingobacterium sp. UBA7249. The sequence goes on along the minus strand of NZ_DKST01000003.1, from coordinate 28,727 downwards.
TTCAGGTGGTAGGATCCTCTTCCAGCAGCCAAGATATAGCTATATTTCCATTCACCAGATTCGTAATAGCTTTCCTTCTTTCTAGCGTAGGCAAGATATCCTCCAACACTAATTCGGTTAGAGACAGCATGCTCATAACTAACCCCTACAGGGATACCCAAGCCTCCCCCAATGCCCACACCGGCATTTAATAACTTGTCGCCTTTATTAAAAGACTGCGCAAAAGAATTGCTACCACCCAGCAGCAGGAAAATTGCAGCCGCTCCGATTGTTTTCATTTTATTCATATTTTATTAATTATTTAAGATTTAAAATTCACTCCTCAGCAAAGGGATTACCGAAGTTGACTTTGCAAATTTATCGTGATTCAGACCGCAATAATTAAGTACTACTACCTAACATGAAATTTACGTAGCCTATGACCGATCCTGATTGAATTCATTTCATTTAAGTGTTACTACTGAGGTCTGTTTTTTAAGAAATACTACTCTAAAAATCAAGTATTAGTAAGTCTACTTTTGTTATTATGAGAATCTTCTATCTATTATTTTTGGCCTACGCTCTGGGGTGCGGCAAAAGGGACCTAGCCCCCGAAAATACCGGAAAGGTCAGTGGAACAGTAAGGGACCAGGCTGGTTCAACGATACCGGGGGTACAGATCATCGTGGACAATAGTATATTTTTCAACAGCAACTTGTCCACAAAAACGACACCTGAAGGGAACTATACTCTGCCCCTACCAAAAACCGGAAGCTGGTATGCATTTGCAATCCACAAAATACAGTTTAACGGAAAGATCTATCAATGCTATTTACATCCCCAGGAACCAACGGGGTTTGGACCAGAGGGTGCTGTCCGTAATTTCACATGGAAGCTCTCCGGTCAGAAAGCAGCTCCTTTAACTGGAAATTATGGGGGAACGGTAACCATCGATAACTTTCCGGGAATCTATCTGGAAACTGACAAGATCAAGTTTACCCTTACACCACAGGGCAACCTAATTGATGGTTCACAGGGACAGATCTTGGAAAGGTACGCTACAGACGGACATCAAATTCTAGATGTTCCCATCGGCCAATATAAGATCACCGCCCGCTATAATGGCCAAACCCTGAAACTCCGCAGATGGAACACCGAGGATAGCTTTGCAACCGAACTAATCCTTGACTTTGAGCCGCAGATTCCCGCTCAATGCGACAATTGTTTTAAGTTAGAATATAATACAAAACCATGATAAAAAATTTATTGTACCCGGCAGCATTATTTTTGTTGTTGACATCATGCGCAAAAGACGATCCCTTTGCGCCGGAACAGCATGACCAAAAAATCGTTATTTCCCCTTCTAATGGAAACCCTGGACTTGGAGACAGCCAGGAGGAACCTTTGGGTGCGGCACTAACGCTACCGCAAGGAATCCGGATCGTAGAGCGCAAATACCATCCCTTTGACCCCGACCTGCGCAAACTTTACGCTCATGCCAATTTTTTCTATGTGGACATCAATTTCGTAAACGACAGAATGCCGGGCACTCCTCCAGTCACCGTCGAACTCCCTGCAGGGCTGATCGGGGTAAGCAGCATCCACGACAAGCAGAACGGACTCAGTATAGAAAAGTACCTGATCACCGTCCCGCCAACTAAACGGTACGGTGGGGGCCGGGATACAACCACAGTCTATATTGGAATGGCATGTGTGAACAAAAACAGATCTATGCCCTGGTACGATAACATCGGAGCCGAACAGGTATATCCCATATCAAGAAACAATTATCCTAAATTTATCGTTACCTCAGACCCTAGCTTGCTCAAACTCCTTGACTTGCTGAAAGGGCATCCTGGACTTAAGGTCAATGCGCATTGGGATCCCGTAGCTGCGCACGAGGAAGATTACGTAGTGCCCCAATGGATGAAGATACATAACCAGATCCAAGACGTTATATGGGATATCACGGACGGATTTGGGCTTACCCTAGGTAGGATGACCGAGCTAATGGAAAAATTAAAACCGTATAGGTAGCACCAATAAATGAATGGTTCGGGTGGAAAAATTCAGATTTATCGATAATTTCCACCGTTTGTCAAGCTTACTTAAAGTGAATCTTCCCATTTTAATATCTTTTGCCTAGAACAAAAAAAACTTCACAATGTTCATGAAAAAAATTTACCCATTATTAGCCATATTCACTTTGTTTTCAACTTGGGTTCTCGGACAGCAGATCCAGGGTCGGGTTACCGATTTGCAGAAAGTTCCAATACAAGCGGCAACAATCGAAATCTTCCAACAGGAAAATGGAAACCATATTACCACTGTGAGTTCAGACTCCTCCGGCAATTTTGTTTTCGGAAAGCTGGCTGTTGGAATATATTACCAGGTTAGAAGTACGATGATGGGGTTTCAACCCTGGTCTAAAGATTCTATCATCATAAAAAAAACCACAACTACAGAACTGAACATCGCGATGGAGCCCAGCTCAAGCAATTTAGCTGAAGTGACTGTAACTGCAGATAGGGCTTATATCGAAAAACGTCACGACAGAACTGTAGTAAATCCAGATGTCATGTTGTCCAGTACCGGTGGTTCAGCCCTGGAAGTACTCGAAAAATCACCGGGTGTACAGCTCGATCAGAGCGGAAACATCCGTCTGTCGGGAAAATCAGGTGTTACCGTATATATTGATGACCAACCAACCAACCTTGTCGGAGAGCAGCTACGAGAATTTCTACGTACTGTTCCCGTAGCCCAGATCGACCGAATTGAACTGATGACAAATCCCCCGGCAAACTATGACGCTGCGGGAAGTGGGGGAATCATCGCAATCCATACCAAAAGGTATCGATCTAAAGGTCTCCATGGAGGGGTGAGCATTGCCTATCAGCAAGGTAAATATGGACAGACAAACAATAATGGCGACTTCGCATTCAATACTGACAAATGGGCAATGTCGGCCATTACTTCATTTTCGACAACGAACACCTATACCGATCTGGATATTCTTCGTAAATTCGAGGGTGGACAAGCCCACACCTCTCCCATTTTTTCGCAGGATACCTGGATAAGGAGAAAAGGGATTTCCCTATCAGGCCGGCTGGGAGCGGATTATTTTATAGATGACAAGAGCACCATAGGTGTCAACCTGAACCTGAGATCCACTCCGATCAAACTGAATTCCTTAGGAGAAAGCCAATTTATGTCAAATCCCGAGAACCATGACTCAACCTTAATCGCGAACAACATCGAAGACCGTACATTTTCGAACCTGGGAGCAAATATCAATTACCGTTATAAAAAACATGGATCCGGGCAAAAACTTACCATCGACCTTGATTTCCTGAAATATAAGGGAAACAACAAGCAGTATTTCGATAATTCCACCTATCTCCCCGGGGGTGAAGCAACCACCTTCGAATCACAGATCGGCAAGGTCCCCAACGATATTCGCATATACTCCGCAAAGGCAGATTTCGTACATCCCTTTGGAGAGACCATACGTGTATCATCAGGCCTCAAGAGCAGCAGTACACTCACCGATAACGACGCGAACTTTTATAGGGTATTCCAAGACGACATGATTGTCGACATAGAAAAGACGAACCATTTCCGATTCAAGGAATCTATCCACTCAGCCTTCACGAGTATTGATGGAAAATTTGGGAAATGGAGTTATCAGGCCGGCTTGCGATTTGAAGGGACCATCTCAAGTGGCCTCCTACTGGGCAATGGAACTCAGCCAGATTCTTCGTTCAACAGAAGACACTTTGATTTTTTCCCCACCTTATATCTCCAGTACAGGCCATCAGATGAAAGCAAACATACCTTAAGCCTGAATTATGGTAGGCGGATCGATCGTCCACATTATGCCTGGTTGAATCCATTCGTGACCCCATTTGACAAATATACCTATTACCTAGGTACACCTTACCTAAAGCCCTCATTCATAAATCAGACAGAGCTTTCCTATAATTTCCAGCCACTTGTTGATTTCACGCTTGCCTATGCAAAAGTTAAGGACCTTATGAGCGAAACCATTCGTATTGAGGATGGAATCTATTACAGTCAGCAGGGCAATCTGGGGGCCTTAACGACATTGAGCGCCACGCTCAATATTACTTATAGCCCGATAGAGAAGTTCACCCTTATCGGCCATACCGCAATACATCTGCTCCATACCAAAAGTGAAATCTTTGGACAGCAACTGGATAGTAAAGGAACATTTGTGTTGATCAGGCCATCCCTCAGCTATAAACCTTCCGAAAAATGGACCTTTCAGGTGGACGGAGAACATCAGGGAAGTCAGAAATTCGCTCAGTTTTCCATGAAGAAACGCACCAGAGTAAATTCTGCCATCAATTTCAAAATGAATGACGGATGTTCCATTAATCTCGCTCTAAATGATATTTTCCACACCGAAATCAATACTGGCGAAATAGGCTATCTGGCAGGAACCTATGCGACCTTCTCTACTCTGCGCGATTCAAGGACCCTAAGCCTTTCCTTTAGATACCGTTTTACAAAAGGTGACAAGAACGACCGTAGTTATCAGGGTGGCGGGGCCAAGAGCGAGCAGCAGCGAACATAGATAAAAAGTTCAATACAGGATAGTTTTGACTATCCTGACAAATTATGAGAGGTCAGACACTGATGCCTAATCCTGGAAACCCTCCATAAGGAAAGGGCAAAAAAACATCTCACTTTACTATTTCATTTTCAATGAAAATAAGATTCCATATACTATCAAAGGTTAAATATTGGATCCTTTATGGTTTGATCCGGGCCCTGAGGTGTGAAGGCGTTTCTTCTAAGTATTTCGATAGGATCCCTGATCCAGAGGAAAGTCCCCCTTGGATCAGTAAGGTTTTCGATCTTTGATGATATGGTCAATCCCTCGGAGAGTAATATCCTATGGCACGTATATTCTTTAGTGGAGCAAAAAATGAGAGGCAGCTCAGCATGAAGGACATGTCTGAACCTGGCCGATGCAAAAGGAGACCTTTTCCTTCCAAGCTCAAATTCATGAGATACGAATCCAGCGTTTCCGATTGAAGTCACCCTTATAAGATCATCGCCAGCATAGTCCAAACGAACTTCATGAGCAGAGCCCCCTGTTTCAAGAACTTTCATACCCACCACCTTTCCATCCTTCAATTCATAATCAATGAACTTCCTTCCTGAGACACTGTTTTCCCCCTTTTTTGAAATGGAAACAACAGCATTGACTGGTTCATCATTTTCGGAATATTTTATTTCCATCTTCTGAGTTTTGTCTTCTTCTATGATTTCAATCCGATAAAGCCTTCCAAAAAAATCGTAAATAAAGTTGATAAATTCTTGTTCAGTAGGGGAACTGTAGGATACGACCCTATTTAGAAGATCATATTTCACAACAAAAGAGGAGGTATCTCCTTTTTCGAAAATAGTATAACCATTTGGCAGAGATTGAAAATAGGAAAGGGTAGGAAGATCCGTGCGACAAGATTCAAATACCAGGATCAGGCTACCCAGAATAACGAGCAATTTTAGTTTTGTCATGTTTAGGTGAAAAAATTCTATGCAAATTTCCCACAATTGGATGGAACTCTTAACCGTTGATCTACCCCAAATTTATAATGCGTAATACTACGTATATTATGAATGTTGTACATTAGACTTTATTAGAAAATGAGCTCCCGGACCCTTGAGACGTACTGTTTGCCTACACCAATCTCGATCTCGCCGGTCACTAGGAGATATAGTCTCCGAATATCCTTATAGAGTTCATTCACATGTTCCAGATTAACCATGTAGGATCGGTGAACCCTCAAAAACTTATCAGGATCAAGCTTTTGACTGAGAACACCAATACCATGGTTACTGAGATAAGCGTTATCGTCGGCAGTATAGATCCAGGTATAGTCTCGGTCCGCTTGCAAATAGGTGATTTCAGATACATTCACTTTTTTTAATCTGCCTCCTTTTTCCAAAAAGATGCTCCCCGGGTATCCATTTCCATTGCCCAAAGAAATTGGTCTTGTCACTTCAGATGAACCAATACGAACCAAAGTCCGTTTAAGATTTTCAGTGCAGATAGGTCGGTGAAGGTACCCCGAAGCCCCATGATCAATTGCCCTGACGGCATCCTCTGGATTGTCAGAAATTATTACAGAAATTGGATCGTGATTGATCTTCTTAAGAACATCGAATCCTGCTAATCCGGGTAGTGATGCATTGATGAATACAACCGAAGGCTGTAAACAGTCAATAAATCGTACAGTTTCCAGACCATTGCAGGTTTCATGAAATATAGCAGGATAATCCAAAGAAACGATCATTTTGCGAAGCTCCTGCCTAAATGAGACATCCCTATCTGCGATGAGTACTGATTGCTTTACCATTATTCTAAGCTTTAATAAACTATAAAAGTAGTGAACATAATAGGCGTATGGACCTGACAAATGTCAGGAATTGGCCGGCTTGGGCATTTTTGTTATATTGTATTATTATTTTATCCTAGATATTACTATCAATATGGTTGACAGAAAACATTTCAATCAAGCATGCAATTTTGCGCAGCAATATAACATTTCCTTCACCCGTGATGAGTTTGAAATCATTAGGAAAAACACACAACACATGGTGTTTCCACCTCACACTGTCTTGATGGAACAAGGAAAATTAGTTAAAAAAATGTATTTCATGATCAAGGGCATTGCCCGTCTTTTCCGTGTCCAGGATGGTGTGGACCATACTCTGGGAATCGAATCGACCAATTATTTTCTCTCCACCCCACTTCTACTACAGAATGGACAAGAATCCACATGTGCCCTAGAATCGCTCAGCGAAATGGAAGTCCTTGTCTGGGATCTAACCAGCGTTATGTTACTCAAGGAAGAAATCCCCAGAATGATAGCCATGGAAATGGCCATCATGGACCGCCTCCTAAATTGGCTCCAAGACAATCAGGTTGAATCAAGGTGCATGACCGCCGAAGAGCGCTACTACAAATTGATGGAATCTCAACCAAAAGTGATCCAAAGTGTACCCCAGAAATACATAGCTTCCCTTTTGGGGATCCATCAGGACAGTCTGAGCCGCATAAGGAAGGGACTTGGGCAAAGAGGGTCAGATCAGATAAGTCCTCTCAAGTAGGCCTCCCTGACCAATCCTGCAGCAGTTTTGATGTTGAGCTTTTGGTTCAGGCTATGACGGTGTGACTCTACAGTACGAACACTGAGAAAGAGCCTATCGGCGATTTCCTGATTGGAATGTTCGTGAGCGATCAATGCTAATATTTCACATTCGCGGTTTGTTAGCTTCACGTTCACCGAAGCATTCCTTCCCGTAATAGCTAGATTTATTATTGATCGTTCGATCTCCCTATCAATAAACTGTTTACCGGATATTACGCTATTAATAGCTTCAACTAGCCCCTCCTGATCAGTTCCCTTTAAAAGATACCCCATTGCACCATTCCTCATCATTTTCCTGACGTAAAGGACTTCGTCATGATTTGTAAGGGCAATAATAGGTAACTCAGGACATATCTCCAGCACACTAGAACAGAGTGCTGTACCATCGATGTCAGGTAGCTCAATATCGAGCAAAAGTACATCTGGAACGGTTGTTCCCAATGCAGAAAGAAGTTCTTCTCCACTATAGGCTTTTAGCACAACCTCAAACTGCTCGAATGTGTCCAACATCTGCACAAGACCTTCTATGATTAGGGGATGGTCATCCACAATTCCAATTGTTGTCATAAATTTTATTTTTATACAAAGTAAATTATCTTCCAAATTTCTTTATACCGTACTTCTACCCAGAAAAGAAATTACCGTATGTTACCTCATTCCATATATTATTGGGAAGTGATCTCAATATTGATTGTTGTACCCCTACCGGGTGAAGAATGGATTTCAATTGTTCCGCCAACGTTTGAAACCCTGCACGTAAGGCCGCTTAATCCCAATCCCTTCCCCGAGAGCGTATTTTTGTTAAAACCTATGCCATTGTCCTCAACCGTTATCCTCAAGATATTGCCACTTCCCTCAAGCTGCACAATCCCTTCGGTTGCTCCTGAATGTTTGATAATATTGGTGACAGCCTCTTGAACTGTTCTATAAAGCGTCAATTCTACGGTTCGTTCAAACTTGGGAATATCGCCAATAAGATAAAAATCAAGGGAAAGCTCACCGCCTTTTACTCGTTGACAGAAAGATTCTATAGCCCATGCAAGTCCTTCTCTAAGTAGGAATTCGGGTGCGAGATTGTGGGATATGTTTCTGATCTCCCGGACGGCAACTTCTATCAGCTCACCGATTTCAAACAGTGCCTTTTTCTCCTGGCCAGTGACGTTCGCATTGTGAACCTTTATTTTCGTCGCGGAAAGTATACTGGCAACTCCATCATGTAATTCCTTTGCGGTTCGTCCCCTCTCTCTTTCCTCGCCATTAAGCTGTGCTTCCAGCAGATGTCTCTCGTAATTTAATTTCAACCTCTTTCGCTTTTGGATTCCCACTAAGCGCATAAATATTAAGCCCCAGGAAAGTAAAACAGCTATAGAAATAGATATAGTAACCCACTTGCTTTTTCGCTCAATAACCGTATTCTGCTTAGCAATCACAAGATCCCTTTCGGCAATAATCTTACGGTTTTCCATGGATCTGTATTTCAGTTCAAGTTCCTGAATAGAGCGATGAGTTTCCCTATCCTTTAGGGAATCAGCCAAGGAACGGTACATCTTGAGCAATTCAAGTGCCTCTCTAAATTTTCCTATTCCTTCTTTGATTTCAGAACCTGAAAGGTAAAGCTCTAGGAGCTGAGATTTAGGTAATTGTTCCTTGCCAAGTTCGATTGCTCTGTGGTAATAGCTTTCCGCTAGGGCGAAATTTCCCATATCTTTGTTGACCGAGGACATTCCTGACAGAACATACACCTCATTTCCTGGAAATTCATTGGACAAAAGTGCTCCAGCTTTCCTGAAACTCTGCAAAGATTTATTATACTTTTTCTGCATACGGTAGATATCACCAAGATTATTATGGGCTTTAATCTCCATCTGAATATCACCATGTTTCAACGCGATTTCCATTAATCGAATAGCATGCCGCTCTGCAGAATCAAAATCCTTGGACATTGCCTCGGCCACCACGATGTTGACCAGACTTCTGCCCATAGCTAATGTGTCATTTAACTTTTGAGCGAGCTTATGTGATTCCCAAGCATATTCAAGCCCCTTTTTAACATCATTCAGATCAAGCATAAGAGAACTTAGGTTGTTATAATATTTCCGACGATCGGATAAGTCCCGATGGCTTGGATGTTTGATTCCAGAAGATATTTCTAATCCCTTTACCAAGTTCTCAGCTGCATTTTCCAATTTCCCCATTGCCTGATACTGTAGAGAAATGTTGTTGTAGGCCGCCGCAGCCCGTGCCTTGTTCTTCATTTTCAAGCTTAAACCTAGCGATTGTTTGGCAAAAGATAACGCTTCACTATAGCGAAGTTGTTCATACAAAAAGACGCTGTAATTACCCAAAGCTACTAGTCTGCCAGTATCATAATTTATTAGCTTGGAAAGTCTGTTTGCCTGGTTGAAATAATATTCAGCTGAATCCGTCTTCCCAATCCTTTGCATTTCTTTTGCCCGATCAATAAAATTCAATACCGCAGTGGTGTCCCTGGCGAAGACACTGCTTTGTGATAACATCATCATTAAGGCCATATAAATGAATAAAGGTTTATTAAGTATCATTTCAAGCAAGGTAAATGGTCCGTCCAGCAATGTTATAAATGGTTTCTCCGTGATTGTACGTAATCTGCAGATCTAGGCATTTGTTCGAAGATATGCATCGTTAACTTAGGATATATTTGTTCATTGAACTTATTATTTTATTATGCACACAATCCTTATTGCAGATCCTGATCCTTCTACAAGAATAATGGTCCGAGAAAGATTAGCCCAGGTCCCTGGAATAAATAATATTGTAGAAACCGCCTGCTGGAGGGAAACCACCATATTGATAGACAGCATATTACCCGATGTCATCTTTCTCGATCTTAATCTCTGGGGATCTAATCCTTTTGAAATGCGCAAGGATAGATATAATTCTCCGCAGATAATTATCACCTCATCGAACAGATTACATGCCCAAGACGCATATGACCTCGACGCCTTGGACTTTCTGTGCAAACCCATGGAGAAGGAACGTTTGGAACGGACCATTAGAAAGCTCATCGATTTACATCTACCTGGCGAACAGGATTCTGTTCCACAACATCCTTATCTTTTTGTGCCTTGCGCAAACGGATTCTCCCGAATAGAAAGTTCCCAGATCCGGTACATCAAGGCCGCCCGGGACTATACGGTACTATATACAGAA
>NZ_DKST01000003.1:8639-18211 GCF_002472835.1 Sphingobacterium sp. UBA7249 | reverse complement strand
TACCTCATTATCAGATGGATTTTATTTTGAAATCGATCACAACATCCCTTCTTTCAGAGAATCCACACCCCTTGTTGCTATAATATACTGGACCGGTATAGGTGCCAATAATAAAGCCTTTCGTGCTGGTTATTCGAGTGTTCCCGCCAGACTTATATTCCCCGTTGCCACATTCCAAGTACATATTGGTAAACATCTTTGGTGTTCCACCTTCCAAAATAGAAACTCCAAGAAATGATTGGCCGGCTGCATTTCCCCCCGGATAACTTCCTGCCTGAGTCCCCATACAGGACAAGGTCACCTGATGATTTCCTTTTTCGTCTTGGGAACCCACGGAAATCTGTCTGCCCATGATCGCGCCGCTCAACCCTACAGAAAGATCTAGTCGCTTACCTCCAATATTTAGATAGAAATACGTTTCCTTCTCCAGACGGATCTTGGTCAATAAAATTAATTTCCCGAATTTCCGTTTGCCATTAGGTGCTTTTGGATCCCTGATATATCCATTTTTACTTTCTACTTCCACCTGGATTTCGACATCTTCAGTTTTGACTATATTATGGGGCGCATAATATATCGCATCTCCCAGGACCATACTGGAATTGATCTTAGGGGAGAGCATCCCGGCACCTGAAATAATTTTCCAGTTCTTCACCAGAATATCCTTTGATCTACCGATATCCTCCAATGCAGCAAGAGGAACACTGTCGATGTGGTTGTTCGCATTCAATGCCCCTAGTATCTGCTCCAACAGTTTTAGTTTAACTTCTACCCCGCTTCCCACAGATTCTTTGTCCTTTCGAAGTGTGAGCTGATCAAACCATACCCAATCACTGAAATGAGTTGTAGACGTACTAACGTGTTTCGTCTCAATATCAAGAACTGTGGAAACCCCGCACCATACACCATCATGATTTTGGAAAGCGATCATTCTGGAAATCGGATTGCCAAAACCTAGAGGATCGTGGTTAAAGGTTATCTTGACAGGCTTCTTAAAAATATGACCTTCAGGTAAAAATCTAAAGGCAGGCTTTTCAGAAAGTTCGTCATGGGTATTGCTAATGGGTTGTATACTAAATTGTGTTGGTTCCTCAACAGCCCCGGGTGGCACCTCAAGATGTACCTGTCCACCTAGATCCAGAAATCCTCCTGTTGCTCCAATGTTCTTTGTGACGCCCTCTCCTAAAGCGGTTCCTTTTTCCCGCTTTATGGGATCTGAAACAATAGGTACAGGTTCTTCCCTTGAAGGATCCTTTTCTTTCGCGCATGAAAGGACAAGAAAAATAAGTAGGAAGGAAAAATTCTTCATTGCATAATGATTTTTACACAATAATAACTTTCAAAGCTCATTCTTAAAACCCACTTTCGACCAAAGGACCAATTAAGGGGACAAAGTCAATAAGAGCCAGACAAAGCCAACCCAGAGCATTTAGGAAAGGCTCCCCCAAAGTCTAAATTGTCAGAAAAGTGATTTTAAGTGCCCTATTTTCTGAAAAAGAAATTCTTTGCACAATTAATTCCGAATAACTTGCCAGAGCGAGTCGTTGGTCCAAAAGATTGTTTAATCTATCAAATCGGACCGTTTGTCGATTCAACGATTTAACTGCCAAAAATTCAGTGATCTTTAAAACAAAAATTAGAAATATGAATTCTTATTCAAAACAGATCGGGACTAAATACAAAATAATTTTTCTGTACCTTTTGATCTCTTTCATGACTTTAAAAGTATTGGCTGGCAATCAAATATCTGAACCCGTCAGAATAGCAACTTACCCCTATGGGGAAAACTCAAGAATAGAAAACCTACGTCCTTTGGCCGACCTTATCGAAACAAAATTTGGCAGGAAAGTTCAGCTCATAAGTTATAAAAATATAAATGATCTAATTGTAGCTATTACCCAAGATAGCGTCGATATATCATTCATTAGCACTATGGGAAACTTACTGCTGAATAATGGGCTCCATAAGCACCAAATGATGGAAGTCCTAACTCTTTCGACAGAAAATTCTTCTGTGAATTACAGGACCGCATTTGTTGTTCCCCTTAGTTCCAAGATTGTTTCCTTAACAGATATTAATATGTATAAAGGAATTAGCCTTGCATTAGTAAATCCAGAGTCCACCTCGGGAAATTTGATCCCAAGATCAGTTTTGGGCAAAAAAGGAATTAAAACAGTTGAATCTCATTTTAGTAAGGTATATTACACAGGCTCTCACAGGTCAGCACTAGAACATGTGATAGATTGTCGTGCTGGAATGGCCGCGTTTGGAAGTTCAGAATATACTGATTATGTAGAAAAAAATGGTAATAACAGTAAAATAAGACTTATCCAGATGTCAGATCCGATCCCACTAGGCCCCGTACTGTTTAATAAATCCCTTGATGCAGATTTTCAAGAGATGCTGAAACAGTTGTTGACATCGCTCCATATCGAGTATCCAATCGTTTTTTCAAAGATTAGGGAAGGTTGGATCGAAGCAATCGGCGCGCAAAGATTTGTCCCAGTAAATTTATCTTACTATCAAGGATTAATTGGAAGCTCAAAAGATTCCCAAGAGATTGGCAAAGATCAATCCAAAGAATGAAAATAGATTATGTTTGAATTATAGATAATTAATACTACTTATTCATCCAAATCAAATATTTCTTATTGTAAGACTTCAATAATAATTAATTTTAATGGTTCGACTTATCTTGCTTGAATGATGGCGAGAAATTAAAAAACTAAAACCTATCATCTAACTTTCTTAAGGAGAACTAAAGCAGTTGGTTTTCAAATAAAAGATCAAAAAAGTCATACATATTGATTATCAACAACTTGAAGCATTTGCCCATCTCTTACTTTTATACATATAGGTCAAGGCTGATAAAGTATTTTGATGTGTTTCTGAATACATACGGGGGTATAGACCGCTTGATTTTACATCACTTTTCCAAGTAGGTTTTTTACCGTTTTCTTGACGGCCTCTAAAAATTCCTTTAATAATCTCTTGTTTCCTCCTTCTCCTTAAAAAAACCAGTACAACAAGATGCATTAGGCCATCATTTAAAGCAAAGCTATCAGGAACAGTTCGATCAAATTTGTTGGGTCGATTTCCTATTTTCTCTTCTTGTTACACTTGTGTCGTGAGCCTTAGTAAGTACTATGCCATCGCACCTGCTGGAGCAACTCGAGCTTTATCTGTTTTGGTGATTCACTTTTGCGACCTCTCCGATAATTAGGATATCGCGTGCCCAGCAATGAATATTTATTTAGTTTGATATAGTTACCATGAGCCAGTCTTACAAAAAGAGCATCATCCTCTGCACAGAAAAGCACCACTCGAATATTTTTTGGTGTACCAAAACTCTTTAAGTTATCAGCGAACAACAACTCACAACGAGGCGATCTAAAACACTTGCTAACAATATTATTTTTTAGCAATTTGCAGTCGCAAAAAATCGCTACTCTTTAATAACTTAAAAGACTATTTGTTACTGAAAAAATAATATTTGAGATTAATTTTTTTGAATGAAATTTAATAGAAATCAGCAAACTTATCTTTGCATTCCCACATTTGTTTAAATTAATAATAACACATTGATGTTTGGATCATTCATAAAAAGTAAAGTATTAAGAATTTCTATTACTGAAACAGAAAAACATGACAAAAAGCGAGGGAAAAGTTTTTTATAGAGTTTATTATCCGAAAAAACATCCATATTCATCATCATTGATTTCATTCAACAATAATTGCAGATTAGTACTCTCGGGTTTCGGTTCATAAGCCTCCCATTTGCCCGATCCTCGCATCCAATAGAGTTTCCAAATTTTAGATGTTTTCACAAAGCGAAGCTTTGCAAATGGCAAATTTAAAATATTCTTTGGATCATTCCATTGTGGTCTAATTTCAAACAATAAAGCCGTTTGCTCATCCCAAGAATAACCAAAATCCAATTGATTGCGCACCTCTTCAGCTTTGGGTCGCTTAGAATTTATAAAGTTCTTTAACTGAACTTCAACTATAGAAATATGTTCTTTTTTATCTGTCATCATTAAAAATCTAAAACTAACGCCTTATTTTTCAACTTGCACCAATCAGCCAGCACACTTGAATAAATAAATGTTGTTTCTTCCTACGTGAAATTACCAAAATCTTCGTGTATTTGTCTAAAATAAAAAACTTGGGCTTGAAAAAACAAATATGCCAAAACAATTCTTCACTTCCTGTCAGATTAACAAAACTTGTTTCATTCAAATACCCAAAGAAGGACCATGTATAATCAAAATATCAGTATCACCAGAAATCAAAGCCCATTACTTTTTGATCTTGTTCCGCCAATACCGTTAAAAGCCCAAATGTTGAACTACTGAGTAATATGTGATCCTCAATATATGATACCATATATTTTCCCAAAATAATCATTCATATAAACGAATCTATCCGGGTTTATAAAGGATATTTCATCAGAATCGTCCTCTTCAAAGAAGAAGTCATGATTTTCTGCCATAAAAATCGACATGAAAAAATATCTATTTATCTTGATCGTAAATTATTGAAAGAAATACCGCAAACTATCGTTTTGGTTAGATAAAAATAGTAATCTTAAACAACAATGCTTCGATAACTTATTGATGAGCGTACTGCTTTAAGAGATTGTAATTCTTCTTAGATTTTTTAAAACTTAATGGACAAATCGACAAATTTTGAACTGGCCAAATATCTATAAGCCGCTAGGAATGTTTAACTCTCCTAAACCCCTATCTCTTTAAATATGAACCCATTTTTAATTTGATGACTCCTTCAGTAAACCACTTTCTGTTAGCCAGATTCGATAAACTCATCAAGCCGGCATATAAGGAAAATTCAATCCATTTTAGGCATAGCGCCTCTTGTTTTACAGGCATAAACTGTGGATAGTCTGACACCAGCAAGAGGCGCTGTTTCAGTCTCGCAAATATTCTGACAAACGCTCTAATTTAGCTTTAGTGAGCTTTAGATTTCCGAAACTACACATGTTAATAAGGGAACTATTAACTGAGTTCAATTCTGCATAATCATTGGAGATGGTTCTCATAACAAAGTTGTGGATAGGTCCATTTTCACAAAACTCCTTCCAAAAGCATAGTATTCATAGATCCGTGCTTATATCGTAATCACTTGCCAATTATATAAATTATGCCTTAATAATTTTTAGATTTTTGGAAAGAAGAAGATAAAGTACTAATGAAATTCCAAAAAACAACAATTCTATTGTAAGCCATTTGGTACCAAAATCTCCAAGCCTTCCATCGACTCCTATTGTAATCAATCGAGATAAGACATACATTATCCAGAATCCAGCTAGTAAAAGTAAGCTATGTCTCAAGTTTTTTAACGTAAAAAAAATAATAACAGCAATTAACGTAAAGCCTACTCCACCATAAACACCACGAATGGAACTTAATGCATCGTTGTTATTGAGTTCTACTCCTACAAGTTGCATAACCGCACTAGGATCAATCCAAGCTAAGCAAGATACATACATTAAACTCAATAAGGATAAGCACACAATAAGGTACCCAAGAAATTTTATTGTTTTCATTATTTATTAAATTTTTCATTGTTAAATAGAAAGAGAAAGCATGTCAAATGTCCAATTGATCTTCAACAATGAACATCTCATAACTAATTACCTTCAAACAGAATCAAAATTCTTAAATAAAGGGAACAGAAATATTTTTTTTCGACCGAAGAATATATTAAGTAGACAAACTAATCTTTTTAGGGATGAACTTTATTTCTAAAAGGGTCATTCTGCTGTAAAAGTTCCTTAAAATAATTTCAAAGATTACTTTTTAATCCCTTTTAAAATGAATCTTTAGAGTTTGCCATAGAAAAATATTTAAGTTTTAATTCAAAAGAAAGGCAGTTTCTCAGCAAAGATCATAGCGGTGCTTTACCTAATATAATCCTAGTTCAAACGGTAAACGACAGGAGAAGAGTTCAGTTTATAGCAGTACTCAATTTATACCTTCCATAGAATATAATTGGACCTAAAGATCTGATAACAAATATTACTTAATCTCTTCAGTACCTGGAAAGAATAGAAAATAAATAGATACCAATTATTTTATAAGGATACATTGTATATTCATAAACGTCCACCATATTAAGGGATGTGATCGAAAAAAAATCAATTATTTTTTTCACCCCCAATATCATTGATTTTACATCAAGGAGGGTAATTAATTACCTCATATAGATTAAAATAATCATTTAATTGGGATTGAATAATATATCGATACCAGCTAATGTTTCGATTGGTTTAGTTTTGTTTATTAATAAAGTTACCAAACTGAGCATAAACTCCTCCTTTTATTCCAAAATAAGATTCCAAGTAAGGTTGTCCCGCGACCCAACCTTTCGTTTTTGTTTCCCATAAAACGTAAACTTTCCATGTATTATTCAAAGAATAGGAGGTACGAAATCTAATCAATCCACCAAGATCGCCTGCAGTTGAATAAAAATTATCAGGTTGGATCCATAACATCGCACTAGGGTGCAATGTCCAATAATTATTATTTGCTTTCTTTTTTATTTCAAATGCTGGCAACTCCGCTTCAACGCCAGGCAGGAACAAATTTTTATTACTATATCCATGTAAAGCAAGCAAATAGCTCTTGCCCCTGAAATTAATAAAAAAATCGGTTGTTAAATCATATCCAAAAGAGTTAAGATAATGCCTTATAGCAAAGTTGAAATCCATGTGTTTATTTATATTTATACGGTTAATTCCTACCATAAAAGGAGAAATGAAATTTAAATATTGCATATTGCCCATTTTTTTTAGATATCTATACTCCTGAGGACTAAGGGATGTGGTTTTAATAGCTCGATCAATCCCCAACCCACTTGGGTGAAGTCCTCTTTCTTCATAAGGTTCCTTTGGTCGGTGTAGATCATAGACCCACGGTGTAAAATCCCAACCCACAAAATCTCTCTCATGAATTGCTTGACCGTGTGTATTCATGCTATCAATGCTCGCATTATAATCGTCTCTTTTAAACTGATTGACATAGTCAATAGTATGTTTAGTTATTAATACATTCAATAAGATATTCGCATATTGAGATCCTCTATAGAAATTATCTTTTTGCAAACCTCTTAAAAGCAATAACTCACTCTCTATCCCTGCCGAAAAACTCCTAATTAATTCTTGTGGTGATTCCCTTTTTAATCGAATCAAATCTTCGTCCCTAACTTTACTGACAGAACCATTGGCATCCCCCCCATTAAAAATATTGTATGTTTCGTTATAAGATGGAATACCCCTGATAGTTAATCCATTACGATGATACTCCTCATGTAACCATTGGACAGAAAAAACAACTCCATAATAAGTAAAAACATAATCTAATAATCCCGAAGTTGCATTTGAAGCAATACGATTAAAAACCTTGCCTCGCTTAGTATCTGGTGGGATGATCTTATGCCAAAGACGGTTGTTTAAATAATAATTTACTCTATGAAGGTCATGGGTAATAGCCAGGGACTGTTCCATAGAAAAACTATTAAAAAACTGCCTTGTTCTACTAGATTCTTTTAAGTACGGATAATCCAATAGTGGTAAATCCAACTGCAAGGGATATGCATGGATTGTATCTTGTGGTTGGGCCAAACTATTTTTGTCTGCTAATGATAACATAATCACGAAGATAATCGCCTTTATAATCCTTTGTTTTCCTTTTCCCATTTGAGTAGAAATCGAAGTATATTCGTATGAAATGTATGAAGCTTTTCTGTTTGCATGATTTTGAGTTGCATGTCTATTATAAACAGCATTAATTTTAATCATAACTAATTAAATTTCGACAAATGTAATACGTAGTTGCAGTCTGAATACTTTTTTTCTACCAACCTCCATATAAATCGATAAAGAGCGTAATAATAGAGAAAAGGTAAAACCATTATTAATAAATCCGTAGATAATTTATTAATAATGTAGTTAAATTTTATTCTTCAAGAAATCATTAATCCTCTCCTTAACCGGCTGTCCGTTAATTTCCATCTTAAATTTATTGGATTGAAATTCCCAAGTTAACTTATATGTTTTGAGGAGAATACATACCAATACTTCAGTGCTTTCCATATAATAGGACCATCAGAAATCAAACATTTTTTTTATAGTTTTAAAGGCACATTGAAATAAATGGCGGCTTCCATGTCGACAATTTTTCTCCGGAAAAGTATTGTGAGGGCTTGGACAGTTAATAATATTTCATCCAAAAGTTAATTTTACAACCATCTAAATACCTTTGAAAAATCCTATTCCTCTTCGATCGAATTATTCTCCACTCAAATCAGAGCTCGGATCCTCCTTTAAACAGTATGATTGTTTTTCATTTATTAATAATTTCTAGCAATTCTTAAATTGCCATTTAAAACAATAAGAATATAGTTTTTGTAATCAATTAATAATCCCAATAAAAAAGGTTCAAGAGAAATCATCAGGGGCTTGAAAATCTCTGAACTCGAATCAAGCATAAATGATTGTTTAGTTTCTGAATTTTCCATAAACAAGCAGGATTAAATGTGACATCAAAATTGTACACATAGGAATCTTTAGAGTGTTGTTGAATATTTTTTTGTTAGAAATAAGCTTAATAATGTCAGAGNNACAGTCGGTTCAGCATATTTAACATTTATGCTTCATGAAAGGCATTTATGGTTAGTTTTCTTTAGTAATTATCAAATGATTCTTTAGTAATATTATTTAAACTTAGGATAAGTAAATTTTGGATAATCGCTGTTTATTCCACTGATAGGAAGTTAATCTAACACACTATTATACTAATTAATTAATAGTTCTAATATTTCAAAGTTAGGGTATTTTATAAAGCTATTTTAGAGAAATAATAATACGAAGATTTAGCCTTAATGGTTTATCAGTGTAAAACCGCAGTACAAATCTAACACCGATTGCAAGATCAATAATACAGAGTTTTAGGCAAGCATGTATAGGTTTGTGAACACTTTTGATATGTTTGTTATCTTTAGCATGATCATCCTAGAAATGATTAGGGTTAAGTACGAAAATTCACTGAAGAAAATATGATGATGCCCATGAACGAGACTAAATTCGAGACTATTATAAATAACCTTCTGGTAGAGATCCCAAAAGGTAAGATAGGGTTACGAGATGATCGAAAGAAAGAAAAATGGACGGTGAATATTGATGCGTTTTTACTTTCAAAATATGCTGTAACTCAAGATTTATATTTTCAGATTACAGGACAAACACCCAGTACTCATCATGGTGGCCAACGACCTGTTGAAACAGTTAGCTGGAAGGAAGCGGTGATCTTTTGTAATTCCTTATCTATAAAATTGAAATTAACACCTTGTTATGTTTTATGTCAAAATCAAGAAGATGTGGATTTCGATCCAGCTGCTAACGGCTATCGATTACCAACCGAGGCAGAATGGGAGTATGCTTGTAAAGCAGGCACATCAGCTATTAGATATGGGGAATTAGACTCGATTGCTTGGTATAAGAATAATTCAGGGGATACAACCCATCGTGTAGGAAAAAAAGAGCCGAATGCTTG
>NZ_DKST01000003.1:8164-8627 GCF_002472835.1 Sphingobacterium sp. UBA7249 | reverse complement strand
AGAAAGAAGCGTGATGGCAACTACTCGTAGAAGAAGTCACCCTTCTAGCTTTAAAATTGATGATCTCGGGTTTAGAATTGCTAGAAGCAAGACTAAATCAATACGTGACAAACTAAAATAAAAAAGTGGAATCATCTCTTTTAAGACAGAGAAATTCCTTCGTTAAAATGATGCAGTTTTCTGGGAGGCTATATGGCACAACATGAACATACAATCCTTATAACAGGCGAAGAACCAATAATATTGACAGAAATTAATGGGATTTGGGAATAACACATGTGGTGTTTTATACTAAAAAAATTTAGTGTTATTATAATGGATAATTTTCACAATGAAACACTACGTAGCTAGATATCAGAAACCTGCCGTTGTAGCAAAATTCATTTACTATAATACCATTTTCAAAATCGAGACAAAAATGCCTATGGAAATTTTTGTCAGAACTATTTGGAGTTGAGAAACC
>NZ_DKST01000003.1:439-8062 GCF_002472835.1 Sphingobacterium sp. UBA7249 | reverse complement strand
TGCCTCAAAACACAACTTGCCAAGTTCTAATGAACAGAAAGTATTGTAGAGATATAAGAATCATATTCATTTGGGATGTGTAGTCGAGATTGACTGCATTCTAACCTCATAACTGTCTTGAAAGATAGAAAACAGGATTGCAGGAAGACATGACGGCTTTCAATATATCAGACTGACCTCATTACTTTTTTTTATTTATTCGTTCAAAGGTTCGGATTATGCTATGTTTCGTTTCATGGGCTAAAAAGGTCAGTGTTTAGCTGAAACAAGGTATTTGACTGAAAAAAACTACCCACAAGGTTGGAGGTTTTTCAGCAAACCAAAGGCTTGACCTTGTAAAGCTAAAATAAACACAGATTTACCTTTGCCCTTGAAAATGAAACAAATAGTGTATGACTTTTAAGAAAGAACTATAAAGAGGTAATGATATTAAGGAAAAAAGACTGATAGTGAGTTCGATGTTCCCTGATTTTTTAGATTTTAATGGAACAACACATCAAACTCCGAGACTAAATTCCGCAATTTCTCTTATTTATAAGAACAACAATAAGTTACAGAGCAAAAAAAATAGGACAAGTCTAACTTTTTAAGACTTGTCCCAAGATGTGAACCTGTTGGTACGGAACTCAAACTCTTTCTTGGAAAATTTATGATTATTGAACTAACTTAAAAGATTGTCTATATAAGCACAATTTGGATATAGAGAAACCAAAGCCTTAAAAGATACCGCACTTATTCCTTTACTGATGAACATGGCAATGACAATATTAAACAGGTCATTGAAGCCAATTACAGGCAGATCAAAGCGGACGTTGTGCATATTTTATAAAGCGAGATGGAGTGGATTAAGAATGTCCCCAATTTACGGCATTTGATACGGCAAAAGGTATATCAATGTCCAAGCATCTTAGCAAGACTTCCAAGCTGTTTTAGTTTTAGCCTCAACTCGTTAGACCACGGCAAACCGATACAAAGGCGCATACAATTTTGAAATTGATTTTGCAAAGTAAACATTCTGCCCGGAGCAATACCTATTTGTTTTTTAAGAGCATAATTGTATAGTTCTGTTGTGTCAATTTCTTTCGGAAATTCTACCCACAAGGCAAGCCCACCTTGTGGTCTGCTTATTTTAGTTCCTTGAGGGAAATAATCCGCAATGGCAAGTGCATAATGCTGATAGTTTTCCTGCAAAGTTTTGCGGAAATGACGGAGATGATTTTCATATCTTCCTGTCATCAGGAAATTGCCAACGGCTTCGTGGATTACAGAGGTAGCAGACAATGCGTGTACAAGTTTCAACTTTAATATTTGGTCTTTGTACCTGCCCGGAGCAATCCAACCTACACGATAGCCCGGGGCGAGTGTTTTAGATACAGAACCGCACCACAAAACATTTCCGTCTGTATCAAAGGATTTACAACATTTAGGACGTTCAGCACCGAAGTGAATATCCCCATAAGTATCATCCTCAATAAGCGGAATATTGTGCTTTGACAAAAGGGTTACCACAGCTTTTTTACTTTCAACGGGCATACAATATCCCAAAGGCGTGTTGAAATTAGGTACTAAAAGACAGACGTTTATTTTAGGCAATAATTTCTTCAGTGCATCAATATCTATTCCGGTAACAGGGTGTGTTGCAATTTCCAATACGTTTAAACCTAAACTAACAGCAAGTTGCAGAATGCCCGGATAACAGGGGCTTTCCAAGGCTATGGTGTCGCCCGGTTTGGTTAGTGCCATGAGACACAATGCCAAAGCATTCATACAACCATTCGTAGTTACCACATCACTTTCCTTTAAATGCCCTTCCCAAGCCAATGAACGAGCCGATATCATTCTGCGGAGTTTGACATTACCCGGTAAAGGTTCGTATTCTGTTCCACCTTCTTTCAGTTCCCTTGTGGCAAGCACAATTTCTTTTTTCAGTTTTGCCAATGGTAAAAGATTACCAGACGGTACGCCAATAGAAAAAAGCGTTAAATCGTTACGCCCCATAGTGGAATAAACACCGCTTATCAACTCATCGGGTTCTATATTATTAGCAAAAGGCAAGGGCTGACTTACTTCGGGTAATGGAAGTTTCAAATAATTCAACGGACTTACAAAATAACCCGATTGGGGTTTCGACTGCACAAGCGATTGGGCTTCCAATTCAAGAAAAATCCTTTTAGCAGTATTTACACTTATTCCGTGTTCTTTGCTTAATATTCTTACAGACGGCAAACGTTCTCCGGCTTTCAAAACACCTGTTTTGATTTTATTGGCAATATTACTCGCTATCTCATTATATAGAAAATCTTTCTTCACTTTGCAAATCTAACTGTGTCTATTGAAATAACAAAAACTGTGACTGTGTTTATTTGTGTCGAATACCGAATTTTGCATCAAAACAGTTTATCATGTCAGAATTGAGTATGAATAAAGTTAAAGAGAATACACCACAGGGTTGGTTAAACGGCTTTATAGGTGTGGTATTATTCAGCGGTTCGTTACCTGCAACGAGAGTAGCGGTTTTAGAATTTAACCCCGTTTTCCTGACGGTTGCCCGTGCTTCAATTGCAGGAATACTTGCCCTTATTGCCTTATTGCTCTTTAAAGAAAAACGCCCCAATCGAAAGCAGATTTTTCCTTTGGCTGTTGTAGCTCTTGGCGTTGTAGTTGGTTTTCCTTTATTAAGTGCTTTGGCATTAAAATACGTTACTTCGGCTCATTCCATTGTTTTTATAGGGATATTACCTGTGGCAACGGCTATATTTGGTATCATTCGTGGAGGCGAACGCCCACGACCAATATTTTGGATTTTTTCAATTATTGGTAGTGTTTTGGTCGTAGGATATGCGGTAGCACAAGGGCTTACAGCCTCGCCTGTGGGTGACATTCTAATGCTTGGGGCTGTCATCCTTTGTGGATTAGGTTATGCAGAGGGAGCAAAACTAACAAAGACGCTAGGTGGTTGGCAGGTTATATCTTGGTCTTTAGTGCTTTCCCTGCCTGTAATGTTGCCACTTACATTTATCTATATGCCGGCATCTTTTGAGGGCATTAGTACAGGGGCTTGGATTAGCTTGGCTTATGTTTCATTGTTCAGTATGTTCATTGCTTTCATTTTTTGGTATAAAGGTTTGGCACAGGGCGGAACAGCGACCGTAGGACAATTACAGTTGTTACAGCCGTTTTTTGGTTTGGCATTAGCCTCTTTTTTGCTTAACGAAAGAGTAAGTGCTGGAATGTTAGCGGTTACTGTCGGGGTAATCCTGTGTGTGGTAGGAACAAAGAAATTTTCAAGATAATTCCATAATGGTAGACAGTATGATTGAAATAATCTAACATCAAAATTTCAAAGAAAGTGAATCAATAAATATATAAATGAGACGTTACATACATTGGAAAAAACGATCTCCGAATTAGAGGTTGAAGCTGATTACTCCACACAACGGATAGAAGTAGTTATCCACCACATTCTTGAATGCCTGTCCAACGTAAAAGGGTATGTGCTAAAAGAGGGATTAAAGAACACTGATGAAGAAATCCGTTTTTTCAAATATCAGAAAACTGTCATTTTAATGGATTCTACAATAGTTACACAACCGACTTCGGAGGGTGTTTTTATCCATCTGCAAAGACAAGTAGTTTTGAGGCACAGAATGAATTTCGAGCATCTCAAAACATAACTTGCTATGTTCTGATGGACAGGAAATTTTCTTAGTCATTGAGATGGCTGTCAATTGAGCTTACTTGCGTTCAAGCCATACAACTTCGTTGATAAATAGAGAGCAAGATTACCGGAGGGAGTGACGGTTTTCAATATATCAACCTGACAACTTCTTTTTATTTATTCGGTAATGAGAGGTGGTGGTGCTTCGTCTCTCTATCACTACCTTTAATTGGTCATTTATTTATTCGTTCAAAGGTCGGAGTATGCTATGTTTCGTTTCATGGGCTAAAAAGGTCAGTGTTTAGCTGAAACAAGGTTTTGACCGAAAAATACTATCCGCAGCTTAGAGATTTTTTAGCAAACCGAAGGTTCGACATTGTAAAGCGTAAAAACACTGATTTACCTTTGGCATTGATAATGGAACGAATAGCATACCGATTTTTTTAATAAAAATTGTCAAATAGCTGATAAACAATGATATCAGAGAAGAACAAGTAAAAACGGGTTCGATGTTCCCTAAATTCCTGTCATTTTGCAGACACAACATCGAACCTCGAAGATAAATTCAAAGATTGCTCTTATTTATCTGAATAACAGCAAGTTACAGAGCAAAAAAAATGGGACAGGTCTTTCTTTTTTAGACTTGTCCCTATAGGTGAACCCACTGGTACAAAACTCGAACTATTTATTGGAAGATTTAAGGCGATTGAACCAATTGAAAGACACCTCTTATAAGTATGATCTAGATAAAAATAAAGTTAGCTCCGCTAAACCGAAAATTATCTTAAACACGGAAAAACGGAAATTGTAAAAAATGTCAATAAAGAAAGCTATACTCAAATTTAAAGCCGGTTTGTTTTATTTTGTAATTGCTAACCCTAGAACCCTTTAACAACATCACGGACATTTCCCCCAAAAACAACCTTACCATAAATGCTGGTACATTGGGCAGAAAACTCGTTTTTCCAAATAATTGGAGCAGTGTTTTAGAAAAATCATTCATCATAATGTGCTCGGAAGAAACAGCATTAAAAACCCCGCTGAGTTCATCTGTCTTCAAGATGAATTCATACAACCGGACTAAATCCCGGATATCAATCCAGGGTAAGTATTGCCTGCCATTTCCTAAAGATGTATTGATGCCCAACTTCGCCAAAGGTGCTAATTTTTGATACATACCACCATCTCTCCCAATGACAACGCCTTTTCTTAAAATCACGGTAGCAACACCCAAACTGTCAAATTGCAGTGCTGTTTTTTCCCATTTCCGGCAAACCGAAGCCAAAAAATCGCTGCCGTTATTGGATTTCTCTGTAAATATTTCATCCGTAGTAATCGCACCATAATAACCTACGGCGGAAGATGAAATGAAGATATCTATGCTAAAATTCCTTGTTTTAACATAGGTAAAAAGTAAATCTATTGCCTTGGTCCGGCTTTCGATTATTTCAACTTTCCTTTTTTCCGTCCAACGCTTTTCGGTAATGTTTGCGCCTGTTAGATTGATGATTTTCGAAACGCCCTCAAATGCTTTTTCGTCAATAAATCCTTTCTTTATATCCCATTCAAAATACCGAATGTTCTCTATGCTGCTGATTTTGTTCTTCCGTGTTAACACATTGACCATATAACCACAATTTACTAGGTGCTTTATCAATGCTTTTCCGACAAAACCTGTACCTCCGGCGATTAATATCTTTTTCATGAATTGATTTTTGAAAGCAGCTCCGGAAAGGCCTGTCTGAACCAGACCGTATAATGTGATGGATTATTTTTTATATCAGATAGAATTTCATCCGCATTGATCCACTTATAGTCCTGCACTTCCTCTTTGTTTATAACAGGACATTGGTCAGAATAACCAACAAAAACATAATCCAGCTCATGCTCTGTCAAATTGTTTTCAACCCGCTCATTGTATATAAATGAATAGACCAATCTTAAATCACATTTCAGTCCCATTTCATAGATTAACCGCTCCTCTGCACTTGAAGTAACGTCTTCTCCCCATTGCGGATGCGAACAACAGGTGTTTGTCCATAACCCTGCTCCGTGGTACTTGTGGTTTGCCCGCTGCTGTAAAAGCAATTCTCCTTTACCATTGAATATAAATACCGAAAATGCCCTGTGAAGATATCCTTGCACGTGTGCAGACAGCTTTTCCATTTCAGCAATGGCATTATCGTTTTCATCGACCAGTACTACATTATTTCTTTCCATTTTACTTTAATTAAAAAGTTATTGATTGTTTTTCCGCAAAGCTTCTCCATATACATTCAATGCTCTGTCTCTTGCGTAGCTGTGCTCTACTACCGGTTGGGGATAAGCATCTGTTCCAAATTCGGGTACCCACCTTCTAATATATTCCAACTTTTTGTCAAACCTATCCGTTTGAACAGTTGGATTAAAAATCCTGAAATAAGGTGCAGAATCGCAACCTGAACCCGATGTCCACTGCCAATTTCCATTGTTAGCGGACAAATCATAGTCATTCAACTTTTGAGCAAAATAAGCCTCGCCCCAACGCCAATCTATCAATAGATGTTTGCATAGGAAACTCGCTACAATCATCCGGACCCGATTGTGCATATATCCTGTTTCATTTAATTGTCGCATTCCGGCATCTACAATTGGGTAGCCTGTTTCTCCCCTGCACCATTTTTCAAACTCTTGCTCATCGTTTCGCCATTTGATGTTATCGTATTTCGCTTTGAAAGACTGAGTTACTACTTTCGGGAAATGATACAGAATCTGCATAAAAAACTCCCGCCAGATCAATTCATTCAGCCATGTTCGATTGTGGCTCATTGCAAAAGCTACGCATTTACGGATACTGATGGTACCAAATCTAAGAGCGATGCTCAGCACGGTTGTCCATTGCATTGCCGGATAATCCCTGAATTTGTCGTATTCATCAACGATGGTCGCATCTAATTCCGGCTTTTCAAAAGTGATGTCTGTTTTTTTAAAGCCGATCTCACTTAACGAATGGATTTCGGCAAAGTCTTGCCTGAAAAAGTTAGCGTAATCAGAATTATGCAACTTGTAATCTTTTGCTGTCAATAACTCTTTCCATTTTTTTGAATATGGGGTATAAACCGTATAGGGTGTACCGTCGTTTTTCATCACATCGTTTTTGTCAAAAATGACCTGATCTTTGAATGTCTTAAAAAGAACGTCCCGCTCGTTGAAAAACTGGTGAATCTCCTTATCTCGTTTAATGGCTTGCGGCTCATAATCACAATTGCAGAAAACACCCTGAATAGCATATCTTTCGGAAAGCATTTTAAAAATATCGGACGGGTTGCCATAAAATGTATTCAGCCTTGCGTCGAATTTATTCAATTCGTTATTTATTGCCAAAAGTACCTGATGGATGTAGTCAACCCTTCGGTCTTTTTTATCTTCTAATTTATTTAAGATGGTTTCGTCAAAAATAAAAACCGGTAACACGGGGAATTCATAAGCAAGGGCTTGATATAACCCTACATTATCTTCCAAACGCAGATCTCGGCGAAACCAAAAAATAGAGACTTTACTTTTCATTCAGAAATGGATTATCGTTCCTGTCGTGCTTTACCCAAATCAGTTTAGAAGTATCGTAGCCAATCCGTTGCGCAATTTTCAGATAGTTTGTTTTAACCTCATCCGGAATATCTTTTGTTCTTGATAAAATCCATAAATATTTCAAATTTTTTCCAGCGACCAACGCATATTGATAATTTTCGTCCAATGCAATTACATTGTATCCTGCATAAAAAGGGCCGAAGAAACTTACTTTTAATTTAGCGGTATATTTATCTTCCCTGAATTTTGCTAAGCCGACGGCTTTTTTCCATTTCTCTTTCTTATAGTTGTAACCGCTGTTCAACACAGTGACATTACCATCTTCGTTCAGGCTGTATTGGGCGGAAACATTGTCCAAATCCTTTTCAAAACGAAAATCAAAACGGGCAATTTCATAC
>NZ_DKST01000003.1:0-308 GCF_002472835.1 Sphingobacterium sp. UBA7249 | reverse complement strand
TCTCCGTGATTGTAATTTACGATAGGCGTTTCTATCCCAGTTCCGGTCAGCACGCCATTTACAGGAAAAAAACCTAACATCAATATCGTAAACACGAAAGATGCCTTGCCAATCCAATCTGCCCGAGCAATGAAATGCAGGTAAATTAAAGTTGTTATGGTAGCGATAGCCGTTAACAATGTATAGATTTTATCATAATGCAACAAAGCCATAATCGAACAGACAATCACACTAACGAAAACGATCATGTTATTAAAGCCGGATAGCCATCCTAACTTGAAAAACTTATCAAAACAGAAATAGGTAAA
>NZ_DKST01000029.1:0-48431 GCF_002472835.1 Sphingobacterium sp. UBA7249 | reverse complement strand
CTTGCGTTTGGATACTTCTCAAAAAACAATGCAAACCGGCAGGCAGGCGTAGGATCATACCGAAAGTTTTGTGGAAATGTTTTTTAAGCATAGATTTTCATCACTCGATACAAGAAAAAAGTGCTATCTCTGGCACCTCGAAATACAGCTCTAACAGTCTTTGGTTTAGTATTGAAAGACACTGCGGAGAAATTAGCGCTTTTTGTTGTCGAAGGAATTCAATATTTTTTTAAAGTGGTTGTTTATTGTTCGATAAACAGTATAAAGTATCCGCATAGAAATTCGCCGGCCATCCCGAGGTTGAGGAAAATAAATAGCTCGAAGAAAATCACATCATAGCTATGTGTAAACGATTATCGTTGTTTATTCGTTCATGAGACAAGCTAATAAGAGATATTTATGATGTAAGTCAGAGAATCTTACCTTCAAAAATTACATATCAGTATGATTGGATTTCCAAAGGATTTGTACAATGGTATGCTTAAAAAAGGGGGGAATCGTGTCCCCTTACTATAGAGGACACCTTGATATAATCTTTGTTATTTAGAGTGTGGAAATAAGCTGCAAGAAATTTGAGAGATTAAACGGCTTGATCATAAGTCCATCGAAATGATGGAACTGTCCCTCAGGTTGCTGTGTGGTTACCTGTGATTCATCTGATGTCAATGCAATTACTTTGCTGTTTGATCCTTGAACAATATTGTTGTCTTTAACCAAATTCAGGATATCCCAACCACTGGGGCCTTTCATCCTGAGGTCGGTGATAACAATATCGCTCGCATGATTTTGTAGGTATTCCATTGCGTGCTGCGAATCCTGAAAGATCTGTACATTTTTGAAATGTTGCAAAGCTTGCTTAACAAATAGGTTGTTGATCGCATTATCATCAATAACAACAATATGTAGGTTTTCTGATAGATTGTGCGCTGTGCTAACCTCCTTCACGTTTTTCCTTTCATCAGTTATGGGCACGATTAATGTAAAGGTTGACCCTTTGCCTTGTTTACTTTCAACGCTTAAGGTTCCATTGAGTTGCTCTGCCATAAGCTTGGAAATATGTAATCCCAGTCCAAAGCTATTTTTGGACTTGATGTCAGTCATGTAGTATTGCTCAAAGATATGTTCTTGATCTTTGGCCGAAATCCCCCTGCCTGTATCTGTAACCTCTATCTGCAAGGTTTTCTTCGTCTCACGATTGATAAATGCTTTTATCTCGATCTTTCCTTCTTCGGTATATTTAATGGCATTGCTTAGGAGATTCGATACAATCTGGCGTAAACGATATGAACCGCTTCTAATTAAGATACTCTGCTCAATGGCAATCTGGCTGATTAACTGGAGGCCTTTTTTATCCGCCTGTGCCTTTTGCATTTTTATTAAATTGCTAAGCAGATTGGCCGGTGAAAAATATTCTTCCTTAATTTCCAGCATGCCTGACTCTAATTTACCAAGATTAAGGATATCTTCAACAGTATCGTTAATGACCTGGATATCCTGCGTAATGGAATCCAATAAAGCTGGATTTATGCGATTGTTGGATGTATTATTTTTTAATAAATCAATTACACTGATCAGTGAATTGACAGGTGTACGTACGTCATGACTGACATTAGCTAATATGCTGGTTTTTTCCTTGGCGGTGTGCAACGCATAGTCTCTTGCAGCTGTGATTTTACGCTCATAAATGATCGTATTGTAATGATAAGACAAGATCAATGTCACCATAATGATCATTAAAATGATCGATGCAATAACCTGCTTGCCGAAAATAGCAGAGTTTTTCTTGTATAGGGTGAAATCTTGTATTTCTGCAGCTCGTAAAGATTCATCTTCTTGTGTTTTTATTTTAAGAAGTGCAGTACTGATCGTATTGAAAAGCGCATAATTTGATTGCAGCAATTGTCTTTCCTTTGCCTGAAGTTCGACAAAAGAACGACGGATTTTGCTAAAATCTTGTTTATAGAAGGATTCATTTTGTTCAATCAAGGTCTGAATCTGGTTATGAATTGCTTTGATTTGATTGACGTTAAACTGTTGTTGCAATTTATCCGATACCAAGGTGTCGTTTTTTGCTCTGAATATGCGAGTAAAGAGTTTTTCTTTTTTCCTGACGATTGTATCTTTTTTGCTGACAGTTAAGGCGGTATCTCTTAATATTTTACTGACAACAGAATCGGCATCTATTTGCTTTCTTGTGGGGGTTATGGTACGACTGGTTTTGGTCAAAAGAGAAAGAGAATCTTTTGCCAAGAAAATCATATTATCAACAGTTTTCTTAATACGTACGAATTCATCAGAGAGATGGATATTCTGCTCTAATGGGGTATTGGACGAAAGGGAAATTCCCTTTTTAGAAGAAAGGGTGGAGAGCGAATCAATGTAAAAACGTAGGCTATCTAGATTTTTTGTATAGTTTGCTAAGTTTTCAGCACTAAAATCTACTGTATAGGAGCGAAAGGCATTACCAGCGGCATTATAGGAGGCAAAGAGGTCATAAAATAAACTAGTCAACTGATTTTTTGAACTATAAGCTTTATTTAGACGAGCTTCCGTTTTTTGATACTCAATATATTGGTAGGTAAATATCGAACCGATATATACTAATGAAAGAATCAGGAATGCAATTAAAATTGTCCTGAAAATAAATATTTTTCTATTATTTTTCACGTTTCTATTCTTTCAAAAAATAAATTGATGACCGCCTCTTTATTTAATATGGAACTCAAATTTAATACTTAAAAATGAAAGCAGTGGTGTAGACTTGTCGATTAATGGCTACATTTTAAAAAACTGGCTCAATCGGTTTATTTAATGAGATGCTTCGTCACTGCAAATTTGTGGTATATGCTAACCTAATGGTGTCAGATAATTGTGTTTCAATTTCAATGAAAAAAAGCAAAATTTAGGTAGCGAGAAGACCTTCAATCTCAGTAATGTTATCACTCTTTAGCTTCTCAGGTCAACTATACGATCAATATCTCGATAAAAAAGCAGCTGCCTTTGAAGTGTTTTTTTTTGCCCGGAATGATTCTTTGCCTTTGTGAAAAATATGTTCATTCATAGAGAAACTAGTGGTCTGTATGAATTTTTATAAAAACAGGTAGTGAATTATTTTAGTAATTTCCTTGTAAAACATAAAAAACAGTTTGAATTTTAGATTCTTTTATTTAATTTCCTGTAAGAATCAATTATCTTTTATTATTTTTTTATAAAAGATAGACACCAATGAACCTTTAGTAATTGTTTGTAAACTATTATCTAAACCTCCATCTTAATTATGAAAAAGAATTATCTTTTTTACAGCAAAGCTAGACCATTAAGCCTTCTAGGTCTTAGTCTTTTATGCTCGTCTCCGAATTTATTTGCGAGCAATTTGAAATCGAAACAGAGCTACTTTCATGTCGAACAAGAGCAAATTTCGGGTAATGTACAGAATGAAAAAGGGGAGCCGCTTGCAGGAGCGACCATCACGGTGAAGGGCAGTTCGGTGCAAGCTTCGACTGACGCTAACGGTAGCTTTTCCATTCGTGCCAAACGGGGCGATTTTTTGGTGATCAACTATCAGGGCTACACTAGGCAGGAAGTCGCTGTAGGTAGCGGAGCCGTTAACGTCACGATGATGAGTAATTCCGAAGCATTGGAAGAAGTGGTTATCGTGGGATACGGTAAACAAAAAAAAGGAAATCTAACGGGTGCAGTAGCAGCTGTCAATTCTGAACAATTGAAAAACATCTCGCCATCCAATCTTTCCAATACATTGGCAGGACGGGCTGCTGGGGTAAATGTGACCAATACCTCAGGAATGGCTGGAGCTTCCTCTTCGCTACGTATCCGTGGAGCTGCTGTCGAACCTTTGTATGTGATCGATGGAGTGGTGCGCGATAAAGCTGCTTTCGATGCCCTGGAGGCCAACGAAGTCGACCAGATGAGTTTCTTGAAGGATGCTGGAACTGCCGCTGTCTATGGGACACGAGCAGGTAACGGTGTGGTTCTCGTGACGACAAAAAAAGGAACTTCTCAGGCGCCTGTATTTAATGTGCAGAGCAATTATTCCTTCAGTTCACCAACGCAGACTTTATTGGCCAACCTGACAACGGCTACGGATGAGCTGACCTATCAGAATAGGGTTTCCCAATTCCGTTGGGAACAGGGAAAAAAAACAGAACCTTGGGTAGCGCCTAATGGGCAACGTGAATTTGATTATTTTAAAGATAAGAATTACAATGCCAACGATGTCATTTGGCGAAATCCTTTCAGCCATCGTCAATCTATCGCGGTGAACGGTGGGGGGGACAAGATTACTTACTATGCATTACTAAGCTATAGGAAGGAAAATGGATCTTACAAATCACTGGACCACGAAAAGTTCAATCTACGTAGCAATATTTCGGCGAAAATCAGTGATGCATTTAGCATGGATTTTAATATCTCGGCCAACCAGACAAACTCCAACAGGTTCTTTTGGCCCTTTAGTACTTCATCTAGTGATGACGATTTTGATGTTTCGGATTTTTACAGGGTTACCTTCAACTGGCCTAAAATGTATCCATTTTATCTGACGGCAGATGGTGCGCCAAGCAATACACCAACGGCTTATCCGGTACAGACACCAATGGGAAGCTGGCAGGCCTGGAATGTAATTGACCAGGTGATCGGCGACCGGTATATTGATCGTAAGGTGCGTCAGGTAAATCCGATTATGACACTGAATTTGAAATTGGATAAACTGGTGGAAGGACTTTCTACAAAATTGGTAGGGAGTTACGTGGCAGAAGATTATATGCGTAAGCGCTATATGAGTTTTCAAAAGAATTATACATTCACCTCACTGAATCCAGATGGAAACCGTTTTATACCTGCGCCACCTTCGGAAGATAGGACGAACGTATTTACTTTCAGCCAGGCACAACCTTTTATGGACTACAATCCACAGCGGAAATGGCAATACCAGGTGGATTGGTTTTTAAACTATAACCGCAAGTTTGGTAAACATACCGTGGATGGCTTGGTCGTTTATGAACAGTTTAAATCAGGAAATACCAACATTACATCGCGCGCTGAAAATCCAATTATTCCGTTGGACCAGATGTATATCTATCCAACTGACCGAAGCATGCGATCGACTGATGCTTTTGAATTGATGGATGCACGACGTGGAGTAATCGGTCGGGCGAACTATAACTATGCGGATAAGTATATTGCGGAATTCTCTTTTCGTTATGATGGCTCGCCTTTATTTCCAAATGATAAGCGTTGGGGATTTTTTCCGTCTATGTCCCTCGGCTGGCGTATCTCGGATGAAAATTTCTTTTCTTCCATCAAGAATACGGTCAGCGACCTAAAGTTGAGAGCATCGTACGGAAGCTCGGGTAACTTTGTGGATGTGGAAGGCTATTCGATATTGCCTTATTCCTACATGGAAAAATATAGTTCGATAATCACTTCACGGACAGGAACAAGAACTCCAGTCCCCGGATATATTTTTGGTGATAGTTATTATACCGGAATAACCTATCTGGATAATCCGACCACAAATCTCACCTGGACAAAATCAAAAAGTTATAACGTTGGTATCGACTTTGGTTTTGTGCAGAATAAACTAACGGGTAGTTTGGATGGCTTTATCCGGAAGGAAACGGATATCCTTGGAACAAGAGGGATAAAGGTCCCGGATAACTATGGCCGTGCGCTGGCACCGGAGAACTATGCGGCTCGAAGCTTTCGAGGGGGAGAGGTCTCTTTCAACTGGAGCGACCGGATCGGGGAGGTCTCTTATGGTCTGAACGCAAATATGGGCTATGCGAAAGATCGTTGGGATATTTTTGATGAAGAGCCCTCTTATGCTGTTGGCGGAAGGGAAAACTTTCGCTCTAAGGTAGGAAGGCCTGAAAATCGTATTATTGGTTTAGAAGCTTCGGGGTTGGTTCGTACGCAAGCCGAAGCGGATGCCTTGAAAGAAAAAGGATTTAAGACCTATGGACGCGATCCTTATCCAGGGATGATTCTCTATAAAGATATTCGTGGACAGAATTATTCGGATCAGCCTGATGGCATTATTGATGACAATGATATGCAGTTGCTTTCGGAGAATAATACGCCTCGCATTAACTATGGATTTGGGTTTAATGCCAGTTGGAAAGGTTTCTATGTGTCGGCCTTATTTCAGGGAGTATTGGCATATGATCGCGTCATTAGCAATCAGGAAGGGGCAGGCATGCGCCAACATGGGGATACTTTTAGGCCTTATTATCCAATCTGGACTTCAGATGTCTGGACACCTGAAAACACGGATGCCAAATACCCACGTCCTGTGGGTTATAACTGGCAGGAATCAGGTGCAGCCTCCTCAACATTCTGGATCCGGAACGGGGCTTATATGCGACTGCGGGATTTAAATATTTCCTACACGCTGCCACAGGCAATGATGGAGAAAATCAAGATGAAGAGTGTCAACATATTTCTAAATGGTACCAACCTATTTGTTTTTTCACCTATGAAGGAATTCCACGATCCGGAGCAGAAAATGTACGATTCCTACCCTGTGATGAAAACGTTTACCTTGGGCCTAGATGTTAAATTTTAATTGATTTTTAAAGATGAAAAAGATATTTTATCCCTTAGTTGCCCTGTTGTTGACAACGGCTTCTTGTAAAAATGTGCTGGATATTGAGGATCTCAATTCGGTGAACGAAGATAAGGTGTGGAATGACCCCAATCTCGTCAATGCCTATCTGGCTAATTTATATACCCTATTTGGCAACTGGAACAGCGGCGCTGATAATAACTCACAACAGTTGGCCGGTATCAACTTCCCGCTGAATGCTGTTACAGTTAATAATACTGCTTATAAGGCATGGGATTATACAACCATACGCAAGATTAATACAGCCATCCAAAAAGTGTCTGCAAGTACTGGACTAAATGAAGCCTCCAAGAAATCCATCTTAGGTCAGGCACTTTTTATGCGTGCCTATCTATATTTTAATATGGTCAAATACCATGGTGGAGTACCCTATATCACAAAACCACAGGATTTGGAAGATGATGATTTGAAGGTGCCACGCAACAGTACAAAGGAATGCTTTGATTTGATTGTAAAAGATTTGAATGAAGCAATGACCTATTTGCCGATGACAATTGGGAAAGGAGCGGCAGATTATGGTCGTATCGATGGTAATTTTGCTTTGGCTTTTAAAGCTAAAGTCTTGTTATATAAAGCATCGCCGCAATTTAACCCTTCTAATCCTTATGGCAATACCTACTGGGCGGAAGCTAATACAGTGAATAAAATGGCCTATGAGCAGCTAAAGGCCCAGGGCTATAGCCTGACTGCTGATTATTACAATATTGCATTGGTGGAAAAAGGTCCTGAGGTGGTCTTTGCAGTAATCAACTCGTATCCCAACAAAGTGGCTACCTGGGATAATGGGGTACGGCCGGGATCGGAAAGCCGTGGAACAGCAAGTGCTGTCCCAACATGGGATTTTGTGAAAGAATTCCCGATGAAAGATGGCAAGCTCTATATGGATCCTACCGGTAAATATCATAAGACAGATGAGCAGTTCCTACAAAGTTATTGGGAGAACCGTGATCCGCGTTTTGATAAATCCATTGTCTGGAACGGAAAAATCTACGAGGTTTCGGGTAAAACTGGTAAAAGACAATATACTTCGCTGGGTATAGCGGATGCGCTGGATAATTTTGGTGAGAATCCAAAAGCTGGAACCACTTCTTCGAACAGGGATCGCTATACAGGATTTTTTATTCTGAAAAATTCGAAGCTTTCTTTACGGCAAACTCAGGTAGAGACACAATATGATGTAGATTTTGTGCTGATGCGCTTTGCAGAGGTGATATTGAATTATGCCGAGACAGCAAATGAGACAGGTGATTTTTCTACTGCAATGTCCCTTTTAAAGCAGATTCGAATGCGTGCTGGCATCGAGCCCGGCATAGATAATAGCTATGGCATTACTGCAGGCAATAAAGCCGAAATGCGGGAAGCTATTTTAGCGGAACGAAACATCGAATTCTGTTTCGAAGGCCATCGCTTTTGGGATTTACGCAGATTGCGCAAACTTGCCATACTGAACAATAAGACGAAACAGGGCGTGGAAGCAATTGCCATAAACTCCAATGGAACGGATATGGATTTAAAAGCAGCGGCGGATTTGGCTAAAACTTACCAATTGAAGGAAAATCAGTTTAAGTATATCGTATTGCAGGTGCCAAGCACGGGGAATAAGATTAATTTGGTGCCAGATACTTACTATTTCTTCCCAATCGCACAATCGGTAATAGACAAGAATCCGAATATCAAGCAAAATAAAGACTGGGGCGGGGAATTTAATCCGACCTTGGAATAATGTGTTTTTTGATCGTTAAGTAGATATTCATAAAAATAGAACGGGGCGCCTTTTGTTGGACGTCCCGTTCATGTTAAATATGTAGGTACAGCTTATTTTAATTCAATTACTCTTTGCTTTTCTTTCTCCTGTTTGTCTTCTTCTAAGATTGCTAATTGAAGACTACAAACTAGGGTAAGAATAATCAGAACCACGATGGCGACAGGAAAGATAATACCAATGATTACTGCAAGCAGTAGCGATATATTTAGGTATTCCTGTCCATTTTTTGAAGAAACCTTTAAACGTGAACTTTTAAATGAATCAAAAAGATCTTGAAAAGCTTTTGTGATCGTTTTGCTGTTGATGTTGAATGTTGTTTTAGTAGCCATGATGTTTATTTTTTAATATTGTTATTTCTTATTTGATATCTCAAAGGTAGGACAGATATGTTGTATCGGGGAGAGTCATTAGGCTAATCGGGAAAGAATCTCGGTAAACGGAGGGCTTATGTCGGTCAATGCCCGGTTGGCGACTTTTATAATGCATAGATTTTAATCAGCAAGCGAATTGCTTGATATTTTTGTATGGTGCCGGATCGTAAAGAGCCTAAATCATCGTAAAAGAGGAAGAAAGTGGATTCAATTCGATTATAGCGAGAGCGAAGTTTATTTACAGCAAAAAGGAGCAAGAGTCTTTATATACTCTTGCTCCTTTTTTAGTCGATTGAATTTTGGGTAGTTATTAAAGCCCCACATGCTCAGTCTTGGATTTGGTCGGTCCAGCTGCATCCTGTTTATAAGAGGGATCGTAATTCCAATGAATCGTATCGGTCAATGTCTTCCCATCTTTTTGGCTGACCTTTGCCTCTATTGTATTGGCTCCCTTTGCAAGTTTAACGTGGTCAAAAATGTAGTGTACAGCTGTCTGTCCTTTTCTTACACCTTTGATGATGACTCCATTGACCGTCAGGGTTGGTTCGCCTTGATTGGAGTAGATGGTTACTGGAGTAATTTCATTTCCCCTGTTCATCATACGGCGTTGCGTGATGTACAATACAGGTGCTTTACTCCAGTTGGCTTTGTACCAGTAGAAGCCATCTTTCTTTAATTTACGGTCAAAGGAAACTAAACCTTTGTAATTTCTGGGATTGACATTCAAAGCTGTAATTGGTGTAGCGAAATCAAAGGTGTTCCAGACATATGATCCAAGAAAAATTGGACTTTTGGAAATGACTCCCCAATGGATTTCGTGGAACTTTGTCGCATATTCTTCTGGGAAGAATGAAGGGTTGCTCCATTGATTCCCGAAATTCCCTACTTCTTCCGCCTGATCCTCAGGAACTGCTTCGGCTCCGTATTCAGAGAAAATAATCTTGTAGTCTTTAAACTCTTGGCTGATGCGCTTTGCCCAAGTCGCAACGTCGTCATCCTTTTCGGATTTGTCTTCCAGTTCGCCATTATACCAACCGAAGTAATGATTGATTCCCTGCACATCGGCATTGTTGTTGACCGGGTGATCAATTACATTATACCCGCTTACGGACACGGTGTAACGATCTGGGTCTTCGGATTTAGCGAGATCATTGAGTTTGGTCGTGAGTTCTACAGTATAGGCAGACGGGGAGTAGACCTCATTGTGCATACCCCAGATATAGATGGAGGGGTGGTTGAAGTTTTGTCGGATCAATTCTTTCAGCTGTTGCTGCGCATTGTTGTCTTCAAATGTGGTGACTCGGTTGACAAATGGAATTTCGGCCCAGATAACAAGCCCCATACTGTCACATTTGGAATAGAAATATTCTGACTGTTGATAGTGTGCCAAACGGATGGAGGTAGCACCCATTTCTTTGATGATGGCTAAATCTTCGTCGTGGTCGGCATTGTTTAAGGCAGATCCTTTACCCCAACGGTCCTGATGCCGACATACACCATATAAAGGATACTTAATGTCGTTTAAAAAGAATCCTTGACCAGTGCGTAATTCAAATTTACGAATGCCTAAAGGTGTTGTCACCTCATCAATGATCTGTCCATCTTTTTTGATCTGTGTCACAGCCCGGTAAAGGTAAGGATCGTCCAATCCTTGCCATAAGTGCGGATTTTTGACCGCAATTTGTTGTGACAATATCTGACGGCCCTGTGGCGGCAACGTGTATGCTGTTTGTTGTTTTGCTTTTATGGTACCATCTTTTTCTAGGATGGTGGTCAGCAATTCGATTGGTTGTGTTTTGCCGGATTTATTGTCAATTTTTATTTTTACGGCGATATCTGCGTTCTTTTTAGATACATTCTTTTGTGTGATAAAGATACCTTTGGATGCAAAATCGTTTACGGCAACATGGATCTCGTCGGTAACTATAAGTTCAACTGGTCTATAAATGCCCCCGTACATCGGGAATAAGGTATGGTTGACCGGAATAACTTGTGGACTAGCTTCATTATTTACTTTGACCAACAATTCGTTTTCTGCCCCCAACTGAAGCATATTGGTTAATTCGAATACAAATGCAGAATAGCCACCCTGATGTCTGCCGACAAAGTTATAATTGCCATTTCGTTGAGAATTATCGTAGGTTAAATCATTCTTTCCTGTTTTGGCAGGAAGGGGTTTATTATTCAAGTACACTTCGGTATTGGTATTCACTCCCTCAAATCGAATGAAAACACGTTTACCTTTCCAATCTACTCCAGGGACAAATGTTTTGCGGTAATAGGCGTCGCCTGTATAAAAGCGTTCATTTTTTCCAAGGCTACCCGGCCTGATTTCCTTTGTCTGCATGTCAGAGGCATTCCAGGTATGTGGGAGAGTAACGAGTTGCCATTTCCCATCAAATGTGAGGTTATAGTCCAGTGCTGAGTTGGAAAACGGACCTTTTTTGAACGACCAGTTCGCATTGAAGGGAATAACAGTTCTGGCTTGTAGATTCAGCATTGTTATTCCGATTAAGAAGAGCGCATAAAAAATCCTTTTGATCATATGGTTTTTAACTTAGGGTATTTATTTCGTTTTCAAATATAACCAACAAAAAGACAATGGCTAATTCAATGTTTTTTTGCGGAACAAAATGTTGAAAATAAATTTATAGGAAGTGATTTATTTTTCGTAAAATATTTGTTTTATTTCCTTATTAGTCTTTTTGTATGATATACACTACAACGTTTTCGGGAATTGCGCAAACGATTGACTGGATTTAACCTTGAGCAATAACTTAATAATTTATTTACAATTGTATTGTATAGTGTGATACTTGGAATCGATTAGAAACCGTTGATATTTGATTGAATTTAAAGAGGTATGTGAATCGGGAGTTAACATAGGATGATTTTTTGAAATTAACAATACAACGTTAATAATTAAAGTAATTTTAACAGGCTAAACGAGGTGAAATCTTAATTGTCAAATGAAATATAAATTAATACCGGTACTTTGTGCTATATGTTTGCTTATTCAGGAGACGATTGCCCAAATTGCCATTATTCCGCATCCTCTGAAATATGAGATGGGACAGGGAGAGCTAATCCTGAAAGATCATATTGGGGTAGCTGGGGATGCCGCATTTGAATCTTCTCTGAGCTATCTCAGAAAATTGATGCTGGGCCGTTTTGGGATTTCAACCTACACTTCTTTGGAGAAGGACGCTAAAATTATTGTGAAGCACGATAGCAAATTAGAAAATGAAGCGTATCGACTTAAGATCAATCACA
Organism: Sphingobacterium sp. UBA7249; assembly: GCF_002472835.1. NCBI lineage: Bacteria > Pseudomonadati > Bacteroidota > Sphingobacteriia > Sphingobacteriales > Sphingobacteriaceae > Sphingobacterium > Sphingobacterium sp. UBA7249. Next base: position 36,379 of record NZ_DKST01000029.1, on the reverse strand, counting down.
CACAGATTGAGATCAATGCTTCTGCTCATCCCGGCTTTGTCAATGCGTTGTCTAGCCTAGATCAATTACTTGCTATCGCCGAAAGAAAAAACAGATCTTTTATCTTGCCGACTGTTGAAATTGAGGATAAACCACAGTTTGCCTGGCGCGGGTTTATGCTAGATGAATCACGCCATTTTTTTGGTAAGGAGAAAGTGAAGTCTTTGCTGGATTGGATGGCATTTTATAAGTTGAATAAATTCCATTGGCATCTGACAGATGAGCCGGCATGGCGTCTAAGTATACAGAAATATCCTTGGTTAACGCAAATTGGGGGAATTGGTAACTATCTTGATCCTTATGCGGTGGCACAGTATTATAGTCAAGCTGATATCAGCGAGATCATAAGCTATGCTGCTGAACGTAATATTGAAGTAATACCTGAAATAGATATGCCAGGGCATGCCACAGCCGCAAATCGGGCTTATCCTTTTCTGTCCGGTGGAGGGAATGAAAAACATCCTGATTTTACTTTCCATCCCGCAAAAAATACAACCTACTCATTTTTGACAGACGTTTTGTGTGAAGTAAAATCACTGTTTCCTTCAGCGTATATCCATCTAGGAGGGGATGAGGTTGCCTTTGGCAGTGATGCTTGGAATAATGATGGCGAGGTGCAGGAACTTAAAAAAACAGCAGGACTAAAAACCAATAAAGCCGTTGAAGAATATTTTATTCGTCGTATGGCTGATTCTGTAGCGAGTATCAATGGGAAAATTATCGTTTGGGATGAAATGGTGGATGCTAGCCTGGCTAAGGATCGGACCGTGATGATGTGGTGGCGTCATGATAAACCTGAGCAACTGAATCGGATTTTGAATAAGGGCTACCAGACGATATTAACTCCTAGGCTGCCGATGTACTTTGATTTTGTACAGCAAGAAAATCATAAGTATGGCCGCAAGTGGGGGAAGGGTTTTAATCCATTGCAAGATGTCTATAATTTTGCAGGAAACCAATTGGATAGTTTAGGTAAAAGAAAGAAACAGATATTGGGTATTCAAGCGAACCTCTGGACGGAAACAGTAACGAATGTCAATCGTCTGGATTACCTTGTGTTTCCAAGAATAGCGGCATTGGCTGAGGCTGCTTGGACACCGGGGGAAGCACGTAATTTTGATCATTTTACAACCAAACTTAAAAGGCATCTGCTTTTGTACCGTGATCAAGGCCTTTATTACTATGACCCATTTAAAGACGCAAACCCAGAACCGGCAGTAATCAAAAAGTCACAAAAACAATATATCGATAATCCAAAATAACGATTGTACTGACTTGATGTAATAGGCCGATAACAATAGCTTCTAGGTTGTTTGATAAACAATTTTAAAAAAATAACGATAGTATGAAATACAATAAATTAATCGCCGCATTGATTCTCGGCAATGTATTGTTGGGGGTGAAAACTTCTTGTGGACAATGGACTGGTCCACGTAAGAAAGTAGAAAACAGAATAGAGGTAAAATATGGACCTTTAACGCCTGCCCATCGGAAAGATGAGGCGATGGAGCGGTTCCGGAACTATGGACTGGGTCAATTTATCCATTGGGGCTTATATGCAATTCCGGGTAATGAATGGGAAGGTGTAAGTGCACGAAAAGGAGCGGCTGCATCCGAATGGATACGCACTTGGAGTGGACCTACAGCGCCGAAAGACTGGAAGAATACATATGATAATCTGTACAAACAGTTTAATCCTAAAAATTTTGATGCAAAAACTTGGGCAAAACAGGCCAAGGAAATGGGAGCGAAGTATCTCATTTTTACGACAAAACATCATGATGGATTTGCGCTATGGCCATCTAAGTTTACCGATTATACTGTCAAGAAAAGCCCATATAAAAAAGATATCGTAAAACAGGTGGTAGATGCTTACACTGCAGAAGGAATCGACGTATTTTTGTATTTTTCAATTATGGAATGGAATAATTCAAACTATATGGGCAAATCTCCCTCCACTCCTGAAGAAAAGGCTAAATTCAATAAGTTTTTGGAGTACACTCGTAATCAATTGCTGGAACTTCTACAAAACTACCCTCAAATAAAAGGTTTTTGGTTTGATGGTACCTGGGATCAGTCGTGGATCCAGTCGTATGACTTTACCTATAAATTGGAAAAAGAACTGCGTGAAAAACATCCCGGATTGATTATTGGAAGTCGATTTAGAAATGACGAATTCGGGAAGCGGCATTTCGACTCCAATGGTGATATGCTGGGGGACTATGAACAGGGTTGGGAACGAAAAATGCCTAAGGAGTTTGAATGGCTGGAGGGACGTGACTGGGATTGCGTTATGACAATACCGCCGAATGGTTGGGGGTATATGAAGGACTGGTCGGGAATTTATACGAAGACCTCGGATGATCTTATTGATATGTTGATGAACTGCGTTGCCATGAATGGTAATTTTGTGCTAAACTTTGGTCCTGACGGAAACGGACGGATGCATCCTGGAGAAGACAAGCTGGCTAAAGAAATTGGTGAATGGATAAACGTAAATGGAGAAGCGGTATATGGAGTCCGACATGCCGCTCTTGCGCCATCCAAATTAGGATATTTTACAAAAAAGGAGGATAATCTTTACCTTACGGTTTTTAATCGGCCAGTAAACAATATTGTGCGTATTGCTGTTCCTAAAAATGCAGCTGAAGTTCCGGTTTCAGCAACTATTCTTCAAAATGGACAATCTTTGGAGCTAAGCCATACGGATATCGGATTAGACTTGGATAAAAATACCTATTACGATATCGTACTTCCTAACTCTTTTGTTTCGAATAAAGCTTTTGTAATCAAAATGAAATTGGGAAAACCAAAATCACAAAGTGAAAAATTGATGGATGCAAAAATGTAGCATTAGCTTACACGTTAAATCTAAAAAAGCAGAACTTAACTCACTCTTGGAATTAAGTTCTGCTTTTTCTTTTAGACAAGACTTAGCAGCTCACCAGGAACGTGAATAATATGTTTTGCGTTATGTTGTCTCAGTTCGTTCTCGTCGCGAAATCCCCATGTCACACCGACTGCGGTCACAGCAGCATTATTGGCTGTATCCATATCAACAGAAGAATCGCCGACATACCAGCAGTCTTCTTTTGCTATACCAAGTGTCCTGAGGGTATCCAGGACGATGTCGGGATCGGGTTTGGCCGGATGTCCCGTGCGATGGCCAAGGATCAGGTCAAAAGTGATAGTGGGAAAATACTGCTTGATCAGTGGGATAACCGCTTCATGATATTTATTGGATGCTACTGAGATTAAATAGCCTTCGGATTTGAGTGTTTGTAGTAGCGAGACAATCCCCTCATAAGGCTTTGTATGGGATATTTTCTGCTGTTCGTAGTAGCTTTTAAAAGCTGTTAGCAGCGGTGTTACTATTTCCGACGTTCGCGCATGTTCGGGAAGTGCCCGCTCGATCAGCTTTTGTACACCATTACCTACAAATTTTTTGTAGGCCGATAGCGGATGTATGGGATAGCCGTATTGTTGAAGGATCGCATTGCAGCTGTCGCCGAGGTCTTGTAATGTATCCAACAGTGTTCCATCCAAATCAAATATTATTAGCTTCATGTGCTAAAGCTAATAAAAAATTATGAGGGTTTTAGAAGACTAGTTCCTGAATTAAATGGTGTTTTTAGTGGAGTTTCAAATGTTTTGAAAAAAGGTTTTGTATGGATGAAGAATTAAAGGCATTAGCTCGATTACTTCGAGCTAATGCCTTTAATTGAATTGATCTTTGGATTTGGAAAGTGCTAGCTTTGCCATGCGTAGGACGATGTCGTTCTTTGAGATTCTTAATCAGTATAGTATAATAGGATAGGATCAACTTGATGACGACTTATTTCCAAATACGAGTATCTATAGTTCCTTTTTTCGTGTTATCTAGATCTGGAAAGAACGTAAATCCTGTCGCTTTTTCCAGCTCACTTACCGTAAGTCTATACCTGTCAAAAGTACTTCCGGAGGGAGGCGTTGCATTGTCTATCTTATAGGCGATCATGTAGTACTCGGCTCCTTTTTTCATCGCCAATGCTTTGAAATAATATTTTGGCTTTGCAATATCTTTCCCATCATTGTCCCGGGCAAAGTCAAGGAGGTTGTCCGTCTCGCTTGTCGGCATTGCTCCTGTTACTACGTACATGGTATCACATTGTGCAGTCCAGGTTCTTACTTTAGTTTCCAAGTTTGCCCAGATACCTTGATTGAGACGGGATGCTTGTGCGGTCATATTGGTAAAATAAAATGTTGTTTTATTATGAATTATATTCAAGTTGCGATCCGCACTAGGGAGTTGATGACCACGGTCATAACCTGCTGGTTGGAATCCTTTAAACAGCAGGGGTTGGAATGCTGTTGACACAGCGGGATCATACCCCCATGCATCTGTTCGATTGCCGGAACCCAAAATGCCATTATACAATGGATAGGCGACCCAATAAGCCATCTTGAGTTTTTTACTGTATAACATGGCATAGTTTCTTTCTGTCTTTGCATCGGGAAGAAAGTGTTGTATAAAAACTTCATCATTATTCAGATTGTTCATTTTGGGGATTTCCGGATAAGCTTGTGAATTGCCGGTTTCAGCACTTAGCTTACCATTGTTAATGCTGATATTAAAACGATAAAGATTTCCGCCGATAAGTTTTTTTAGCTGATCATTTTGTGATGTTGTCCAGGTATAATGATCACCATTCGGAGCTATAAATTTAATTGCCTTTTGGGTGATGTCTTCCCCCGGAAGCAATATGCATTCTATTGTAGCGGTTTGCTTGCTGCTCATCGTTACTTTTGCTTGAATATCTTTTTTCTCATTCGGATTGATATTCAATTTTCCTGTTGAGAGGTCAAATCCTGCTGTTGTATGTACCGATGGAATGCTGACTGTAATCTGACCGGCTTCCAAAGCTGCCGTATTGGTAACGGAAAGCTGAATGGAAATCTTGCTTAACTGTCTTACAAAATTAAGCGGGATGGTATTGTTCGTCTTGCTGATGTTTTTTGCATTGCTCGCATACATGAGATCCAATGCCGATAGGTTTGTTTGATCACTTATATCGATGGGGTATTTAAAATCGCTGATGGATCTGTAAGGATAATAGGAAATGAAATCTACTTGTTCATTGGGTAAATAACTGGGTGATTTACTTTGAAATATGTTGCCGTTGATGGTAAACAGACGGTTGTTGACTCCATTCACAATTGAGGAAAAGCTTAATGGCTGACCGGATTTGACCATAAAAACACCAATTTGATCATTTTTATTCCAAGAGGTTGCTGTCGGATTCGTATTAATTTGCCCAACGATGGTAGGCGTAAATTGTACTGGGGCTTGCTCAATTCTGACTCCATTTTTTTGACATGAATTGAATGTGAGCAATGCCATCATAAAATAAACTATTCGACACATGCTGTGCTGTGGAATAGTCATTGACTTGTAAATCATATTGGTCGTTAGTGTTTGTGAATAAAGAGCTGGCAAAAATACTCAAGAAAAGTAAAATTAAGGGGAAGCTAAGCTTACTTTTGGATAAATTAAGTATTTTGATAGTGTATGGCTTTGATTTTCAATATAATTATTAATCGTGTTTATTCATTTTAATCCATACTAATGGTTTATGCTAAAGGCTAATGTGATGCTGAATTATCGCTGATTATTTTATTTAGTGTGAGCAAAGTAGAACGTTGAAGAAGAATTTATTCTTCTTAGAAACTAGTTCATAACGGACTTTTTGTTGAAATTTTCCTAAAACAAAGAAAATAGCACAATGTTTGCTAGTAATGCCCGAACATATAGTGATTTGATAATATTAACCGCTACTGAAAAGCAATGAAGGAAGTATTTAAATTAGGAGTTGACGTGAACAGGCTTTGTGTGGCTTTGTGTGCGATTGTAATGACATTTACGCTGTCCAGTTGTTTTGACTTTGTCGAACAGATTGATCTTAAGCCTAACGGTTCGGGGCATATTGCAGCAACATTAAACCTAAGTAAAAGTAAAACAAAAGTTTCATCCTTGATGAAGATGAAAAGTATTAAAGGGATACAGATACCAACGCAAGCTGAGATGGAAAAGGAGATTCGGGCTGCGGTTCAGTTGCTTAAGCAGACAAAAGGTATCTCTAATGTCCAGTATCAAACAGATTTTACAAACTTTATTGTCAATATTTCGTGTGACTTTAGTCAGATCGAATCGTTAAACGCTTTTTCTGATATATTGGCTAATCGGTTTAAGACAAAAATCTCAAACTCAAATAGATACTACTATAATGCGCAAACTAACATATTTGAACGCAAATTTGTGACCTCGAGTCATTGGAAGGCTAAATTTAATCAATTGGGAAGCGATAACACGACACAGTTTGCAGATGCTTTTTATACCCAGATCATTCGATTTGAAAAGCCGATTGCGTCACAGGTGAATAATAAAGCAAAAGTTGCCGGAAACAAGAAGGGCGTACTGTTAAAGTTATTATTTACTGATCTGGTCTATGGTAAATCTACTTTGGCAAATAAAATCACATTAACAAAATAACCTATATGAAATCAAAAATTTTATTGTCCGGACTGATATGTTTCTCCTTAATGGGGAGTGTGAAGTCGCAAGATCTAATTAAGCTCATTCCCGAAGATGCTGAAATGATAGCAGCTTTTAATGTAAAGGAAATCGTTCAAAAAGCGAATGCAAATAAATTGAACGAGTTGCTTCAGAAGGCGGGCCTCTTCAAGCAGATTGAAAAGTCGGGTGCTTCAGTTGGGAATGATATCAAAAATTTAGGCATTGATCTTACGCAGACGTCTTATTTCTATAGCAGAAAGACAGATAGCGTGAGTTTTATCGAGTTTATATTTCCACTATCCAATAAGGGTCAATTTGAGAAGTTGTTACATGATGCCGGGGAACCTAAACCTCTTGCCAATGGCTATTCGACCATAGCGCTGAAACCAGGAAGTATGTTGGTTTACAACGAACGAATAGCACGTTTTATTTCTTCGACGATGAGTACAACCTTCTTTGATAATGACTCGGTTGCAAGTCGGTACGGGATCAAGAAGGTAGCCTATATGGCCCCTGCGGCTGATGCATATTCTCCAGAGATAGATTCTGCGGCGGCAGTTGCGGATTCGGCAGCAGTGGCGGTAGATTGGGAAGAAGGCGAAAAGGAAATAGAGCCACTGAGTCCGCCGATTATTGTGGAGAGTGTGCCCGATACGGTCGTAGCGAGTGTGGAGGCAGCTGTGCCAGTGCCAATGGATGTCGCTCCGGCGGAAATGCATGATCCAAGTTATTACGATTCACTTTATACAGCCTATGAGGATCAAAATCGAAAAAATGATTCCATCCGCAATGCGCTTCGCGATCAATGGTTGATGGGGGAGGCAACACGTTTACTTTCTACTTCTTATAAACCCCTTTCCATTTCGGATCAGAATAAGGTACTAAAAAACCTGGGATTGATTCGTCTTTACATACCTCATGTTGAAGAACTTTACCGCGGCCTTATGCCTTATAAATCGATTCCTTATCTCTACATGGGTATTAATATGGATAAGTTCAAAACCGGATATCAGGACGGAATACTCGATCTATCGCAGGACGGAAATGTATTGAAGTTAAAAGGGTCGATGGGCTTAGATAAAGATCTGGCCGACTTGTCCAAACGGCTTTATGCCAGAAAGCCAAATGGAAAATTCAGTAAATATTTGACGGATAAAACGCTTGGATTCTTTAACGTTAATATCAATTCAGAAGCCTATTTACGTGATATGCCTAGTTATATGGCAAAATACTATGGCGGATTATTAGGTCCTCAGCAAGATTTGGTGGAATGGGGATTAATGGCACTTGAAGTTGCACTAGATGAGAAATCAATTGCACAGGTGATGCCGGGGGATCATCTTTTTGTAGTTAATGGTTTGCGCAAATTCCGCAAAGAATATATTGATTATAGTTATGATGATGATTATAATGCAACGGAAGTAAAGAAAACAAAGGATGAAACCTTACCGGTATTTATCTGGATGTTTACTTCGAAGGATCAGCGTTTGATCAAAAGAGGACTCGATCTTGCAGTTGCCAAAACCTTAGGTAAAACACAAGATGGTATCTATGCATTTGCGTCGAAAAAAGCCATGGATTTCCCGATGTACGTGCTACTGAAAGATGACTTGGTGATGGTAAGTAATGATTCTTTATCGCTACATGATATCCGTCAAAATAAGATGACTGCCCCTGCGAATAAAGATTTTATTAAGTTGATGAAACAAAATAAAATGTCAGCAGCTTTTGACCTGCAAAAGTTGCCAGCCATGCTCCAGGAGATGGGCGTTAGTCCCGGAAGACAATGGGACAAAACTGTTGCACAACTGAATCAATATGGCAGTACGGCAATCACCTCGAAAGGAATTGTGGGGAACCGTATGGAGGCAGAAATGTCTTCAAAGCTTCCACAGACAAAAGAGGGAGCAATTAGCTACATGATTGACCAAATTTTATTAGAGATCGGAAATAAATAAGTAGATACGGAGCATCAAACAATTTAATTGTAAATTTGTTTGATGCAATGTTTGTAATATTATGGTTATATTTTTATAATGTTAATATAATATTATGTGTTTTTAGAGAGATAGTGGTATTTTTGTGGTTTGTTATTTGTGATAACGGATAACTAAACGATTTATACTTAATAATATAATATGGGGATATTTTCAAAACTATTTGGAAACAAAACTCAAGATTCAAAAATAAAGGTTGTAGGTGCACTCGCCTTTTTAGAAGTGGATATGCATAATCATATCCTCCCGGGAATAGATGACGGAAGTCAGTCCATTGAACAATCAATTGATTTATTGAAGGGCTTGGGAAGAATGGGATTTGAAAAATTTATTTGTACACCGCATATTATGGAAGGTGTGCATCCGAATTCAATCCAAACAATTGAAGATGCCAAAGACAAGTTGGTGAATGGTATAAAACACCTACCTAATATTCCTGAGATTTATCCTGCCGCTGAGCATATGATAGACGATGGAATTGCAAGGTTGATCGATGCCAATGAGCTTTGTGTGATGCCGGGGGGATATGTACTTATTGAGATGTCTTATCTACAGGAATCTAAGGCTTTATTCCAAACTATTTTGGATATTCAAAATCTTGGTTATCAACCAATATTGGCTCATCCGGAACGCTATAACTATTACCATTATAATTTCAATATGTACAAACAGATCAAAGATGCTGGTTGTATGTTGCAATTGAACCTCCTTTCGATCAGTAGATACTATGGTGTTGAAGTGAAATCTGCAGCGTTGACAATGATTAAATCTGGTATGTATGATTTTGTAGGAACGGATCTTCATCACAACCGTCATTTGGTCGCGCTGGAGGAAATCGTTGCGAAATATCCTGTACGTGACTTGCTAAAAACCTGTAATATTTTGAATCCTACACTCCAGGATCATTTGGGTAGCAATGAGAATGTTATTGCCGCTGGATAAAGGAAATAAAATTTACAATATAGAGATGCCCAAAAGGCATCTTTTTTTGTTTCTGTCAAGCGCAGCTATACGGTCATGGGGCGAATTATCAGTAGCTCTTTGTCCTTTACTGGCGGGAAAGATTAACCGAAATTATTTTCGATAATGCATGTGTTTTGCAGTCATAAAATTTCGAAAATTTGGCTACTTTTGGATTTAGCATTTTTCATATGAGAGGAAATAGAATTTTTATTCAAGATTGGATTGCACACCATACCTACCAAAAAGCAAATGATATAGATAGTTATTATTTAAAAGTTGCGAATCAGATCAACGATAATTTATCAACTTTATGGTTTGAAGAACCAGAGACTAATGATCTTATTCAGACTGATGCCTTAAAAACTTTAAGTATTTATCTGACCTGTTATTTGGAAGATGTTATTGCCAATACAGGGATATTTGCAGCTTTTAGAACTATCCACAAAGAGCTGTATAATCAATTTTTACCTTTCTACAAGGACGATAATCTGTTGGATTACTTTCCTGAGGATATTAATGGTGAAGACGTTGCTGTATTGACTTGGTTATTTTTTAGTGAACGCAACCCACACTTGTTTATCGATCCTCATGGNNATGGCCGATTGATACAGTTGATCACGGAATTGGCTTACGCTATTTTGGAGGAACATTATGAAGTGGCGCCAGAAAATCCCAAGTTAAAATTGGAATATTCACTGGGCGAAAATGCGAGTTACTTTGATGTTCGTAATTTTATAGAAAAACTTGTCGCAACAAATTATCTGACTGCTGGTGAGTATAACACCAACCTCAATCATCTTATGCAAGTTGCGGAATTGGGAAGATATCAACATGATCAGGCACAATTGCAGCAAATGGTTTACCGTGTTCGTGATAATCATTTTAACAATTATAGACTGCATTTATTTGCTCTTAAATCATCTGAATTTGTTGCAGAAGTTGTGGGTAAAGGACATGCGCTGTATAGTGCTGTTAAAACTTTAGGCAACCGCATCCATAGTTTTTTTGACTATGTCAAAATGGATGAACAATTTGTCCACGTAAAACATATTGGCACAAAAACCGAATTCAAAATTTTTAAGGATTCTATTCAAGAGTTTGTTGAACCGTCAGAAGTATTATCGTTCTATATGGAAATCGTTCCTTGGAAAGATGCTTGGAATCTCTCCGGAATTATGACGGTGGTCAATCCGGAAGAAGTGAATTTCGATCTGCCGGAACAATATGAAATGACCTACCGCATTGAAGCGATGAACGGCAAGGACAAGAGCTTGAAAAAAACAGAAAAGCAATTGAAAGATATGGGTAAATTATTCCAGTCTGAGCAAAAGGCTGCTGTAGCTTTTATGGAGGGACGAGAAGTGAAAGAATTTGCAAACAAATTCTTTCAAACATATCAGCAAAAACATCCAAGCAAAGAGGAATCAGCACTTCCAGAATCGAATTTAGATCTGACAGCAGATGCGAAAGTGACTGTTTTCTTTAACCCAAAGACAGGATTAGAGGTATTCGGTGGAATAGAAGAATTCTTTCCATTGGAACATAATCCATTTATTGAAAAGGAAGAGGAGGGAAGCCAAGCAGACGTCCCGTTTGCCCGTTATTTCTTGAATCTTTTGGTCGAAGACTTTTTCCCTAGTGAATTGCCAAAGTATTACGCCAATCTATTCAAAACGGAGGTAGATAAACAATTTTTCTTTCCGCTGGAAGAAGAAGTACTGGATTTTTTCCTGCGTTTTTATAAAAGGGGCAGTTACTTCCTAGGACCATTCCCATTGATAAAATAATCGCTCTTAGAGCGCCTAAATAATTTTTTTCAATAAATCCCATTGGCATTTCCACTGGGATTTTTTATGCGCAATAAAAACTATCCCCGCGCACCATATCAATCGTGTGCGGGGATTTTTGTTAAAAACGTTACATTAAAAAGCGGTGGCGAATGAATATATTCGCTGATAGACCATTGAATTTATAGGAGAGATAAGAAATATTTTTATGGATAGTAGAAGAGATTTTATCAAGAAAGCATCCTTATTGGCTGGTATTTTTGGCTTACAGAATGCTGTACCGGATGCGATACAACGCGCTTTGGCGATTGAACCAGTTGCGGGGAGTTCTTTTTTAGATGCCGAGCATATTGTTTTGTTAATGCAGGAGAATCGCTCCTTTGACCATAGTTTTGGTACACTGAGAGGGGTTCGGGGATTTAATGATCCAAGAGCTATCCAGTTGCCTAGTGGAAATCCGGTATGGTTGCAGGCTTCAGCTTCAGGAAAGACCTATTCACCCTTTCGATTGGATATTAAGAATTCCAATGCCGCCTGGACAGGAAATCTTCCCCATTCCTGGGAAAATCAAATGGCGGCACGTAACCAGGGTAAACATGATAACTGGATTGACGCAAAGCGTCCCAGTGGAAAGGTGCTGAGTGAGATACCGCTAACCATGGGCTATTATACCCGTGAAGATATACCCTTCTATTATGCGATGGCCGATGCGTTTACAATTTGTGACCAACATTTTTGTTCTTCCATTACCGGAACGACTACCAATCGTCATTTTTTCTGGACAGGTACTTGTGTGCCTCATAAAGGTGCGAAACCGCTAATTCGTAATTCAGATATCTATTTCAACCGTTGGGCGCATTGGAAAACTTTCCCTGAGCGTCTGGAAGCTGCGGGTATTCCTTGGAAGGTATATCAGAATGAAGTCAGTATAGAGAGCGGTCTTCATGGAGAAGAATGGTTAGGTAATTTTACAGACAATAACTTAGAGTGGTTTTCACAATACCATATTGAATTCAAAAAAAGCCACTTGGAATTTATGCGTAAGCGTGCCGTTGAACTACCTGATGAGATCCAGGAGCTTGAAAAAGCATTAGCGAATAATGGAGCCGAAAGTGTACAGAAAACCCAAAATAAGCTTAAGCAAAAACAAGAGCAGCTGATCAGCTATAAGAAACAACTGGAACGACTCACCGAACAGGCATTCCAACAACTTCCAAAAGAACAAATCGCGTTGCATAAGCGTGCTTTTCAGACAAATGAGGATGACGCATTCTATCGTGAGACAGCTTCCGTCCTACATGAAGGTGAAGAGATTACTGTTCCAAAAGGGGATGTACTCCATCAATTCCGGAAAGATGTCAATTCTGGGAAATTGCCAACAGTATCATGGCTTGTCGCCCCACAATGTTTTTCAGATCATCCAAGTGCGCCGATGTATGGTGCATGGTATGTATCCGAAATCCTGAATATTCTGACTGAAAATCCTGACGTGTGGAAGAAAACAATCTTTATACTAAACTACGATGAGAATGATGGTTATTTCGATCATATTCCACCGTTTGTAGCACCTAATCCGGCAGATGCACGGTCAGGAAAGACTTCAGCAGGCTTGGATTATAGTGGTGAATATGTAAGTCTGGAGCAGGAACTTGCCAGCGGTGAGAAAAAGGAACACGCTACAGAGGGACCGGTTGGTCTGGGCTATCGGGTACCTTTGATCATTGCATCTCCATGGAGCAAAGGGGGCTGGGTTAATTCGGAGGTTTGCGACATCACTTCGACCATTCAATTTATGGAGTATTTCTTCGACAAGAAGCTTGGTAAGGATGTGAAAGAACACAACATCAGTTCGTGGCGCCGTGCCATTACCGGAGATCTGACTTCGGTATTTCGGAAAGCAGAAGGTGGTACCCATGTGGAATTGCCGTTCTTGAACCGTAATCAACAGATTTATGCAATTGATCAGGCTAAATCCAAACCGCTACCGAATAACTTCCATGTATGGACTGCTGATGAAATGCAAGTCTTACAAAATACAGGAAAGGCTGGACAATTGGCAAGACAGGAAAAAGGTCAAAAAAATTCCAATGCGCTGGCCTATGAGTTATATGCAAGTGAAACTATTGATAAGGACAGCGTAAAACTGACGATGTCCGCTGGGAATAAGCTATTCGGAACGAAATCCCTAAGCAGCCCTTTTAATGTGTATAGTGGACCGAACTATAAAGATGGTGTCAGTTTCTGGCCTTTTGCGGTGATTGCTGGTGAAGAATTGAGTTTTGACTGGAATCGAGCTGACTTTAAAGATGGATATTATGATTTAACCGTATACGGGCCAAATGGGTTTATGCGTAGCTTTAAAGGGAATGAAGAGCCTTTGGTTGTTGTCGCTACTTATGAGATCGGAAAGCAAGGTATCCCCACGGGAAACCTTATCTTGGAAGCGACCAATAAAGGAGACAAATCGCTGCATTTACAGGTGAAGGATAATGCCTACAGTTCTTGGCAGAAAAATACCGTACTGGGAGTGGGTAAAACCATCAAATGGGTTGTAGAATCGCATAAAGTTAGTGGTTGGTATGATGTTACTTTACAGATTGTGGAAAGTAAATTTGTCCGCCAATTTGCCGGTCGTGTGGAGACAGGAAGTCACTCGAAGACTGATCCACAATTGGGGTAATGACCATATAAACAAAGCAGCGAATAGAGTTGGCCTATTCGTTATATGAACAAAAAAAGATCCCAGCTTTTATTTGAGCTGGGATCTTTTTTGTTTCGATCGGTTGATATTCGATTTTTATTTTTTAATCCATTCTTCAAGCAAAGCTTTTAACTTTGGATCGCTTGGTCTTGGGCTATCTGCGGTGATGAGGTTTCCGGCTTTATCTATCAGAATATAACGTGGTATACCATTTACTTTATACGCATTTGTCAACTCATTTCCCGGTCCCGCGTGTAATTGAATTCCTTTGATATTTTTCTCTTTAACATAGGTTTCCCATTTTGGTTTGTCCTGGTCGACTGAGATACCTACAAATGCCACTGGTTTTTCTTTAAACTCTTCATTTAATTTTTCCCAATAGGGTTCTTCCGCACGACAAGGTCCACACCAGGTCGCCCACATATCGACCAATACTACCTTACCTTTAAGATCGGCGAGACTTGTTTTCTTGCCACTAAGATCGGGATAGCTAAATTGGAAAGCAGGTACACCTGTTTTTGTTTCTACCAATCGCGCTTCTACAACTTTTGCCCGTTCGATTTGCTCAGGTAGCGTAAAATACTTCTTGTATTTCTCATTCATTTCCTGAAAGTCGCCATAAGAACGTGCTCCCTCAAGCCGCTGCAATACGTATTGTCCTTTTAGTACATCGGGGCCGATTGCCGCTACTTGTTGATCAAATGTTGGTTTGGAGGAAAGATCCAGCTTACGATAGATCATATTACTCATAAAGCGGTCGCCATACGGAAATTTTAATAATTCGGTCGTCAGATAACGATCGGCGTTGAACTGGGTATAAAAATCACTCATTTCCTCTTTACTTGGATGGGCTGTACGTGGCATGTACAGATAAGAGATTGCATAATAGGCAAAATCATAATCGACTAGTTCAGGGAAAAATTTGTCAAAATTGGAATTTCCTGTTTTTGCGCTCTTCTTGATAGCGTCCAGTTTTCCTTTGAACTGCTCGACTTCAGGGAAGAAATCGACATAGGTGCTCATTCCTCCTGGAGTGGTGCCTTTATCGTGAAAAGTTTTCGACGCTTTGTCCCAAGCGTATAACGTTTCATTTTCTGGACTATTTTTGCCTGTTAATTCATAATCATTTTGACTTAATTTTAGGTTTAAGTCCTCGTTCCCCTTGAAGTAAAAGCGAAAAAGTCCCTGCTGATTCTGGGCATTCCCACTACCAACAGAGTACAGTCCTTCGTATTCAGGCGTAAAACGAAATGCAAATCTTCCCGATGCGTCGGGAATGGATGTTGCGATTTCCTTCAATCGACCATTGAGTACTTTAAATAGTCCGACACGTTTTACTTTTGCGGGATCTGTCGTTCCGGTGATGTTGCTTGGCTGTTGTGCGAATGCGACAATCGAGCAAGTCAGGGCAGTGAGCAATAAAATAGTTTTTCTAATCATGATATAGAGGGTTAACTTAATTTAAATGGAATAATTTTCTTAATATCCTTAGCTTGATATAAACTGGCATCTTTTCTTTTTATGGCCTCATTTAAGTCTTGCAGGTCTTTTTTGTCGATAGTTTGGAATGGAGATGTTAAATCTGATTTCAGCAGTTTTTCCATCCCTTTGGAAGCCTGATCAAAATTTTTTAAATAGTAATTTAATAGTATCAGCCGATAACAATCTACGGGGTCCAGTGTGTTTCGTTGTTCTGCGGCTAGATATTCAGCTCGTATAGATTTCAGGATTGCCGGGTTCTTTGACTGATCCAGAATGACCGGCCCAAAGGCATTGCTGCGTTCATCCCAAGTAGGGTAAAGTTTATATTCGTCAATCAGGGCTAAATAGCTGGCCGCATTTTGGGAGCCGGCATAGTAACTCGTTACAAACCCGGGTAAAAATGCCTCCCATAATTTATCGTTGAACGTAGGACGTATATAGGTCAACATGGTCTTTAGGCTGTCCAATTGCTGTACTGTTCCATATGCTTTACTTTTTGCTTTGGCAATTGTTGAAATTTTGTTGCGGAGTAGATTTCCGCCATATCGTTTAATTAATTCTGGAAGGTTTGCATAAGCCCAATTATTGTATTTTGTAAAGGAAGTAACGCTATTGGCCAAGAAAGCGGTTTCATTGAACAGATCTTTCTGTTGCTCTAGATATCCTTCGAGTTCCGCAAAATCGTGTTTTTCGCCGGTTTTGATAAAACGTTCGCTGTAAGCTGCAGGATAGACGTTGTCCAATGTATTGTTAAAGGCGAGGTATTGCCCAGATTTATTGCGCTGGACAGCTTCTTTTAGTAAAGGGACAAATCGGTCCACACCAAAGAAACCGGATTCAGTCATTATGGTTTTGCCTTCGGGGTTTACGATGACATAGGTTGGAAATCCGGGCGCGCCATATTTGCGGGCTAATTTCTTTCCGTCTGCCTCTTTCATGACATCTGTTTTGTATAGAATGTAATTAGTACTTAACTCCTGAGCTACTATTGGATCCGGAAATACTTGTTTGTCCATTTCTGCACAGGGCATACAACCAACAAAGTACAGATCTATCAGAATGAGTTTATTTTCTTTTTTTGCCTGTGCTTGGCATGCCGCATAGCTGCCCTCGAAAGCTTTTCCCTGTGCGTTCGCCGTGCTTGAAATGAATATTCCGTAACAGATCGTGATAATATAAAAAATAACCTTTTTCATAAATTTTTTTGAAAATTAGAGATAGTATATCTTGTTTAATGGGATTAGATGTTGATGATATTCTTGTCAGACGTGGTCACGGAAATTGATTCTGCTGCCGATCTTAATCGAATTTCATCTATCAACGTTGGATTTTTTTTCAACTGATCGACTGTATATTTGTCAATGTGTTGGATTAAAGTACCTGCTTTCAGACCGGCTGGATTTTCGGCCGATCTGACGACGCCCAAAGCTTTCAGTTGTCCCGAATTATCCCAGCCAAACTGATAATTCTTTACTAAGAAGTCCTGTGGGTAAGCATGTAATCTATTGGGAGCAAAGTAAGCCTCACTTTCGGCAAGATTGATGGTAATATTATAGCGGCTTAATAGGCGAACACCAATGGATCCGTCGAAACCAGGTTGCCATTGTTCATTTCCAGCACTGCCACCCATTAATGTCACAGGCAAACCCTGCATTGAGGGGAGGGGAGAAATGGCAAATTGGTAACTTTTGCCCGAGAAGGTGGGAGAGGAAACACCCATGCTTACGGTCGCTGCCTGCGCTTCGGGTTTAAATCCACTGACCAGCAGCTTGTTCTGACGTACAAATGGACGGAAGCAGATCAGGTCATACGAAGCACCGGTGTCGAAAACAAAATGGCCTGAGTAGCTTTTGTCCTTGACGATCTCAAGCTGTCCGGGCAATATCATTACACCGGCAGGCATTGTAATAGGTACTGTAGTTCCCTTACCTTTGTATTGAAAATCCCCGAAATCGTACAAGGAAATAGTATTTTTATCGTAGTCGATATGGGTAATAAATTGGCGTATCAACGTATTGCCGATAATGCCATCGCCTTCTTTGCCCATTTCAGGAAAGATAGCAATTCCCTGTCCAGCCAACTTAAGCGTGTCTAATCGAATACTATTGTTGTCAGATACCTGAATCTTTGTATTGCCGCCGACGACGGAGGCGTTATTTTCACGCGTTACCTTTAGGCCAATAGCATCAGCAAGCTGCTTGTTCACGGCCATGCCATCTGCTCCGGTGTCAAAAAGGAGCCTTAAAGGTTTTTTGTATCCATTGATTTTTACCTGCAGGTAAATGGAACCATTCTTGTTTTCAAACGGAATTACAGCTCGTAATTTGGGTTTGCTTTCTCTTTTTAGTCCATAGAGCTGATCAAAAAGACTGAAGTGGACCAGTTTTCCATTGCTATCGATGAGGGCCTGATTGGTTGTTGGCTTATCTTTAGCATCTATGGTTTCTATTTGAAGTAATGTCCCTCGATCTGTTTTATTTTCTGACAATATATGTACAGATTTTAAGGGATAGTTTTTAATAATTTGGTTTAATCGGAAGCTTGCTCCTGCACCAGTATGTCCTGCTACGGAAAAATTTGGTGCGAGTTCACCTGTTATCATAGAGGTGTCTTTCTGTTCAAAACATGTCAGTAGTTTAGCTGGTAATTGTGCCGCTAGCTGAGCTTTTGACCATGATACCCAGACTGTCAACAGTAAGAGGCTCCCAGCTTTGATTATTGGTTTATAAGGCATGGTTTTTAAGTTATTGTCTTTAGTAATTGATCTCATTAGGTTAGTAGCCGTAGATGTTTTTCAGTGCAATGTCAATGTCATCTGTTGCTGAGGCAATAACCCGTAAAATGATTTTTCCATTTTCATCCACCAGAATTTTTGTTGGAAAACCACTGATCTGATATTCTTTTACAATATCCATTTGCTCCTTGTTCTCGTTATTTAAGACATTTGTCCAAGGCAAGTTGAGTTCTTCTATAGCTTTGTGCCAGCTGTTTTTTGATTCATCAAGTGTTTTACCTCGTTCTTGGGCAATACCGATAATTTCAAAGCCTTTATTTTTGTAACGACTGTAAAGCTGTTGGAGGTGTGGCATACTTGCACGGCATGGGCCACACCAACTGCCCCAAAAGTCCAACAGAATAACGCGGCCTTGCATCTTTTCTAATTTAAAAGGAGTTCCGGTGGCGGTTGTCCGTGTGAATTGTGGGGCCATTTTCCCTTTCGCCGTAACGGTTTCTTTGGCAATTGTCGATGCTATTGCTGTACCCCTGTCTGTTGATTTGTAGGTGGAGTCAAGACGACTAAATGCTAATTTGTAATCCTCAGATGTATAACTGGACTTCATTCGGTAAAGTAAAAATAGACTGACAAAGGATTTAGGATGATTTTCTATAAATTTCTTCTGAAGGTCATTTTCCTTTTTGCCCAATTGACTAAGTTGTTCGAGTATGGTTTTGCCTTCTGGAGATTCAGTACTTATCTTTCCCTGTAGGATTGGACTATATAATGTATTTTTTTGTTGTACTAATCGGGCTGTGGACTGACGAAGGCTATTGTAGTCATTGTTTTCTTCTCCACCTTCTACATGTGAAAGTTCAAGTTCCTCGGCATTGCCATTAATCAAGATATCATCTTTAGAAATAAAAATATTGAGCGGATGGCGCATGACCTGTTGTAATGCGTTGGTGATTTGATCGCCACTGCTTGTCCGTAACATTGCGTCAACCACTTGCACTTGTTTGGGAACCTTGATTTCAAATAATCCATCATTTATTGGAGTTGTAAAACCTAGTCTTTTGCCTTGATTGTCAGTAAAAGAAACGCTTAACTTCGTAGCAGGATCCGCTGCAGACGATGTAATTTTTCCTTTAATTGTAACGCTATCTCCCTGCGCATATAGGGGCGCGGGAGACAACGTTAAAAATAGGAAGTAAATCCAAAGTTTGTTCATACCTATTTCGTTGCTAATTCTTTTTCAAGGAGCTGTTTTAATTCTGGGTTCGATGGACGTGGTGAATCTATGGTGACAACTTTTCCCTGTCTGTCAAAAACCATGAAGCGTGGAATGCCCGTAATTTTGTAATATTTGGCAAAATCTCCCCACCCGGAAGCAAAAAGCTGCAGGCCACCAAGTTGTTCGTCTTTAATCATTTTTAGCCACTTCGTTTTATCTTTTTCTTCATCAACCGAGATGCTCACCACCTGAACATCTGTACCATGCATTTCTTTTTCAAGTTTTTTGAGATGCGGTATTTCTGCTTTACAGGGGCCACACCAAGTTGCCCATACGTCGATTAAAACTACTTTCCCCTTTAAGTCGGCGAATTTTATGGTTTTTCCGTTATTGTCAGGAAAAGAAAAATTAAGACCTTGGTCTCCACTTTTTAGCTGAGCCATGTCATTCATGATCCCTGTTGCACGTTGCTTCTGGCTTGCAGTTAGAAAACACGCTTGATATTTATCTGCAGCCTCCTTATAGCTTGCATAATCTTTTTGTCGGCTCAGATAACTCAATACGACATCACCTTTTAAGGTGTCATTTGGAAGCAGATCAATATCTTTTTGTAGCCCTTCAATTCCCTTAGTATAAGGAATATTTGCCGTTCGGCGTACGACAGATGAAACACCGTTTAAAGTGCGATTTCCCCAGGGAGTTTGATAGACTAATGCGGCGTTTTTTGCGAAGTTGGCTAACGTTAGGCTTTTGTAGTAATCCGTATACTCTTCTACAGCGGGATGTGCTGAACGTGGTGTATTTAAGAAATTTGTCGCATTCGCGGCAAGATCCCATTGAATATAATCTTGTAATTTTGTATCGAATTTTACATTTCCACTTTTGTTATTTTTTGTGAAGGTATTGGCTTTGGCAACAATATTCTCCAGATCCGGAAAAAAATCGACAAAAGTACTTTGGGTTTTCATCCAATTGAATGCCTTCTGTTCTATTGGGTTGACTTCGTCGTGCCAACGGCTTAGAATCTGGTTTTCCTTGCTGTTATTTGTGCCGGTCAATTGGTAATTTTTTTCAGAAACGGTCAACTCAAGTTGATCGCCCGGCTTGAAATAGAAGATATTATTCTCGGTTTGACTCCCTATTGTTCCTGAGCCGATGGCATAAAATCCCTCGTACTCAGGATAGAAGGTGAAGCCAAACTTTTTATTCAATTGCGGCTGTGCCGAAGCAATCTCCACCATATCGCCGTCGACGACCTTGAAGAGCTTTACCGGTTTGATAAACTCTTTGTTAAATGTCCCTTTGATTAGGACTGGTGATTGCGCAAAAACTGCGCTTGTGTTGAGTAACGTTATAATGGTTATGATGTATTTTTTCATTTTTAGTATTTTATAGGTAATGAGGGGCCTAATAAGAGCATGGGTAAGTAGAGTCATAAACGGATGGTGCAATATAGATTATTGCGCGTGCTGTTCCGGTTCCTTCGAGAGTCTGTGCTGGATTTGAGTCTAAGTTCCCCGAGTTTTTTGTAAACATTCTGATTTTATAATTCGATCCGATTTTTGTCCCAATTACGAAGAAATTGAAAGCATATCCCGATTCTGAATATTTGAGATGTTTGATAAAGGTAATCTGTTCACCTCCAGGTGCACTAAATTGCAACTGTTCAAAACTATTGCTCAGATTTTTGCTATATACTTGGTTGTTGTTGACAAAATATAGCAGGTTTTCATCTTCAAATAATAAGGTATGTAGGCTAGCGTTATATAGTTTAGAAGAAGGTCCTATGCTATCTTTTTTTATTTTTAAGACATACTTGTTTTTTTCCAGCATACATAGGGATTTCAAGCTAGGGTCGGTTTTGTCCTGCAATATTGCGTAGCCAACAGTTTTGTAGTAATAATCGGGGGTGGGTAAATAAACATTCGACTTCATTCCCAAAAACAACGCTTTTTGGTTGTTGTTCGTCGTGCTGAAATCATTGTTAGCATCATTTGAAAATATCGTCATGCTAGAGCCTGATCCATTCGCGAGCGTGACGAAATTTCCGCCAATGTTGTCGAATAGAATAGGATCATTACTAGAGCTAGAGATCATGAATTTTGACAATTCGTAAGCGCTGTTGTTTCCATCGATCATTGCTTTGTTTCCAAACTGGCCGGTATTGGCGCTCATGGCATAGATATTATATAGCTGCCCATTATTAAGAATATAATTGGCGCTACTTCCTACAAAAGCTCCGGTAGTTCCGGATATCGTTTGTGGTCCTCCTAAGAATAAGTTCTGCTTATCTCTTATTTTCTTTAGATTATTGACATTAATAGCTTGCACATCTTTTTCTGTTACGAGAAATAAAGCCCGGGTATTTGAATAAGAAGCGGGATTTAAGATATTGCTTTTGTAACTGGAAGAAAAACTGATGAAATTTGCCTTTCCTGCTATTTTTTGATTATTTGCGGTGCTGTATACATTTTCGATTTTTCCATTTACCGAATTATTTTGTGGGGTAAGGTAGAGGTCTAAGTCTGAATTGGTTCCATCATCTTTAAGAACATACCAACCCCGTGTGAACTGTGTACTTACGGTTACGGTAGCAGTTTTGTATTGGGTATAACCCGTTTTTTTGTTTTTAACGATACAGACTGCAATCCAGTCCTTGGCATCCTCCGTGATAAAATAGCGAAGGTTCTGGCTGCGGGCGATTGTATCCAATGGTTCTGTTCTTCCTTGAACATTTGTTTCGTAAAATCCCCATCTATATTCTAACTCACCTTCCTTATTTGATTTTGCCGTTGGAGATATTTTTAACGTGTCTTTTAACGAAATGACAGCATATTTTGACTCAATGCCTTCGATATCGATATGTTCGTTTTCACTATAGTCATAGTTGCTTTTATCTTTTGAGCAGGATAAAACCAATAGGAATCCTAGGAGTAATATGTAAATATTTATCTTTTTCATCGCTTCTGATTAATTAGGGAAAGTAATGAGATCACCATTTTCGGCGCGTAAAGGTGCACTCGGATGTTGTATATTGTAATCGATGACTGCCATTCCAAGGACAGATTTATAATAGTTCATTTGATCTAAAGGTAGAGTGGCTATAAAATTTTGATCCCAACGCTGACCCGTAACCTCAATCATAAATTCATGTTTTCGAACACTGTACGCTCCGAAATAATAGGTGGAATAGGATGCTGTCCAGGCATTCGGCTGGCTAAGACGATCGGTAAATTGTAGTTTTCGCCAAGATTTCGTGGGTTCACCAATAGCAAAGTTTGCGTTAGCGACAATGGAAATGCCAAGGTTGACAGTTTTGTTTTTTAATTCACCATCCCGTAAGATCACGATAGGTACCCTTGTATGTACAGAGTCGGATTTGATAACGTAAAGATCGGCAACAGCAGGATCCTCAAAAGCAATGAAATGTTTTCCGGGGATCGCATTTTCCACGCCCTGCAATTGTAGTTGTTGAAGCTGATATTTCCGGTCTTTTTTCGATGTTTCGCCAACGGTGTAGATATCAAAATACACGGTATCTTGATGCGTATCCTTGGATTCGTAAAAGAATGTTTCAGATTTTAACGAATCGGTATATTCATTGAGTTTGAGCGTAGAAATGGGCGGTCCAAATTGTACTCTTGGAATATCATCAAAGATATAATATTGGTCTTTTTTGCAGCTATTGAATGAGAAGCATACAATACCAAAAATGATTAATATAAAATATAGTTTCATAACGGGGACTAATTAATGGATTCAACTGTTGGCATTGGCAAGAGGTAATTGACCACTGCATTTGAGGGGGCAAACACTATTTGAGGTTTTGGAATATTCAGTCTTTTGTAAGCGTAAAAAGCCTGTCCCTCACCGTAGAATTCTTTTCGGTATTCTTTGATGATCTCGTTTAGTAATGTTGGAACGTCGCCCGGTATAGTGAGACTGGATATATTCCGATTTGTCCTAAATGTTTTTAAATATTCGACCCCCTCGTTGAACGGTGCTGTTTCTGCCAAAATCAGATAAAGTTCACTCGTACGTATCATTGGAAGTTGTTTGTAATCTGTTAAAACAGTCACATTGTCTGCCGTAACCCAAAACTTTCTAATGACATTATATTTGGAACCACTAGTCAATGTAACAATATTCCAAAGGGAAGATTCCCTAAAATCAGTTCCGGTATTTCCGTATAGTTGATTCGTGATGGTTGTTGCAGATGTACCTTTGCGATAGGTTGCATTGCCAAAGTTGTCCGTGTAGGTTTTTGCTAAATCAAAAGCGTAAAGTCCGAATATCTGTTCTGAAGTCAAGATATAATTGGTTGCTGTAAACTCTTTCCCTGTTGCCAACTTGAATTTCGCTTCTCGGTCCGAATCTTTTGCGTCAATCACCTCTTTGGCAGCTTTGTAGGCATTGTCTTTGTCGCCATACCATAAGCTCGCGCGCGCTTCTAATGCTTTCATTGCGTAGTAGTTCATGCGCATATTGCGATAAGATAGGAAGTCATCCAATGGTTTGTAATTGCTTCCAAAACCATTCGGATTTCTTACGTCATTCATCGAATAGGTAAGCATGGGGTCGAATTCTTTGATGAGTTCTTCAGCCTGTTTCAGATCTGTAAAAATTTTGCTTTTAAATTCTTCATAAGAAATATGCTGATGGATCTCTCTGTTGAATTCTGTTACATAAGCAAGTTGATTTCCAGTGGATGGATCACTTGGGATCGGGCCATATAGCCGCATAAGATCAAAGTGAATATAGGCGCGTAAACCCAGACATTCTGCTTTAATCACTTGATATACCCCCTCGGTCTTGAAAAGAGATTTGTTGGCTTCTAAATTCTGCAGAATAGAGTTAATTGAAGCGATTGTAGCATATTGCTTGGCAAATATGGCATTGAATTGATCAATTACTCGATTGTCGGAATAATTGAAAAGGCCCAACTGTTGTTCCACAGTATTTGTGGTCACGTCCCAACTGGAGACTAGGCTTTCTAATGTTCCAAAAGTTAAAGCTTTTCCATAGCTTGCGCTACTTTTTGCAGAAATATAAACGCCTGCCAAAGCATCTTTAAACCCTTGTTCGGAATCGAATAACTTATCTGCAGGTATTTGGGTTCGAGGTAAGACATCCAAAAATTTATTGCATGAACCTAAAAATAAGGAACTTACTAAACTCGCTAATATGATGTGTTTTTTCATTTTATTAAAATGTTGCGTTAAGACTAAAAGTTACCTGCCTTGAAAATGGATAATTTGTTCCCCGTTCCTGGCGGATACTCGAAATGATAAATGGATCAGATACATCCAGTCCTATATTGACGTTTTCGAAGCCAATTTTCTTTACCCAGTTCATGTAACGAAAATTATATTGGAAATTGAAACTTCTCGCATATATGGTGTTTTCATCTTGGACAAACCGGGATGTTTTATAGGTTGGGTTTGTATTTAAAATTCCTTTGAATGGTGCATAATCGCCGGGATTTTGCCATCTGCCAGTATAGACGCGTTCATCAACATTATATTTGTAACTGCTGGTTTCGACTCTTTCGGCCAGCGTTCTATTGTAAGTCTGACCGCCAAAACGATAACCCAACGAAGCGGTAAATGTAAATCCTTTGTAGCGTAGCATTGTATTGAAATTACCCCAAACTTTAGGGTCGGTGTTTCCGACAGCAGTAACGTCTTTAGAGCCCCAGGTGTAAGTTGGCGTGCCGTCAGCAGCGAGATAAAGCTCTTTACCTGTGCTCGGATCTATTCCGAGGGATGGGACTACCCAAATTGCGTTGCTGGAATATCCCTCGATGTACATTTTGTTGGCATTATAAAGATCCCCCTGAAGTGTTTTCTGCGCGTCTTTTAAAGCTTGTGAAGTTTCAAGTACCTTATTTTTGTTATGCAATACTGAACCAGATAATGACCAGGTTAAACCGGTTGGCTTTTTCATCAGATAAACTGTCGCATATAACTCGAATCCTTTATTTCGTAATTTTCCGATGTTAGCGGTGTAGTAATTGACACCTGTTGATGCAGGGGTATTAACGGACGAAACTAGATCATTGGTGTTTTCAATATAATAGTTGGCCTGTAGCGTTACATAACGGTCGAAAAGGTCGATATCTGTTCCGATATTGTATTTGAGCACTTGCTGCCATTTTAGATCTGGATTGCCGAGCCCCAAGATATAAGCTCCCAGCCAATTATAATATCTATCGGAAGTGTAATAGCCATAAGTAGTCAAGGCCTGGTAAGTATTGAATTTTGTAGACCCGGATGTCCCTACTGACCCGCGTAATTTAAGTCGGTTGACAAACTCATTCTTTTTAAAGAACTTTTCTTCATGTAAATTCCATCCGAGACCCGCAGACCAGAAAGGCGCAAAACGCTTGTTGGCACCAAATTGTGATGAGCCATCCATACGGAAAGTTCCATCAATAAAATAGCGGTTGTTATAATTGTAGTTCGCATTTCCTACAAAGCCTACTGTCCGATAATAGTACTCATTACCTGAAGGTTTTCCATCTTTCATATATTGCAATGCCATCGATGGAAAATCAAGATCACTGTTTGGGAAACCTTCAGCGGCGTTTGTCAGTTGCGAGGTGTTATCCTGAAAAATATTCGCCTCGGTTCCGACAAAAATCTGATGCTTTTCTTTTATTTTTTTGCTGTAGGATAGATTTAAAGCTCCCTCGTATTTCATTCCACGATTGAGACTAATCCAATAAGCCCCTTTTCTAAAGACATCAACTCCAGTATAATTGGCAAAGTCAGTATGTTCTGCTGGTTTAAACGCATCGGACTGTTTATCCGATTTCGTAAAGCTGAATTTACCAATTAATCTTAATCCTTCTTGAATCGACCATTCGACAGCAGTCTGATTGGTAATATCTGTTTGTTCTCCTTTGTCAAATGTTTTTAGACTAGCATTATACAAGGGGTTTGTCGGAAGGGTTGTCCATATATTTGAATAATCAGTTGTACCCGGATCTCCCAATACTTTATTTACGTTCCCATCTTTATCATAAGGGCGCCAATACGGATTGAGGTCGAAATAATCACTGAATGATCCATATGGTGACTGTTGATTCTTAATATTATTGATGTTTAAATAATTTCTAAATATTAAATTTTTGTAGGTATAAGATAGGGTAATAGATCCATTCAGCGTATTTCTCGAAGACCCTTTCATGACACCGGCTGTATTGTTATTTTGAATGCCAGCTGAATAACGGAACTGGTTATCCCCGCCTTCCAGTCTTAAATTACTTCTTAATGCGTATGAAGTGCGCAGTGGAATAGCCATCCAGTCCGTTTCTACGCCGCTATTAATTTCATCTAACAGAAAATTATAGTAACGCTTATTCGGCATATCTGTACTTGCGTTCGGAGAGTCATAAAGCCCGGTAATACGTTCTAGCTCCAGCTTGTCTCTTGCATTAAGGAGGTGGTAAGCCGATAAGTCGGCATTTTCAACCTTTAGCTCTGACCCAAAACTTAGGCGTAATTTGCCTGGTCTCGGAAGTTTTGTTGTTATGACGATGACACCGTTAGCACCTCGAGACCCGTAAAGTGCAGTTGCGGCGGCGTCTTTCAGGAGGGTAATAGAGGCAACATCATTTTCATTAATATCTATCAGTGCCTGAAGGGATGTCTGGAAACCGTCTAAAACAATCAGCGGTGTGTTGAGCTGACTTGCGGATTCGCTCTGAATTTCATTCACATTGGGAATACTGGAATTTCCGCGCATCTGAATTTCCGGAAGTCGATTAGGATCGTTACCAAAAAGATTATTCTCAATGATATTAAACGATGGATCGATATTCCGTAAGGAAGTTACGAGATTTCTTGCTCCATATTGCCTCAGTTCTTTTGTCGTAATTGTACGTGATGCTCCCGTAAAACTTTTGTCTTCCTTCTTAAAAATACCTGTAGAAACAACAGCTTCCTCAAGCGCATTTTCTTGCTTCTTTAAGCGAACTATCATCTTCTCCAGATTTAAACTCGCTTTAATTTCCTGTCTTTCGTAGCCTAAGGAAGTTATGACCAGAATTTCATTTAATGAATATATAGGCAATGTAAAGCTTCCATCGGGCTGGGTAATGACGCCTTTTCGTGCATCTTCTTTGAGACGAATGGATGCACCCGAAATAGGTTTTCCTTCGTTGTCGATGACTCGCCCTTTTACGTATTGCTGTTGCATAGTCGAGATAATTCTTTCAGCTTGCGATGTTACCATAGCGAGATTTTTGGGCCGCTCGGTATTCTTTTTGACAACTACAGTTTTATCAAAAAAGTCGTAAGACAGATTTGCTTTATTAAGAATTACATTTAACGCTTTTTTGAAGGGAACATCCTTGATTTCAGTTGTCAAATCGATGATTTGGTTGATCTCATTTTTCTTGTAAAAGAACGAATAACCACTTTGTTTTTCGAGGTTTCTCAAGATCGATTCAAGGCTCGATTTCTGCTTTTTTAAGCTAATCTGTTGGGCATAGGTATTTGCATCTACTTGCGACAAACCTAGACCAAGTAGTAGGGTGATTAAGTTGATCCTCATGAGAGATCTGGATAAGGGGCGCGCAAAAAGAGGCTTTTGTTTTTCATAAATTCGCCAAATATTGGACGCTAGGTTAGCATCCAAATTTGTCGAATGAAAATCTTTCTCCTTCTTAGTGAACGGAGTTAAGGTAAATTTCATTAAATTCGTTTGGTTTTAACGTGTTAATAATTTAGAAGTTAGACGATACTTTAATACCAATTAAGTTGGACGGATTCTGCGCCAACAGGATCCGTCTTTTTTTTGATATTAACGCACTATTTTTAGGGAGGAGATTTTATGCTTTTCATTTTGTCAATAAGTTTGGTTATGTAATGATTAAGTTAATTCTATTGTTTTTCCCTACAACTGCCTTGGTTTTAATGTCCGCGTAATTCAAAAGCGCAACGAGCTTTTCTAGACTCAAATTCCGTGGAATTTTTCCACTATATTGAGCCGCGTTTCCTTGCTTGTTGTAAGTGATGTCGATATCATACCATCGGGCTATTTCTCGTAGAACCTCATCAGTGTTGCTTCCATCAAAACAAAACTGTCCCCTTGTCCAACCTAATATGTTGTCAATATTTACATTGCCCACTTGTAATTCTGTGGAACCATCTGTTCGGGCTTGCTGATTCGGTTTGAGCAGGGCACTTTTCCCTTTAGGGATTGTTACTTTTACAGAGCCCTCTTCCAGACTGGTAAGGGTATTATCTTCAGTTTTATATGCTTTGACATTGAATCTTGTTCCCAATACTTCAACATTCTGATCATCTGTTTTAACAATAAAACGACTGTTGTCATTCAAATGCTTAACCTCAAAATATCCCTCTCCTTCTAACTCCACAACCCTATCTCCTGTGCTAAAATTACTTGGAAAGGTAAGTTTAGAATCCGAATTCAAAACTACTCGGCTTCCATCCGTTAGAGTCAAACTAAAGGTGGATCCAATAGGAACTTGAATACTATTCTTAGGAATGACTGGCAAATTCGATGATGCTAAATGATAGCTAACTTTTCCATCTTTATCCTTCTTGATAATCATACCATCAATCTGGATTTCCTCATTGGCAGCCAACTGATCCAAATTAATCTCTCTCCCATTCTCCAAAATCATGATAGCATGATCTTTGGCCGGTTTGATTTGACTTAACATTTCCATGGTAGCTTTCTTCTCAGATCCAGACAGAAAATATTGATAACCAAAAATTCCTACTACAAGCAATGCCGCAGCAATTGGTAACCAAATAAGAGGTATTCGAGATTTATTTCGTTCGGAACTTTTGATCGAAGTAATAAGTCTTGCTCTTGTTTTTATCCGAACATCATCTTCCATTGAAGAATCAGGATGATTGCTTTCTTGTTGTTCATACCATTCCAATAGCTCTTTCCGCTCCGCTTTCGTTTCCTTTGCAGCAAGATACTTCGTAAGTAATTGTAATAATTTAGTTTTATCTATCATAATAGACGGTTTATTGAGCTATCTTAAACATAAGTGTAGTTTCATATCGCTAGCTTCTACTATAAATTGAAAAAAAAATGAATTTCACCACAAACACCTGAAAAACAGTGAAATAAAATTAGCATTAAAATAAGATGGTATAGTTCTTTGTCAAGACTTTAAGACGGGAGATGGCCTTATTGATATGTTTTTCAACGGTTGATTCTGCAATATTCATTCGTTCAGCAATTTCCTTATTGCTCAGATATTCATAGCGACTTAATTTAAATACGGCTTGACATTTTTCAGGAAGTCGCTCAATTTCTTCTTCAACCAAATCAATAATATAACGATAGTGGAGCCTATCTTCTAATGGTACGGATTCATCCAATACATCCAACTGATCTAGATTGTATGCTGGAACTTCTTTTAGGATTTTCTTGCGATAATTGGCCATGATGAGATATCTGCAGGAACTATACAGATATGCTGGCAAGCTCTTTATTTCAGCCATCCGATCCTTATTTTTCCAAACTGATAAGAACAAATCATGTAGTATGTCTTGTGCGAGGTCTGCATCAGAGACTTTTGAAAGAATATAATGTGAAAGATCTTTCGAAAACATATCGTATAACATTACAAAAGCTCGCTCATTGCCCTGTTCGATAGCAATCAAGAGCTGAGAATATGCCAAGCTATGATCTTCATTCATTTTGATAACAATTTCTTTTTTAGGTTATGGCATCATATTCTATAATTATTCAACAAAAGAATTAATTATAAAAATTATGTTATATCTAATTAGCTAATAAGTTGTCTTTCGATTCTACAGAAACGGTTTTTTTCAAATGTACGATTATATAATTTAAATAATTTTGTTTTGCTTTTAGTTATTAAGAAATTTTTGCGACTAATATTAATTTCAATTCTCATCTAGCCCCAAAGATTATTTAGCGGCAACTTAATTAGCCTACAAATTTGGGATATTAATCGAAATTGCCATTTAGATGGATACTCGAGGTTTATATATCCAATAGCAGATTATTATAGGAAAGTAGACAGATAAATCACCAATCTGAAGGGAAAGGATTGATCAATACTCGATTTTGATATTATTTACGCTTGAAGTCAATTATATCCCCATACCCACCATGCTTGAAGATTTGAATTCTATTTTCTAACTCAAAACTTACGCTATAAATAACATCTGTAAATCCATCATTCAAGGTAAGTAGGTTATTTTTAAAGCTGTATTTTCCTTGTTCCAGGCAGTCATTTCCTTGTTCCCGGGATGAACATACCGAAAATTCAAATTCACCATTGGAATTCAGGTTTAAATAAAGCCATTCATCCCCGTTAACTCCAATCCAGTTTCCAATGATATTTTCATCATTCTCTTTACTACAAGAAATGAAAAGCATTGAAACTAACATTAACAACAAGAATTTTTTCAAAACAAACAATCTATAAATCAAATTTATAAATAAATTCTTCAATCTCTTCTTGCCGGGAATTTGCAAATCCGTGGTCAGTTCCAATTTTTACAAAACCACAATTTTCCAATACTTTTTGTGAACCTAAATTATCAAATGCTACCCTTCCATATATTGGTCTCACTGCTATCATCTTCAACATCTCTTTCAAAGCCTTTGTTGCAATTCCCTTACCCCAATATTTTCGATCAATCCAATAAGTAACTTCCGTTTTATCATCCATGATAAATTTGGCAACACTTCCAACAATGGTATTTTCAAACCAGATTGTCTGATTATTGATCGTCGGATTCTCTAAAAAACTTGTGTATTTGTTGATATAGGCAGCTTTATTATCATGGTCTTTAGCTGTAAAGGCCGCTAGGTATCCGCCTTCTTCATCAAGCTGAATCTGAAACAAAGTTTCCAAATCAGAAACCTCCGTTTTCTTGAGTACTATTTCCGGGTTTTTAATTGATTTAGTCATAATATGGGTATTTAACAGCTAATAAAATTATTTCTAATAATATATAGATCCATAATCACCTAATATAGTTCAATATTGAATTCTATCAATTAAGATTATGCTTCAAAAAAAATGGGGATGTTTCACAACAGCCCCTATGATTGTATATATGTCTTCAAAAATTTAAAGAAACTCGCTTATTTCATTGTTGTAAATATACTAATATTTTTAGTTATTAATAATTTTATTATATATTTTACTAAAATTATTAATAAAAACCTATTGAGAGATTTGAATCAAGGATTGAGAAGTATTAAAAATAGGGACAACAAGTTTTGCAGGTTCTTGCTATTTTTTACAAAAGNNAAAAAGAGAAAGGGATGCAATCTGGCAATTACATCCCTAACTATTAACCAATTATAAACTTAAATTATGAGATAGCAAATATAACTATTTAATGGATTATTCCTAATTATTTTTGCGTTTTTATGCATGTTTATTTTAGCGGTCGACCTCACCAAGCACAATATCAATCGATCCGAGGATTGCAATCAAATCCGCGATCAAAACTCCTTTTCCCAATTCAGGTAAAACTGAGAGATTGTTGAAACTCGGCCCTCTCGCCTTTACTCGCTTAGGAATATCCGTTTTCTCTTGAGTGACAAAATAAAAACCTAGTTCCCCTTTAGGATTTTCAGCCCGCACATAATATTCTTGAGCTTTTAAGTTCACTTTCTTGGGAACTAATCCGCGAGGGTCAAAATCAGGCGTTCTTTTAAAATCATGCATCAACCTTGGCAAACATTGCTCAATAATCCTTACAGACTCTTTAACCTCATCTACCCGCACCTTATAACGATCCCAACAATCCCCAACAGCGCCCATCTCACCTTTTCCAACAGGAATTTCAAATTCCAATTCCGGATAAACAGAATATCCATCTACCCTTCTTAAATCCCATTTTATTCCAGAACCTCTCAACATTGGCCCTGAACAACCATAATTTATCGCCACATCTGCAGGCAAAACACCAATATTTGCAGTACGCTGAATAAAGATTTGATTATTGGACAAAAGATCATCCAATTCAACCAATTTGGGCTTAAAATATTGAATAAACTCTAGACAACGCTCCTCAAAATTGACTGGAATATCATAAAACAACCCACCTACCCATATATAATTATAGAGCATCCTGGAACCTGACGCCCATTCTAACATATTCATAATATGTTCTCGGTCTCTAAAACACCACATAAATGGCGTAAAAGCACCGATATCAATGCCATAAGTTCCAATCGCAATCAGGTGGGATGCAATTCTATTTAATTCAGTAACTAAGACCCGGATATATTCAATCCTTTTTGGAAGCTTATCCTGAATCCCGAGCATACGCTCCACCCCCATTACAAAGGCATGCGCATTGTTCATGGAAGCCAAATAATCCAAGCGATCTGTAAAAGGAATTGTTTTTCCATAATTCATGGATTCCGCATGTTTATCAAAACAACGATGCAAATAACCCATATGAGGAATAATTTCCTTTACAATTTCACCATCAGTAATCAGTTCCAACCGCAATACCCCATGCGTTGAAGGATGCTGTGGCCCTAAATTAATAACCATCTCCTGGGAGGAAACGGTATTAATCTTTTCCTGATAATTTTTATGAGCTTGTAAATAACGTTCGTTCATTGCTTATTTAATCGGGATATTATGGTAAGTTTCAGGATCTTGATAATCTTTTCTCAGCGGATACCCAACCCAGTCCTCAGGCATCAAAATTCTTCTTAAATCTGGATGATCTGTGAAAAATATGCCCATTAAGTCATATGCTTCACGTTCATGCCAATCTGCTGTTCGCCAAACCTCAGATACCGAAGGCACTTCTGGCAATTCATTCAAATTCCGCTCGGCTGAAACCCGAACCTTTAAACACAATTGCGTTTGAAATGGAATGGAGGTTAAGTTATATACGACCTCAAAATATTCCTGCGGAAAGTAATCAACCGCAGTAACATTTGCCAAAAAGTCAAAATAATATCTTGAATCATCTCTAAGAAACTTACAGACTGACTTTAAATAATCAGGTGCTATATATAATGCAGATTGAAGACCAATTTCTTGGACCTCCACAACCGCATCTGGATGAACTGCTTGTAGTATATTTTCATTGATTTCCTGAATCATAATTAAGGTGCTAAACGATTTATGACCCAGTTGTCATTCTCTTTCAGATAAACTATACGGTCATGTAGTCTACTACTGCGACCTTGCCAAAACTCAACCCGAAAGGGCTTCATTAAGAATCCACCCCAAAACTCCGGTCTCGGCACTTCTTCTACGTTTTCCATTTCTTTTTCAACTTCCATCACCCGATTTTCTAAGGATTCACGATCTGGAATAATGGCACTCTGCGGAGATGCAATGGCACCTATTTGGCTACCTCGAGGTCTAATGGAGAAATATTCGTCAGAATCTGCTTTAGGAAGTTTCTCAACCTCCGCCTCAAAACGTATCTGCCGTTGCAGCTCTGGCCAAAAAAACAAGGCTGAAACATGTGGATTTTGAAGAATCTCCTGGCCTTTTCTACTGTTATAATTCGTAAAGAAACTCAAACCATCCGCCTTGATATCCTTCAACAATACAACACGTGAGGATGGATAACCAAGCTCGGATACCGTAGAAACAACCATAGCGGTTGGCTCCATAATTTGCGAAGACATAGCTTCATCAAACCATTTCTGAAACTGTTCAATAGGATTTTTTAGGACGTCCGATTCGCTCAAACTGCTTTTAACATAGTCTTCCCGAATCGCGGCAATTTCTTTATGTTCAATGGACATGGCAAAGGATATTTCCTACAAACTTAACATAATCTCCATTTTTTATAGAAAATGAAATGAAAAATTATTGCTATTTTACAGTGGATTAATAATGTTATTCTATAAATTTGATATAAACACATCTATTTCTGTTATGTTCAACGAATATATTCCAAAACGAGGCAGTCTAATTTTATCCGAACCTTTCATGCTCGACCAAAATTTTGAACGCNNTATGCGAACATGATGATCAGGATGGTACGGTAGGCTTAATCCTTAATCATCGTTCCATGCTCATGCTTTCCGATGTCTTAGAGGAAATCGAAAACCCCGAGGTCCCACTCTATTTTGGCGGCCCAGTGGAAGGCAATGCATTATTTTTCGTTCATAAAGCCCAAGAAAAAATCCCCGGCGGAACCCATATCGTAGATGACCTCTATTGGGGTGGCGATTTTGAACGTTTAAAATATCTGATCAACGAAAGCCTTATCTCAAATGAAGAAGTAAAAATCTTTCTCGGCTATTCTGGATGGAGCCCCGGACAATTGGATGGTGAAATCAAACAGAATTCATGGGCTGTACACAACTCCTTTAATATTGATTTAGCATTTATTACCGATGGCGAAAACCTATGGAAAGAAGCATTGATTAGTATGGGACCTAAGTATGCCCATGTCGCAAACTTCCCGAAAAGACCAGAATTCAACTAATAAAAAATAAACAAACATAAATCAACCAACATGAAGAAACATTTTTCTAACGTTTTGTTTTTCGCAGCAGCAACAGCATTTATTTCCTGTTCTGGAGCGAATTCTAATGGTACTGAACCAAAAGATACAACAACAACCAGTCAGGATACAACAAAATACCCACCTGTAGAAACACTTCCGGCAAATGCAAATTATAAACCTGCTTTTGAAGGTCAAACTAGAATCGCAGGCGTAAAAACTACCTCTCCTTATGAAGGCGCAGTAGTAGTTGAAGGATTGAAACAACCTTGGGGAATCGCTGAACTTCCTGACGGAAGACTGCTGATAACCGAAAAAGAAGGAACCATGCGTATCGTGGATCCAGCTAAAAAAACAACGAGTGATGCAATCACTGGCATCCCTAAAGTAGATGCTCAAGGTCAAGGTGGTTTATTAGGAATTACCCTAGACCCTGATTTCGCAAGCAATAGAATGGTATATTGGGTGTTCGCAGAACCTGTCTCTGGAGGAAATCACACCGCAGTGGCAAAAGGTAAATTAGCAGATGATGAAAAGTCTATCGAAGGCGCAAAAGTTATCTATCAAGCTTTACCTACCTATAATGGCAAATTACACTATGGTGGACGTATTTTGTTTGATAAAGATGGTAATTTATTCGTTTCAACAGGTGAGCGCTCAGACTTGGAAACTCGCCCTCAAGCGCAACAATTAAACTCAGCCCTTGGAAAAATTTTGAAAATCACCAAAGACGGTAAACCTGCAGAAGGTAATCCTTTCATTGGTAAAGGTGATGCTAAACCTGAAATCTATAGCTACGGACACCGTAATGTTCAAGGTCTAGCAATTAACCCTGCTACCGGTGATTTATGGGATTCTGAATTCGGTCCGCGTGGTGGTGATGAAATCAACTTGGTGAAACCAGGAAATAACTACGGTTGGGCAGAAATTACCTACGGCATCGAGTATAAAGGCGATGCAATCGGAAACCCTCCTATCCAACAAAAAGGAGGAATGGAACAACCTGTTTACTACTGGGATCCAGTTTTATCTCCAAGTGGAATGACCTTCTATAAAGGATCGAATGTTCCTGAATGGGAAAACAACCTTTTCATTGGTGGCTTAAGCAGCACTCATATTGCTCGCCTTGTTATTAAAGACAATAAAGTCGTGGGTGAAGAAAGATTATTGGGTGATAAGGGTGAAAGATTCAGAGATGTTATCCAAGCTAAAAATGGAGCACTATACAGTGTGACAGATGGCGGAAAATTNNGAATGTTAGGGCTTTTTTATGCACTATAATCACCTAATAGTCAATCTCTAAAACTCCCAAAATATATTTATATTCGTTAAAATTATTAACATACAATTTGTAAATATTTACAAGAAATCATAAATATTACAAATAATATCATATTCGCAAATAAAATAGAACCAATTTTTAATTTGAATATTAAT
>NZ_DKST01000017.1:21656-133092 GCF_002472835.1 Sphingobacterium sp. UBA7249 | reverse complement strand
ATACTTCTCACAGAAAACAATCCTGCCGACGCAAAGGACCATGCAGGAATATACCAGCTTAGGAAATCCCGTTGACAGTTAGCTGCGGCCAGAAATTGGAAAGAGGGAATAAGCGCCTGTACTCATCAAGTAAAAGTGTTTGTTCCTCATACCTAATACATTTATGACTTTTATTAAGTAACTTTGCAGGGCAATGGGTACATTATTGGACAACGGAATTAAACCGTATAATCATTACGGCGCTTATTTAAAGCAAAAATATAACGGACAGAAAGTATTTAAAGTGATTGTCGATGGCAATTTCACCTGTCCAAATAGAGATGGTAGCAAAGGTTATGGTGGCTGTACTTACTGTAATGTAGATTCTTTTACGCCCGATACTGCGAGAAAAATTCCTTCCATACGTGAACAGGTAGAGTCCGGAATTGAACGGGCGCGTAAAAGCTATGGCGCAGAGAAATTTATTATTTATTTTCAACCGAATACCAATACGTATGCGCCAACGCATTTGCTGAAGATGATGTACGACGAAGCCTTAAGCATTGATCCGGAAAATACGCTCGGCCTTTCTGTAGGCACACGCCCGGACTGTCTGGACTTCGAAAAAATTGCGTTATTAGAATCTTATACGGATCGTTATGATGTAGATCTGGAAATGGGCATGGAGTCAATATACAATGATACCTTAGATAAGATCAATAGAGGCTGTTCTCACGATGAGTTCGTTAAGACGATGGATATGCTAAAGGATACTCCTTTAGAGCTCTGTGTGCATACGATTTTTGGCTTTCCTTGGGAGACTGAGGAAATGATGTTAAAATATGCTGATGAGATAAATCGGTTCCCACAAATTAAGTTTGTGAAATTGCATCATCTGCATATCGTGGAAGGTTCCATTATGGGGGTAAAATATAAACGCGAGCCTTTTGACCTATTTTCTATGGAGGGTTATACGGACTTTTTGTCCAAATTTATACCACGCTTGCGCCCTGATTTGATTATTCAACGTATTTTTGGTATCGCGGATAAGGAATTGTTGATAGCACCAAATTGGGGATTTCCTAAGTCGGGGATTCAAACTTATATCGATAAAGGTCTGGAAGCAAGAAAGGTGGTGCAGGGTAGCCTCTTTTAATTCCATTAGCAGGCTTCTGTTGCAAAGAGATACGCTGTGCAGACAATTCGATAAGAAAAATGTAATTGATGATTAACCGGGACTGTCCCACTAAGTGTGTAAATAAAAACTACGGAGTTCAGTTATGTTCCTTATAACTGGACTCTTTTTTCAAATAAAGTTAAGAACTGATTTAGGATAATAGCCCAGTTACGAATGGGCATTGTCCATTTTCTAGAGATTTCTCTCAAAGCCAAATATACAGATTTCAATACGGCATCATCGCTGGGGAATGACAGTTTATTCTTTGTGTATTTACGGATCTTCCCATTCATGTTTTCGATGATATTGGTCGTATAGATTATTCTTCGGATCTCAAGTGGAAAGTCGTAAAAGACGGTCAGTTCGTCCCAGTTCTCCTTCCATGATCTTACTGCATAAGGATACTTGGATTCCCATCTATCGGCAAAATCTGCCAGTGCGGCCTGTGCAGCCTGTTTATTGGGAGCATCATAGATAGGCTTCATATCCGCTGTAAAGGCCTTTTTATCCTTCCATACAACATATCTGCAGGCATTTCGGATCTGGTGGACAACACAGACCTGGGTGCTGCACTCAGGAAATACACTCCGTATGGTAGCGGAGAAACCATTGAGATTATCGGTCGCTGTAATCAGCATATCCTCTACTCCCCGGGATTTTAGGTCTGTCAGGATTCCCATCCAAAAACTGGCACTTTCATTCTTACCCAGCCACATGCCCAGAACTTCTTTATAGCCATCCCTGTTTAGGCCCACAGCAAGATAAATGGTCTTATTGACCACTTTGGAGTTCTCCCTGACCTTAAAAACAATGCCATCCATCCAGACAATCAGATAGACATTGTCCAGCGGGCGGTTTTGCCAGGCGATCACATCACCCGCCACACGGTCGGTAATCCGGGAAATCGTCGATTCAGAAAGGTCAAATCCATACACATCGCGCATCATATTTTCTATATCCGAAACACTCATGCCTTTGGCATATAGCGAAACGATCACGTTCTCAACTCCGTCAATCATGTTCTTGCGTTTGGGAACGATGATCGGATTGAATGTACCATCGCGATCTCGGGGAACCTGAATCTCCAGATCTCCCTGATCACCACGAACCTTTTTACTCGTATGTCCGTTCCGAGAATTGCCCTGACAACTGCGCTCATGCTTTTCATAGCCAAGGTGGCCGTCCATTTCTCCTTCGAGCATTTGCGATACTGCACGTGCCTGTAATTCGCGGAAAAATGATTGCAGCTCTAAACCGTCCTTAAAACTCTTTAAGAACTCCTTGTCGTTTAATAGTGAATCCTTGTCAATCATACTCTTATAAAGTTAGTAAATAAAAAATGCGAAGTCCTTTCAAACTCCGCATTTCTATAACTTACACACTTTATGAGACAGTGTCGATTAACCATAAAATAAATACGGCTTCCTCAGGAAGCCGTATTTATTTTATACCATTGCTGTAAGCCAAATTATCCTTCGACAATGGTCTTTAGATCTGCTGGAGAATAATTAATGGACTTGAGCGTTTTATTATCAGCTGTTCTAAAGACTAAAAATTTCCCATCAACTTCTTTATAGTATGATTCTACTCCTTTAAGTTTGTAATGCTCTTGCGTAGCAATAGCCTCAGCCTCATCATTACATGCCTTACTCATATTAGAGCGTTGTACTTCATCAAAAAGCGCCGAAAATTTATCTTTTAAACCAAACTCAAGAACAGCTCCAGCAAGGACGTACTGAATGTCACATAAAGCGTCTGCAATTTCCACAAGATCTTTATCTTGGATAGCTTCTTCTAGCTCTTTTAATTCCTCTGCTATCAAAGAAACCCGTAAGGCACATCTTTGTTCAGAAGGAATCGTTGGTGTATCCAGGATCGGATGTTGGAATGTTTTATGGAATTCCGCTACGGATGAAAGTGTTTTTGGATCAGTCATATTTTTTTTATTTTTTATACTCTTCTTATTAGGAGCAAATATAAAAAATAAAGGACGGTTAACTGAATGACCGTCCTTTATTTTATTTATCAAATGTGATTTGATTACATCAAATGTTTTAGTTGAACAATTTCTCTTTCTTCTAAATATCTCCAACGTCCACGAGGTAAGTCCTTTTTCGTCAAGTTCGCATAGACTACACGATCTAACTTCACAACTTCATAACCAAGGGACTCAAAAATACGACGTACAATGCGATTTTTACCAGAGTGGATCTGAATACCAATCTCTCTTTTGGAACCTCCTTGTACGTAGCTTAAATCATCGGGTTTGATGATACCATCTTCCAACTCAATACCAAAATTAATTTTATTAAAATCTCCTTGAGTAAGGCTCTTGTTGAGTTCTATGTTGTAAATTTTGCTGATGCTATTCCGCGGATGGGAAAGTTTCTCCGCGAGGTTGCCGTCGTTTGTCATCAAAAGTAATCCTGTTGTATTTCTGTCAAGACGTCCGACAGGATAGATTCGTTCTTTGGTTGCTTTAGAAACAAGTTCCATTACCGTATGACGCTCTTGCGGATCATCCGTAGTCGTAATATAGTCTTTTGGTTTATTGAGCAAAACATAAACCATTTTCTCACGTTTTAAACGTTCGTTATTGTAACGGATTTCGTCTGTTGCTGGATCAACTTTAGTTCCTAATTCAGAAACAGGTTCTCCATTTACCCAAATTACTCCCGCAGCGATCAATTCGTCCGCTTTACGTCTCGAACAGATACCAGCATTGGCGATATAACGGTTTAAGCGAATTAGGCCGTCATCTTCTGTTGAAGTTTCAGCTTTCTTTTTGGGACGTTTGCTGTATTGTTTATCGTCGAAACTCTTGTTTTCATCAAAGCTTCTGCTTCTATCTCCATCAAATTTCCGGTTCGATGGTTTGTCAAAACTTCTGCTGCGACCACTTGATGGGCGTTCGTCTTTATCAAAACGCTTGTATGAATCTCTTTTATCAAAAGATCCTTCTTTTTTGTCAAATGATCTTGATGAATCGCTTCTGTCGAAGCGTTTGAAGCTATCCCTTTTATCAAAAGATCCTTCTTTTCTGTCAAACGATCTTGATGAATCGCTTCTGTCGGAGCGTTTGAAGCTATCTCTTTTATCAAAAGATCCTTCTTTTCTATCAAACGATCTCGATGAATCGCTTCTGTCGGAGCGTTTGAAGCTATCTCTTTTATCAAAAGATCCTTCTTTTCTGTCAAACGATCTCGATGAATCGCTTCTGTCGGAACGTTTGAAGTTATCTCTTTTATCAAAAGATCCTTCTTTTCTGTCAAACGATCTTGATGAATCGCTTCTGTCGGAGCGTTTGAAGCTATCTCTCTTATCAAAAGATCCTTCTTTTCTGTCAAACGATCTTGATGAATCGCTTCTGTCGGAACGTTTGAAGCTATCTCTTTTATCAAAAGATCCTTCTTTTCTGTCAAACGATCTCGATGAATCGTTTTTGTCAAATGAACGACCAGTTTTGTTAAAAGGTTTATCTGAATTATCTTTTGAACGGAAGGAATTGCTTTCTCCTCTAAAGGAAGGTTTATCTGCGTATTTATTAGATCCAAATGATCTGTTTTCGCGGTTATCATCTTTTCTGAAAGAACCTCTTTCAGATTGATCCTTTGAACCAAAGGATGATTTTTTACCGAAACTATTATTTTTGTCGCCTCGAGATTTGAAGCTATCTGAGTTGCCTCGTGACTTTCTGGAGTTGTCATCACGACTGTTCCTTTTATTGCTGAATGGCATTGTGTTTTGCTAAAATGTGAACTGCAAAGTTAGGTATAATTTTGGGTTTTGCGAAAAAATCCTTATCTTTTTGTCTTTTCTTGCATTTTGGTGATTTGGACGCTAAAAAATGCCCCTTACAATAGCTGTAACGTAACTATTTGTTTTTTAAATAAATACTCATTATCTTTGTACCCTTGAATTTGAACCAAGCTATTTTTTGATCGATTTAACTCGTGGATAGGATAGCATTAAGGGAGTGAATGATAAGAAAGAAAGTATTATGTAGTAGTTTGATTTTGTTTGCATTATTGCTGTCAAAATTATACTCAACCCCACACAACAACACTTCTGGCGGCGATAAGATCGTTGCAGCGAAGTTAGTCGAAACTCCAGCTCATCTTGGAGGCGACGAAGAGAAAAAAGAAAAAAACAATTCTTTTGAATCTTACCTGAGTTCATTGACGTTTGCCGAAGATTCATTACCGATGGATCGTCCATTAGTGGAAAGCAAATTGCGCAAGTTCTTCAGTAGATTTTCTTTTAAAAAAACAGGATCCTATGATATGCATAAAAAGGCAGAAACCTATTTGCCTAAGATTGCTAAGATCCTGAAATCACATGGTATTCCAGAAGATTTTAAGTACATCCCTTTGGTGGAAAGTGGTCTAAGCAAGGCTGTCGTCTCATCGAAAGGGGCTGGTGGCTATTGGCAGTTTATGCCGGCAACGGCTCGCTTGTATGGCCTGCGGGTCAATGGTGCTGTGGATGATCGGAAAGATCTCGTGAAATCCACACATGCTGCGGCACGCTACTTAAAATATCTTTACGCTCAATTTGGTAATTGGACTTTGGTGGCAGCGGCATATAATGTCGGTGACGGTAGTTTAAAAGGTTCGATGCGAAGGCAAAAAAAGGATGATTACTTTGCTTTGAAATTGAACAATGAGACCGGATCTTATGTGTATAAATTGGTTTCCATGAAGGAAATTATCGAACATCCACAGAAACACGGTTATTCTCGTTATGCGGACAAAGAAACTGAAGCGCTGGATAGAGAACCTAATATGTTCTAGACAATGAACAAACAAGCAATAACAAAAAAAGGATTTNNAAATCCTTTTTTTGTTATTGCGTCTTATCCGAATCTTCAATTAATCCATTCATCGGTTGGCTTTATCTCAGATCGACTATATCAAACCCTGTATAGTTACTTTTATTAAAAGTAAAAAAGCTGGATGCGATAGCCTTGTTTCCCTCCTGTGAATTCAAGGAGTATGTATAACGATTGCCACTCTTATCAAAAATAGTTGTATCGTAGATTAAATTATTCGCTTTATTGATCCGTAATTTGATTTTAGAATAGTTTTTTTTACTATCAATGGGCTTCAGTTCCACAACACTCAAACTTATTCCTTTTGCTTTTTCTGTATTAGCTAAAGCATAGTTAAAGCCCGAGGTATAGAATGTAAAAATATTGGTTGGGTTGATCTCATTGGTTGAGTTGCTCGCCTCCGATATCTCCACTTCTTTCTCTGCCTTCATGATATTCCATTGTGTTTTGGAATCTGAGATTAGAATCTGATTTTTAGTATTGACATGGTATTTGTTATTTGCCTTGTCTAGATATAAAGTGCCTGCATCACTATGTGAACTCCCGTTTGCTTGTCTGATGTCTAAAGTGAAGCCAGCCTGTATGGTCTTATATCCATTATATTTTTGGCTTACTTTGTTAAGCAACGCTTTTGCGGCGTTATTTTGTGCATAGCTGTATTGACTTATTGTAAGTAGCAAAAAGCTGAGCACTAATCCGATTTGTTTTTTCATGTTAATTGTTTCTTAGCGTCTCCAAATATTGTTCTAATGAATATTCATCTGGATAAAGGACTTCGCGTGCTTTACTCCCTTCAAATGGGCCGACAATTCCGGCGGCTTCCAATTGATCGATGATTCGTCCAGCTCTATTATAACCCAACTTCAATTTACGTTGAATCAAAGATGTAGAACCTTGTTGATGCATAACAATCAAACGAGCCGCTTCTTCAAACAATTGATCGCG
Organism: Sphingobacterium sp. UBA7249; assembly: GCF_002472835.1. Lineage (NCBI taxonomy): Bacteria > Pseudomonadati > Bacteroidota > Sphingobacteriia > Sphingobacteriales > Sphingobacteriaceae > Sphingobacterium > Sphingobacterium sp. UBA7249. The sequence goes on along the minus strand of NZ_DKST01000017.1, from coordinate 126,160 downwards.
ATCTTTTGGATCAAAATCTACACTACCTGATCCCTCTCCGTTTTCATCCACATATTCCGGTAACATAAATGCCGATGGATAGCCCCGTTGTGCTCCGATATAATCGGAAATCTGTTCAACTTCAGGCGTATCGACAAATGCACATTGAATACGTATCAAATCACTTCCAGTAGCCAGAAGCATATCCCCGCGACCAATTAACTGATCTGCTCCGCCTGTATCTAAGATTGTTCGCGAATCTACCTTTGATAACACACGGAAAGCAAGACGTGCTGGGAAGTTGGCTTTGATAGTACCTGTAATGATATTGACTGAAGGACGTTGGGTAGCAATGACCAAGTGAATTCCGACAGCACGGGCTAACTGGGCTAATCGCGCAATAGGAGTTTCTACTTCTTTTCCTGCAGTCATCATCAAATCGGCAAACTCATCAACAATAAGAACGATATATGGTAAGAATCGGTGACCCTCCTCAGGGTTTAATCTGCGATTGATAAATTTTGCATTATATTCCTTTAAATTACGAACCTGTGCATTTTTTAACAGATCATAACGCTGATCCATTTCGATACAAAGTGAGTTTAATGTATTAATAACCTTTTTTGTATCTGTAATGATCGCTTCCTCTTCATCGGGTAGTTTTGCCAAGAAATGACGTTCAACCTTTTTGAACAAAGAAAGTTCTACCTTCTTAGGATCGACGAGCACAAATTTAAGCTCAGCAGGGTGTTTTTTATATAACAAGGATGTTAAAATCGCATTGATACCAACGGATTTACCCTGACCGGTCGCACCAGCAACTAAAAGGTGGGGCATTTTCGCCAAATCGGCAATGAAAACTTCATTCGAAATGGTTTTGCCTAATGCAATCGGTAGATCCATATCTGTTCTTTGGAATTTTTCGGTCGCTAGAACAGATCGCATGGATACCATCTCTGGGCTCGAATTCGGTACTTCAATACCGATGGTTCCTTTTCCAGGCATTGGCGCAATAATCCGAATGCCAAGTGCTGCAAGACTTAAGGCAATGTCATCCTCTAGATTTTTGATCTTTGAAATCCGTACACCTGGCTTGGGTATAATCTCGTATAAGGTAACAGTAGGGCCAATGGTTGCCTTTATGCTTTCGATCTCTATACTATAATTTCTTAATGTATCAACAATCTTGTTTTTGTTTGCTTCAAGTTCATGTTGATTGATCGTTATTTTACCACTTCCGTAATCTCTTAATAAATCAAGCGTAGGATGTTGGTAGCCCGATAAATCAAGTTTAGGATCATATTGACCAAATTGGGCAACGAGATCACTTGCTGTAATTTCTTTTTCTTCTTTGATGTCTTCGACAACCAAACCTGGGACGACGGCAACTTCAATAGGTACTTCCGGCTCTGGCTGAGGCACCATTGTTAGGGTTGAATTCTGGTTTTCCCGATCACTTGGGAAAGCTTGTTCTTCCACATTCTCATCCGGTTGATCAATTGTGAAACTAACGGACGGTGTAATTTCAGTACGTTCCAATGGACTGTCATCGAAGGTAAGAATCACTTTGTCTTTCGGATCTATCTGTACCTCGGGGATCGGATGATGTGTAAAAGCAGGTCGCTCAAGCTCTTCTTGTAAATCTGTCGGCCGGCTGGATTGGAACCTTTCGTTTATTGAGGTTGGTCGTTGGAAAGATTCTCTAACCGATTGAATAGAATCATCCTCGACATGGACTTTGGTTCTCAAATTATTAGTCGTGTAAGCATCCTCATCGTTTTCCTCTTCCAGATCTTCGGATAAGGATTTGGACTTTCTAGTGCTAAACAACACAAATTTAAAATCTAAATTATACAGCAATATCAATGTCGTCAGATAAGCAAAGGCTAAAATACAACCAACCCCAACAATACCAACCTGTGCTTCTAGTAATTTATTGGTCCAAAACCCGAATTTACCCTCCAACATGTGCGGTGTGTCTGCCATAAACCCATGTAAGAATCCCAATGTCACTGAAATAAAAACAATCGCCACAAACGAATATACGATAGTGCGATAGAGTGGAAGCAATGATTTTTTGAATAATAGGCGATAGCCCAAAATGAATAATACTGGAATAAAGAGAAAAGAGGCCACACCAAACCATTCATACATAAACTGGTTAGCAAGTAAGGCCCCGAATTTACCTAATTTGTTGTCGACAACCGGGAGTTCGACAGCTTCATCATGAATTTCTTCGGAAGAACTAAAAAGTGTCCCCCAACCGCCATTTGTGCCGGCGATATAACTTTGATCATCTTCCCATGTGAAAAGATAGGAAACAAAAGCAGTGGCAAACGCCAACGAAAGTACAATCAACAAAATCCCTAGAATCTTGACAGTCTTCTGCTGAGCATCAGAATAATCTCTAGGGACGCTGGGTTTTTGACTTTTTTCCTTTTTAAATGTTGCCGATTCTTTTAATGGGGCACGCTTGCCGGAAACTGAATTTCCTGCCTGCCTAAATGTATTTCCTTTATTTGACATTGAAAAGCTCACAATTATACTACTTACAAACTTAGTTATTTTGATAGTATTTTGAAGATCATGAAGACTATTATTTTAAGTTTGTATTTTTTTCGTAAACGAATAATTTCAGATAGGCTATTAAATGACAATAGCGAGATATATCAAGCAAATACTATGCCCTGCGAAAAGATTCGCTGTAAAGTTGGGCCAACTGGAAAGGATGATATGATTTCGGCTGACTTTTACCGTTAAAGTAAATTATGTAGTTTTACTGATCAAATTAAGGCGTTATGAATAAGTTTCAAATACGGAAAGCAGAACAAGGAGACAAAGGTAGGATCTGGGAAATTATACAACAGGCGATAACCCTACGAAAAGAACAGGGCAGTAGACAATGGCAGGATGGTTATCCAAATGAAGATGTTGTACAGTCTGATCTCGATAAGGGATATGGATATGTCGTGGAGCTTGACAACAAAATAATCGGTTACGTAGCCATTATTTTTGATATTGAACCAGCTTACAATGATATTGATGGTAAATGGCTTAGTGACGCTGAATATGTGGGTGTTCATCGCTTGGCCTCTGCGCAGGATCCCCATATAAAAGGTGTCGGTACAGCCATTATGAAAGGAGTTGAGGAAATAGCCATTAATAATGGTATATATAGTATTAAAGTAGATACGAATTTTGATAATGGGGGGATGTTACATGTATTTGATAAGTTAGGGTATCAGTATTGTGGAGAAGTGCATTTTCGTGGGGCCTCGCGCCGAGCCTTTGAAAAACTTTTAAAATAGAGCTTTTGAAGCCCTATAAGGATGTGTAACGACTATTAACAAAACAAAAAAATCCTTCTGACACTGTCAGAAGGATTTTTTTGTTGATCAGCGCTACTGTTTGGTTATGCAATAATCAAGTAGTAGTTTTTCTTGCCTCTTTGTGCAATAATATATCTATCGTTAACGAGGTTACTTTCAGTAATGACTTGTTCAATATCGACTGCTTTTTCACGGTTGATAGATACACCGCCCCCCTGGAGCATTTTACGTGCTTCGCCTTTTGAAGGGAAAACCTGTGTATTGACAGCCAAAAGATCAAGGATATTGATTCCTGCTTTTAGATCTTCTCTTGTTATCTGAAATTGAGGAATACCTTCAAACACATCCAATACGGCTTCGTGATCTAAGTTGTCTAAAAATTCCAATGTGCCATTGCCAAAAAGAAACTCTGAGGTTTTAATCGCGGTTTCATAAGCTTCTTCGGAGTGTGTGCGAATCGTAATATCTTTCGCTAATGCTTTTTGGACAAGGCGTAAATGTGGTGCAGCATCATGTTCTGCGATGATCGTCTCGATTTCTGCCTGTGGTTTAAGTGTAAAGATCTTAATCCAGCTTTTCGCATCGTCATCGGAGGTGTTTAACCAGAATTGGTAATATTTATAAGGCGAAGTTTTCTTGGGATCTAGCCATACAGCTCCAGATTCTGTTTTTCCGAATTTTTGACCATCTGCTTTTTTAATCAATTGCGTCGTAATGGCGTAAGCTGTTCCCTGATCCTGACGACGGATCATTTCACTTCCTGTGACAATATTACCCCATTGATCAGATCCGCCCATTTGTATTTTACAATTGTGGTGTTTCCACAGGTAATAAAAGTCATAACCTTGAATCAATTGATAGGTGAATTCTGTAAAGGATAGACCATTGTCTCCTTCTAAACGTTTTTTTACAGAATCCTTTGCCATCATATAGTTGACGGTGATCATTTTACCGATATCACGAATGAAGTCCAAAAAAGTAAAATCTTTGAACCAGTCGTAATTATTAACCATTTTGGCATCATTTTCACCTTCTCCGAATTCAAGAAATTTGCCTAACTGTTTTTTCAGACACGCAACATTATGTTGTAAGGTTGCTTCATCAAGTAAGTTACGCTCTGCAGATTTGAAAGAAGGGTCCCCAATCATTCCGGTTGCACCACCAACCAATGCAACTGGTTTATGTCCGGCGTTTTGGAAGTGGATCAATGTCATGATCTGAGTTAAGTGTCCTACGTGTAGAGAGTCTCCTGTGGGATCAAAGCCAATATAGCCAGCGACTTTTTCTTTATTCAGTAAGTCTTCAGTTCCAGGCATAATATCTTGCAACATGCCTCTCCAACGTAATTCTTCTACAAAGCTCATTGTTAAATGGATTTAATTTTTTAATTTACAAGATGCAAAGATAGGAGATTAAGCGTATATTGAGCGAATAATTCCATATAAAAGCACACGCTAATAAGCTAATATGAATTTTTTGTCACATTTTTATTTTGAGCGGTTTGCAACCAATCCCGAGCGAATTGTCGGCGGGCTGTTGCCCGATCTATTAAAAAATGCAGATAAAACTTTTGTGCTCAAACCCAGGCAATATGAAAATGAGCTGCTGGATAATCCCTTGCTGGAACAGCTCTATATCGGCTGGAACCGTCACATCGAGGTCGACCGTCTTTTTCATAATTCGACCTACTTTTTTCATCATACTCATCAGTTAAAGTTGCAGATACAGTCAAGTTTGGAGGGATTACCTATTCGGCCTTCCTTTATGGCACATATTGCTTTGGAACTCTTATTGGATCATATTCTGACACAGCAAAGGGCTGTTTCTATTGATAAATTGTATGCTGCAATGTCTCAAGTGAATGAAGATGCTGTGCGAAAATTTTTGAAAATAAATCAATTAAGCGATATTCCTAAATTCGACAAATTTTACCATCAATTCATTGAGTGGAAATATCTCTATGATTATGCGCATATGGAGAAGATTGCAGGTGCACTTTTCAATATCTGTAAACGGTTGTGGCAATTTGAAATTCAGGAGAATCAGCGCCAATTATTGACGGAACAATTGGTTTCCTATTTACATCATCATATGGGGGATTATCAGGAAATTTACCAGTATATTCATTACGAATTAGTCGACTTTAATTAGTCCGTCGAAAAATACCAATAGTATAAGACCTTGAAAATATTTATTTTCGCATAATTTTACGCATAAAACTATTTTTACATGTCACATAGACTTTTTCGAAAGAAAAGTGTTGATCAGATCCTACTGGATACCCAAAAAGAGGGTGGAACTGGCCTCGCGAAGGTTTTGGGAGTAACCGATCTGGTTTCATTGGGCATAGCCGCTATTGTGGGCGCTGGAATTTTTAGCACCATCGGGTTAGCGAGTTATGAAGGTGGACCCGCTGTTTCTTTGCTATTTATTTTTACCGCTTTTGCCTGCGTGTTTACGGCTCTTGCTTATGCACAGTTTGCGAGTACCGTGCCTGTCTCTGGGTCGGCTTATACATATGCCTATGTGGCTTTTGGTGAACTGTTCGCCTGGATTATAGGATGGGCATTGGTCTTGGAATATGCGGTTTCAAACACGGTTATTGCCATCTCCTGGTCACAGTATTTTGTTTCTATGCTGGAAGGGTTTGGTTTACATATACCGGCCTGGCTTTCCATGGCTCCGGGTTATGCCTTTGATGCAGTAGATAAAATGAATCAGCATGGCATAGCAAGCCTTACCGCTATTGATCAGCAAGGACTTGCAGCTTTTAACAGTGCGCCGCGAATTGGTGGAATGCCTGTTATATTTGATTTGCCAGCAGGGGTAATTACTTTTTTGGTCACATGGCTTGTTTATATAGGCATCAAGGAATCTCAAAAGGCGAGCATGATCATGGTGATGATCAAAGTGGGAATAATCCTAGCGGTTATTTTTGGAGGGATATTTTATGTAAAGCCTGAAAACTGGACTCCTTTTGCACCAAATGGCTTAGAGGGTGTACTTGGGAGCGTTGCTGCCGTATTTTTTGCTTTTATCGGATTTGATTCGATTTCCACAACGGCGGAGGAATGTAAAAACCCACAGCGAGACCTGCCCAAAGCAATGATTTACTGTTTGTTGATTTGTACCGTATTGTATGTTGCTATTACCATAGTGTTGACTGGAATGGTCAACTATACTGAACTTAACGTAAAAGATCCACTAGCTTTTGTATTTAAGTATGTAGGATTTGACCATATGGCCGGGATTATATCCGTAACATCTGTCATTGCCATTACAAGTGCTCTTCTGGTCTATCAGTTGGCTCAACCAAGGATTTGGATGACAATGAGTAGGGACGGATTGTTATGGAAGAAATTTGCGACAATTCACCCGAAATATAAAACACCTTCTTTTGCTACAATTGTAACGGGGCTCGTAGTAGCTATTCCTTCGCTATTCTTCAAGATGGACTTTTTTGTTGACTTGACAAGTGTAGGAACATTCTTTGCATTTATATTAGTCTGTGCAGGTGTTCTCTATATGGATTATTCTGGATTATCGGCGAAATCTAAGTTTAAAGTTCCCTACATCAACGGTAAATTTCTAGTAGGCACAGGGCTAATCATCGCGATTGCTTGTGTCGCTATTTATGGACAGGATACCTTGGACGAGTGGAAAAGACTTTCCCTTCTGGAAATTGTGGAACATAAAATGTTGGTAATCATATTTTGGTTAACATGGTTCGGTTTGAGCATTTATAGCTTTAAAATGAATTTCTCTCTCCTGCCTGTTATCGGGATATTGATTAATCTCTATCTAATGACTGAACTCGGTGCCAGTAATTGGATTATTTTTGTAATTTGGTTGGTAATCGGTCTAGGGGTATATTTTATGTATGGTTATAAACACTCCAAGCTAAATAGATCAACATCTGCTTAAAATTGGAATTATAATGTTTTTAAATAACAAAGGAGCTANNTAGCTCCTTTGTTATTTAAAATCTCCACAAAAGGATTCGGCTTACTTTGTTGCCTTGTTCCATACGGATAACTTCAGATTCTTTTACATTGATTTTCTTTAGTTTATGCTGCAGAAAGCGAACATCTTCACGGTGAGCAACTAATGAGGAAAACCACTTTACCTGATCTCTATAGAACTGACTTTCAAATATCATACGTGTCAAGAAGGCTTTCTCTCCACCGTCGCACCAAAGCTCACTGCCTTGTCCTGAAAACGTTTGGACAATAGTAGCCTCATCTATTTTGGCATCTTTTATACCAGTAGTTTTACGTACAGATTGCTGTAATGCTTCCGTTTGCGAACTGAAGAATGGTGGGTTGCAAATGATCATGTCAAATTTTTCATCAGGAAGGATGATGTCTTTGAAAATTGCTTTTGGATTGTTTTGTAACCGTATTTGGATGTTCTTTTTTAAGCTCATATTGGTACGGGTAATCTCAATAGCGTTTTTATAAGCTCTTTTTATAACCTCGGAACCAACAAAACTCCAGCCATATTCTTGGTGACCAATAATGGGATAGATACAACTGGCTCCCACACCGATATCTAGCACCCTTACCTTACCTCCTTTTGGAATTTCACCGTTATTATCTCTGGCAAGCACATCCGCAACATAATGAATATAATCTGCTCTACCCGGAATAGGAGGACAGAGATTTTCCTTTGGAATATCCCAATGTTGGATGTGGTAGTATTTTTTTAGAAGTGCTTGATTTAATATTTTAACAGCTTCCGGATTGTTGAAATCAATTGTTTTGAGCTTATAAGCATTTACCGTAACAAAATCTTTTAAGGAAGGTTCGATTTTACTAAGTTCGTCAAAATTGTAGTTATCGAGATGTCTATTTCGAGGGTGTAATTTCTTTGTTGGATTAGCGTCTGCCATGATATAATATTTGCAACAAAAGTAATGCAATTATACTGAATAAAAAAGGTGATGCATTTGCATCACCTTTTAAGAACTAATCTTTTCGTATGAGGTGAACCTCTGACGTTTGCGGGAAGTTCAATGGAACTCGTTCAATGGTGACAAAACTGGAATCTAAACCGAATCCTTTTTCTTCGGATAAACTCATTTTTTTCAAGTATCCATAAATGTCCATAATCACTTTTTCGATCCAGGACATTTGATTGGTTTTAGATAATACCTTCTCCAGTACGACAAATTTGAAATCTCCTGGAATATTGTGTTTACGCAGGGTATCGTATTGGCTTGTAATATCAATTTCGCCTTTTTTAACCATATCTTCGACGACTTTTCGGAAAAGTAGACTGATGCGCTGTTCTTCCCTAAATCCTAATTTAAAGTCAATACGAATCAGTTTTCCTGGGATAAGTTGATCAATGGAGTATTCTCTTGTATGTGGGTGATCCATCACATCGACGTGGACCAACCAATAGACGTCCGCACGTTTAGGTTTTTTATTGATGATGGAATAAATAATTTTAGCTTCAATTTCAGATTTGAAATTAGCGCTAGTCAGGTATACCAAATGTGAAGCAAAAGGTGGTACGGATTTGTCTTCACTCAACTCTGATATGATCGGATAGTATTTATTGATATTGATAAAATTAACAAAACGATTTTTAATCTTACGTGCGGTATACCAACAGTACATTGTGCCAAACAAAGCAATTGCCAATAATAGCGTTAACCAGCCTCCATGCGCAATTTTTACACCATTACCAACCAAGAAGGTTAATTCTATCACAAAATAAGCGACCAAGAAAATGCCAATGATCACACGATTTACTTTTTTCATGGCAAGAAAATAGCCCATTAAAACTGTTGTCATCAATACCGTTAGATTAATGGCAAGGCCATAGGCAGCATCCATTTTGCTTGATTCTTCAAACACCCAGATAACGATCATACATCCAACCCAGAGGATTAGGTTGATCGATGGCACATATAATTGACCTTTATGCTCGCTTGGGTAGCGAATAGCGACCTTGGGCCATATATTTAAACGTACAGCTTCTGAAATCAGCGTGTAGGATCCGGATATCATCGCCTGACTGGCAATTACGGCGGCAATGGTCGCAATAGCAATACCGTAACCGATAAACCAATCTGGCATAATGGAGTAAAATGGGTTTTCACCCCCTAAGACCCGGCCTTCTTGTGTCAGTAACCATGCTCCCTGACCAAAATAGTTCAATATCAATGTAATTTTGACGTAGATCCAACTGATACGAATATTTGCTTTACCGCAGTGCCCCATATCGGAATACAATGCTTCGGCACCTGTTGTACAAAGGAATACTGCACCAATCAGGAGTAGCGAGTGGGGATAGGTTATTAAAATATGAAAAGCATAATAGGGATTGATTGCTTTCATTACTTCCGGTGCCAAATGGATATGGGATAGGCCAAGGACGCCAATAATGGAGAACCATATTGTCATCAATGGACCGAATACTTTTCCTACAACAGAAGTTCCAAACCGTTGAATAATAAAAAGTAACGAAATAATTGTTACGACAATCGGCACTGTTGGCAGGCCTGGGAATTTGATGTCCAAGCCCTCTATCGCAGAAGATATTGTGATGGCTGGTGTAATCATCCCATCTGCTAACAATGTCGCTGCACCTATCATCGCTGGAAAAATTAACCATGGTGCTCGCTTGCGAACTAAAGAGTAAAGTGAAAGAATTCCACCTTCACCTTTATTATCCGCGCGTAGCGTGATCCAGACATATTTGATGGTTGTTTGAAGTGTCAGTGTCCAAAAGACGCAGGAGAGGCCGCCCAAAACCAGGTCTTTTTGAATGGCGCCCTGTCCCATGATTGCTTTGAAGACATATAACGGCGAGGTTCCGATATCTCCAAACACGATTCCTAAACTGATCAATAATCCAGCAAAACTTACCTTATTGATACTGTTGTGATGACTGTTATCTGTCATTTAATTATTATTTTATTTCAAAATATATTGCAAAAATATACTTTTTGCCTGTACTTTAAGCATGTACATTTTCTGCGCCAAATTTTAGCATTTCATTTGACATGCGCAATAGCTGTTAAAATTTGTTAAAAGAATCTTTAGATCATGCTTTTCACTAAAAAACTTTTAAACAAAATAGTAACTTTGTTGTTGATAATTCAAATAGTTAGCGTTATATTTGATTAAACCGTAACCAATATTTGAAGTCTAATTTAACACTATGAGGAGAAATCTACTTAGAGCAACTTATTTAACACTTATTACCGCACTCACCTTGTGTAGCGGGGTAGTTCGAGTGTATGCGATGTCTCCTGATGACTATACTTATTCGCAAGCTTCTTGGGATAGTAAAGATGTGTTTGGTGATAATACCGCTAAGGATTCAGAGAAACTGATTAATAACGTTAAAGTATTCTATAATCCCATTGCTGAGCAGGTCAATCTTTCATTTAAATTGGCAAAGTCATCTAGTGTATCTATTAAAGTCATGGATGCGTTAGGAAATGAAATTTTACAACTGATGAATGGCAATCTTGATGCCGGTGTTCAAAACCTTTCTTTTGAACATGGCGGAAAACTAACAACTGGATTTTATTTTGCACGGGTAGTTGCAGGATCTGAGACTGTCGTTAAAAGATTTTCTGTGCGCTAATTCTATTCGAAAAGACTCGATTGATAAAATCGACATAATAATAAAATAAGGAAGGGGATCNNGATCCCCTTCCTTATTTTATTTATTCCTGTAGCTCATCAATCCAAAGCCCATCATCTTTGATGATCTTGATCAGTTCGTCCAATGCCTGCGCGGAGCTTACGTTCTTCTTGACGACTTCTTGTCCCCTATATAAGGTTACTTTATCTGGGCCTGCGCCTACATATCCATAATCTGCGTCAGCCATCTCACCAGGGCCATTCACGATACAGCCCATAATACCAATTTTTAAGCCTTTAAGGTGATTGGTACGACTTCGGATCATTTGAGTGGTTTCTTGGAGATCAAACAACGTTCTTCCACAGCTTGGACAAGAGATGTATTCTGTTTTCGATATCCTTGAACGGGTTGCCTGTAATATGCCGAAGGAAAGTGATGCTATGTTTTCTAATGGTGTGGCCGGAGAATCAATCCAGATACCCGAACCTAAACTATCAATTAATAAAGCCCCCATATCCGTGGAGGTGTACAACTGTATTTTTGAGATTGGTTCTTCCGGATTCATAAATTCGCCAATAGGTCCGGAAAAATCATCTTTTGGGTATGACCTTTTGATAATGACGGGGTTATCAATGCCGATTTCCTGCAAGTTTCGAAAAAATTGCCGTTGATCGGCCATTCCGTGTAGATGATCAGTTTCTAATATAAATACAACGGTCTTGTCTAAAGGTAATGATTCAAAGAGTGGACTCGTTAAATCCGTATTACGAATTTTTACCATATTCAAAACGCGGTCCTTATTGTCCGTTTGTACAAATTCTTTCAATGTATAGAGCGGATGGATATTTGTTTTGTCTTTTAGTTTGGACCAAGTTGCAAAATTATATACCTGTTTTAAATTCGCTGGCATATTAAACGATGGCAAATGATCTCCCAGATAAACAAAATCTACGGATTGTTCTCCCATATGATATTTGTCCAACAATACATCATAACGATAACCAACTTTTGTAAGTATTTGGGCATCTTTCAGATTTTCATTTGCTATATCTACGACAATTCTCGGTACCAGTGAGCCACCTATGAAAGTATTGACCTCTTGACTCTGATAAGGCGCAGTTGGCTGATCTGCTGCGAGCTGTACGATTTCTTGTTTTGGTTGAATGGCCAAAGCAGCTTTTCGCTTACTATAGCGATTGACCAATGCAATCGCTACCGGGGCCTCGAGTTCCGGCTCTTCGGTCAGGGAGACCCTTACGGTATCTCCAAGTCCATCTTCCAGAAGTGTGCCTATCCCCACCGCAGATTTTACACGGCCGTCTTCGCCATCACCAGCCTCTGTAACGCCAAGATGGAGGGGATAGTTCATATTTTCAGAAACCATCTTTTCAACCAGCAAACGGTAAGCTCGGACCATCACTTGCGGGTTAGAGGATTTCATTGAAATGCAAAGGTTGTGGAAATTAAGATCTTCACACATCCGGATAAATTCCATCGCGGATTCGACCATTCCTTCGGGTGTATCCCCATAATGGCTCATGATTCGATCCGAGAGAGAGCCATGGTTTGTACCAATACGCATGGCAGTGCCGTACTCTTTGCAAATTTTTACTAACGGTGCAAACTTTGTGTAGATACGTTCTAGCTCCAATTTATATTGCTCCGCAGTATAGGATAACTGATCAAACTTCTTCTTATCGGCATAATTACCCGGGTTGACCCGGACTTTCTCGACAATGCGGGCCGCCACTTCAGCAGCATTAGGCGTAAAGTGGATATCCGCCACCAGGGGCACATGATAACCTCTTTTCCGAAGTTCACTTTTTATATTTGCTAGATTTTGGGCTTCTTTAATACTTGGGGCAGTGATACGAACATATTCACAGCCTGCTTCTACCATTCGAATGGTTTGTTCGACAGAACCTAGGGTATCCATCGTATCCACCGTCGTCATACTTTGAATACGGATTGGATTGTTTCCACCCATAGGGACATCACCGATCTGAATTTCCCTCGTTTTCCATCTCGAATAATCTACCTTGGAATTACAATAGATTCCTGGTAAACTCAACATATTACTTGTGTTCATATATAACACAAAGTTAGCTTTTATTGACTAAAAATTCGTTGTCAATTAATATCTTCTAATTTTTATGGATGTAATCCCACCATTAATATCAAAATCAAACTTTTGTGCTGCAGCGTCGTAATTAGTGGATTTGACTAAGCCCTCAGTTTTTAAGAAATCACCCTCATAATCTGTGGACGATAATGCATTATCACTTGTGATACGGCACGCTGCATTTTTAGGAATTGCGATTTCGATGGAGGAGGCCCCGGCGTCCAGAGCGATCTTGGTCGTCGCTAAAGGTTGACCAAGTTTGAGCTTTAAACTTGTCGCTCCGGCGTCAACATCCAATAGCTCAATCTTATAAGCTGAAAGGTCCAAATTGGCATCAATTGCCCCGATATCAAAGTTCAGCTTCCATACAATATTTGGATTGAGTGCGATATGCGTATTGTTGTTTTTACTATTAAAATCTTTGTCTTTAAATTTACCTTTTAAGTTAATATTGATCTTATCTGTAGATTCCCCACGCGTAGTCATACCTAGAAGATAATCATCAGAGGTATTGTAAGCGGTAAATATTGCAGAAGTTGTCGCGCTATCGTTCTTTAATGATGTTGCTCCGAGATCGATGTCTAGCGATGCCCGTTGGATTTTATCGTCCAAAGGGACCTGTAGTTTTTGTGTTGTATACGCGGTCTTATCGTTTGGATCGTCCATATCTATATGTACGCCCTTATTTTTTAACAATTGCGTTAATAGTGGTTCTTTGGGAGTAGACAAACCGATATAAGTAAGAAATCCTAAGATGACTACAGTAGCACCGATAGCAATAAACTGTCCTATTTGTTGATCTTTAGGTACCAACATACGTATTCCTGCAAGGACAATGAATAATGGCCAATATCGGAAAATTCCAACCCAATTGAAAGAGATGCTGTTAAGCTGGGATAATAATAAGACAATTCCTATAAAGAGAATTGTAATTCCAGTTGTTATACGTTGTGTATTCATGACTAATTCCGTTTGTTATGTACCCCAAAAGTAAATCGCTTTGCTAGACACTGTATGAAAGATTAGGCTATTATACATAAAAATTCGGTAAATGTGACGAAATGGTCGGTAAGTAATTTTAATTTTCTCCTACTTTTTAGGTTTTCGCTTGTTTATATATTTGGCGGAATTAATTACCTTTAGTGGATACGCGGGCCAAACATAAAGTTTGGTGCTTGTAATACATAGTATTTAAATTGATAATATGATTTTTCATCACATTGGTGCTTATCTTATACTGCTCAAGTCAGTCTTTAAACGACCAGAGAAAGGGCGTATCTATTGGAAGGAGACCATACTGACCATGACCGATATTGGAATAGGATCTTTGGGACTTATTGTGATCATTTCAACTTTTATTGGAGCGGTAATGACGATGCAGATCGCTTTTCAGATGGTTTCTGATCTTATTCCCAATTCGATTATTGGTTCTATTAATAGGGATTCAAATATTTTAGAGTTAGGGCCTACGATTTCGGGATTGGTATTGATGGGGAAAATTGGCTCGTCGATTTCTTCCCAAATTGGTTCAATGCGCGTGACCGAGCAGATTGATGCCTTGGAGATTATGGGCATCAATGCTCCAGGATATCTCATCCTGCCTAAAATATTAGCCGGAGTGACTATGATTCCTATGTTGGTTATTATCGCGATCGTATGTGCATTAGTGGGAGGGCTATTGGGGGGCTCATTATCTGGCGCTGTAACACCTGCAGATTATATTTTAGGTATTCAAGATAATTTTAATGGCTTTACCGTCACCGTAGCGCTCGTAAAAGCTGTTGTGTTCGGTTTTATCATTACGTCAGTATCGGCGTATAAGGGATATAAAGTGAAAGGTGGGGCGCTCGAGGTAGGGCAAGCGAGTACCGAAGCCGTCGTGGTGGGCTGTATTACCATCCTAGCAGCGGATTATGTAATTACGGCATTAATGCTTTAAAAAAATCCTATGATTCAAATTGAAAATATAAACAAATCTTTTGGTGATAACCATGTTTTGAAGGGAATTAGCGCTAATTTTGAACCCGGGAAAGTGAGTTTAATTATTGGCGGCTCCGGTTCGGGGAAAAGTACCTTATTAAAATGTATTGTTGGATTACACCATCCAGAAAAGGGAAAAGTATTGTTTGATCAAACGGATTTCACCCGGATGAATTTTGAAGAACGCGTACCGATACGTAAAGAAATTGGTATGCTTTTTCAAAATTCAGCCTTGTTCGATTCAATGACGGTAGAACAGAATATCATGTTCTCCTTGGATATGTTTACTGATATGTCCAAATCGGAGAAATTAGATCGTGCGAACCATTGTTTGGAGCAGGTTAACCTAGAAGGACGAAATAAGTTATATCCTGCAGAGTTATCTGGGGGAATGAAAAAACGGGTTGGCATTGCGCGTGCAATCAGTATGAATCCAAAATATCTTTTCTGTGATGAACCCAATTCAGGCCTAGATCCCGAAACGTCTATTGTAATTGATGAATTGGTACTTAAAATTACCCAAGAATTAAAGTGCACAACGGTCGTTGTTACCCATGATATGAATTCTGTTATGGGAATCGGTGAGTATATTTTGTTCTTATATCAGGGACAGAAATTTTGGGAGGGATCCAATAAGGATATGATGCGATCAGATGTTGAGGAATTAAATAATTTTGTGTTCGCGAGCCCGTTGATGAAAAGTGCCAAAGCCTCTATGGGGCAATAAAAGATTAAATGATACACCTTATTTAAATCTGGATTAGACTGTTGATGTCTTGGGACGTCGTGAAGCTATTTGATTATATGTTTTTCTCCTTTTTTAATGTATGGAATTTTATTTCTACGGAGGATGAGTGTACGCTAAATTTCAATATAAAAGAAATTTAGCGTAGTTTTGTCGGAAAATTTTGATTTTGGCAACAACGAATATACAACTATTGACCCCACAACACTGGAAGGACTATGAGCTCATTGACTGTGGTGATTTTGAAAAATTAGAACGCTTTGGCGATCTAATATTAATTAGACCAGAACCACAAGCTGTATGGCCCAAAGCTTTAAGCGATGCAGAATGGAACAAACGATATCATATCAAATTTAAGGGGCGCTCAGCTACTTCCGGAGAATGGTTGAAAAAAAATCCGAAAATCCAGGACCGTTGGCATATCCAATATAAAAACGACGATGTCGCAATCAAATTTAGATTAGGGCTTACTTCGTTTAAGCATGTTGGGATATTTCCTGAGCAAGCTGTCAATTGGGATTATATCTCGGAATCTGTCCGTTCTTTTAAGACAGAGAAACCCAAAGTCTTAAACCTTTTTGCTTATACGGGGGGGGCTTCATTAATAGCCAAGGCCGCTGGAGCAGATACGACACACGTCGATTCCATAAAACAAGTGGTTACCTGGGCCAATGAAAATATGGAGATTTCCAATCTGGATAATATTCGTTGGGTGGTTGAAGACGCATTGAAGTTTGTAAAACGTGAGCTGAAACGTGGAAATACGTATAATGGTATTATTTTGGATCCACCAGCATACGGACATGGACCAAAAGGAGAAAAGTGGAAGCTTGAAGACCATATTATGGAAATGATGACTGAGGTTGTTCAATTGTTGGATCCCAAAGAACATTTCTTGATCTTGAATACGTATTCATTGGGTTTCTCTTCGGTCATTGTTGAGAATTTAATCAAAACGGCCTTTCCAAAGGTAGAAAATTTAGAAATTGGAGAGCTTTTTCTGCAGGCTACCGCGGGACCAAAACTGCCATTGGGTGTTTTCGGGAAATTCCGTAAAACTGCGCAATAATTCTTAAATTCTTACCGTTGAAATAGCGCTTAAAGTTATTAATGTAAACGCGGGACATCAAATGGATGCCCCGCGTTTATTTTTTGCGGCCAATAACAGCTTCATATAGAAATATTATTTAAACGGATGGTCGCCATTTCCAGCTGAAATGGCATCGTTTGCGCGATACTTTTAGGTAGGGATAAGGGCTGTTGTTGTAGTTTACAATAGTAATCTATTCCTGCCTCTAATTGAGCCTTGAATTTGGTCACATATTTTATTTTTTTATCATTGAACTGACCTTTATTGTCCGTGATATATTTTTGGATATGATCAATGTAGAGATTTAATTCATTGATCAGCACAAAGGGTCTATCAGCGTGCGTTAAGATAGATAACCGGCCGTAAATATGATCAACCATCTGTTTTAAGGAATATTGTTTTCTGAACCAGAACAGATTTGGGCCGGGGCAAATAGAAACAGCCGTCTGCTCTTTATGTTGTTGAATGTTGTATTTGAGGTAAGCCGGAGCAGCGAGCCCTTCACAGAGACAGGTTTTTTCGATGATGCTATCGAATGCCTTGTTATACTCTTCAGCTGGCAATATTTTTTGTTGTAACTCTTGGATTTTTTGATGCTGGTAAGCACGCGAAGCTGTACAAATCGGTTTCTCTCCAAATTCCATGTTGGCAATGAGGTATTTCTTTTTGCAGGGACTTCCTGGCCTTCCTTTTTGGATGCGCTCTAATCGTAGCTTTTCAGCACTACTTGGTCTAAAATTATTAAATGGTACGCCTAAAGGCGATGCTCCACTACAATAGAAATCTGTTTTTGTAGCGTTTTCCAACGCTATTAATGTTTCCTTGTCAACAGTAGTAGCTTCCGGAACCATTAGAAATGGTGAACCCCAGCCTACGGCATCAAATTCATAGTAATCCAATAGAAATTGATGTTCCGTAGCCGTACCTACTCCGCCTTGTACGGTATATCTGATCTGGGGCGAAATGGTTAGCTGTATTTTTTGCGTTGCCCAATAGTTCTGATAAATGGTAAAGAGTTCTTTTTGTAATTGCTCTTTTTTCTCTTTAAATTCTTCTAGGATCGGCCCCAATAGAAAACCATCGGTTGCGAAAGCATGCCCACCACAATTCAATCCAGACTCTACACGGAATTCAGATACCCAAACGCCTCTTTTTGCGAGATATTTAGCCTGGATAAGAGACGATCTAAAATCACTGACTTTTAAAACGACTTTCTTATCAAAAGTGCTGTCGCCTTTTGGGAAAAATACAGGTATTTCAGCAAGATAGGCGTATAAATGTGGGTTCATTCCCGCGGAGAGAATAACGGATGAATGTAGCGTTGAATTGGCGAATCCGCGTAGCGCAGCGAGTGCATCAGAGTATTTTTGGTCTAAGGCGACCCCATTTTTGAAATTCAGTTTATCGACCTTGGACATGATATTAACATCAATTTCACCGGGCTTTACATAGGTGGTCAATAAATCCTGAAGCTGCTTTTTGATTACGGTGTTGGTTTCAATTTGCATGGCATGATAGATCGGCCTGGCCGGATGAGACTCCGGTAATAACTCAAAATATCCAGTCAATTCAGAATCTTCGGTAAACGATTGCTGCTTTAGCTTTTCTACTTGGCCGTCCACCAAGGTTTTGACGAGATCGAGATAAGCTGTGATTCGGTTAGCCCTATAATCTTGTTCGTTACTGTGAACCGGATGATAGGTAATTTGGTTTAATTTGCAGTAATAGGCCCGGATGCGCTCGATGAGCTCATCGTCTACAATAGACATGACCGTTGAGATCCCATAACGGGCAACCTTGATTGCCGAGTCGATCGAAAAGGCAAGTCCTAATACAGGGATATGAAAAGTGTGCGTCATTCTTAAATAATTCTTTTACGAAATAATCAAGAATAACGCGATTAAAAAATAATGACTACAGGGCTAAAGTGATGATTGTGATCACTATTCAAATACAATGGTTTTATAGTCGTTGAGCATAACACGGTCCTCGCTCAATAGACGGATGGCTCTGCTTAAAACTGCTCTTTCAATTTCTTTTCCTGCAGTTACCATGTCTTTAACGGTGTAATTATGATTGACGTGGCGCACATCTTGAACAATGATAGGCCCTTCATCAAGTTGGTCGGTGACAAAGTGAGCTGTTGCACCAATGATTTTTACCCCTCGTGAATGTGCCTGCTTGTAGGGATTCGCTCCAATAAATGCAGGTAGAAATGAATGATGGATATTGACCAGCTTATTTTCGAATGTCGCAACAAATAGGGGGGAGAGGATGCGCATAAATTTGGCTAGAATGATATAATCAAAAGTGTATTGTTTGATTTGCGCAATCAACT
This sequence comes from Sphingobacterium sp. UBA7249, assembly GCF_002472835.1. Lineage (NCBI taxonomy): Bacteria > Pseudomonadati > Bacteroidota > Sphingobacteriia > Sphingobacteriales > Sphingobacteriaceae > Sphingobacterium > Sphingobacterium sp. UBA7249. The sequence goes on along the minus strand of NZ_DKST01000017.1, from coordinate 106,972 downwards.
GTTTTTCAAAATCTTCTTTCGACAGGTCTTCATGTGAAATACAATGAAATGGAATCTCAAATTTATCCGTAAACGAACGTAGGGTATCATAATTACCGATGACTGCCTGTACTTCTGCACCCCAGGTTTCAAAATGTTGCCGAACCAGGATATCTGCCAGGCAATGATGTTCTTTGGTGACAAGGACAACAATTTTCTTTCGATTGCTAGGATTAACTTGAATCTGAGCAGAGGGGGGAAGCACTTCGGCCAAGGAATTGGAAAGCTGTGTCTGGTCTGGAAATAAACCGTTGCAGACAACACGAACAAAGAATTTATTCGCTTCTTCATCAACATACTCCCGCATCGTAATGATATTAAGCTGATATTTTGCTAGTGTATTGGAAATATTGGCTACCAATCCAACGGCATCTTGACATTGGATCAGAATTAAGGTTTGGTTTTGCATGAAATTGGTCGTAGGTTGCAAAAAAGCGGGTTAATTTAACCCGCTTTTTTTGTTAGTTCTTCTTCAAGGTCTACTTCTACACGTAGATTTTCGACAATATGCTTTTGTCGATCCGGTGTATTTTTACCCATATAGTATTCTAATAATTGTTGAATCTTATTGTCTTTTGATAAAATGACGGGGTCAAGACGGATATCTTTTCCGATAAAGAGGCCAAACTCGGATGGTGATATTTCACCTAACCCTTTAAATCGAGTGATCTCAGGCTTCGCCCCTAGTTTTGCAATCGCTTTTTGTCTTTCTTCATCGGAGTAGCAATAGATCGTTTCCTTTTTGTTCCGCACCCTGAATAATGGTGTTTGGAGGATAGATACATGTCCTGCTTTGACCAGATCGGGGAAAAATTGTAAGAAAAACGTCAATAATAGCAGACGGATGTGCATTCCATCAACATCGGCATCGGTAGCGATAACGATATTATTATAACGTAGCCCATCTAGTCCATCTTCAATATTGAGCGCATGTTGTAAGAGATTAAACTCTTCATTTTCATAAACGATTTTTTTAGACATGCCATAAGAATTTAGTGGTTTTCCTTTTAAACTGAAAACCGCTTGTGTTTGCACATCGCGTGATTTGGTGATTGAACCTGATGCTGAATCACCTTCGGTTATGAAAAGCGTAGTTTCCTGGTTACGTTCGTTTTTATCGCTGAAATGGACTTTACAATCACGTAATTTTCGGTTGTGTAAAGATGCTTTTTTAGCTCTTTCATTCGCTAGTTTTTTGATTCCTGCAATATCCTTACGCTCCCGTTCAGATTGAAGAATACGTTTTTGAAGTGCATCGGCTGTACTTGGATTTTTATGCAAGTAATCATCCAGCGCTTTTTTGACAAAGTCATTAATGAACCCTCTTACAGTAGGGCCTTCGGGACCGACACTCTGGGAGCCCAGTTTTGTTTTTGTTTGGGATTCGAAAACCGGCTCCTGCACTTTGATAGCGATAGCACCAATAATTGAGGATCGAATATCCGATGCATCAAATTCTTTTTTGTAGAATTCACGGATTGTTTTTACAAGAGCCTCACGAAATGCTGCTTGATGTGTTCCCCCTTGGGTTGTGTGTTGACCATTTACAAAGGAATAATATTCTTCACCATACTGTTGTCCGTGAGTCATTGCAATCTCGATATCATCTCCACGCAGGTGAATGATTGGATAGCGCATGGATTCGGCATCAATATTCCTTTCTAATAAATCTTTTAATCCATTCTCAGAAATAAACTTCTGTCCATTAAAGTTAATGGTAAGACCTGAGTTTAGAAAAACATAGTTCCAGATCATATTCTCTACAAATTCGGAACGGTATTTGTAATTTCTGAAAATAGAATCGTCTGGATAGAATGTTACGGATGTACCATTGCGTTGTGTGGTGTCTTTCTGTTCGTCATTCACCAATTCTCCTTTGGAAAACTGCGCAATACGTGTTATATTTTGACGGTATGACTGTACCGTAAACTGGCTGGATAATGCATTGACTGCTTTTGTACCCACACCGTTTAATCCAACAGATTTTTGAAAGGCTTTGCTGTCATATTTACCACCTGTATTGATCTTGGAAACTACATCTACGACAGATCCAATTGGAATTCCCCGGCCATAATCGCGTACTGAAACTTTGTTTTCGTTTACGGTGATATCAATGGTTTTACCGGCGCCCATCACAAACTCATCAATCGAGTTGTCGACAACTTCTTTCAATAAAACATAGATGCCATCATCGTAGGCCGAACCGTCCCCCAACTTTCCTATGTACATTCCCGGACGAAGGCGGATATGCTCTTTCCAATCCAGGGACCTAATACTGTCTTCGTTATATGTACTCATAAATTTATGTAGAACTTAGCTAACAAAAGTATAAAAAATAAACCACGATTTGTAGTATGGAAGACTAAATTTTTTAGATATTGGCTGGTTTTGATAATATTCAGAAAATTGCTGGATTTCCGGGGAAATGTTTACATTTAATGTAAGTAATTGTAAAGCGAAATATTTATGGGGTTATTTGATAAAATCAGAAATGAATTTATTGATATTATCGAGTGGGTCGATAATAGTACGGATACCATCGTGTGGAAATTTCCGCGGTATCAGAATGAAATCAAAATGGGAGCGCAGCTTACCGTAAGGGAGGGGCAAGCGGCGGTATTTTTGAATGAGGGCGTCGTTGCAGATGTATTTCAGCCTGGCAGATACGAACTGACAACGCAGAACATGCCAATTATGACAACCATCCGTGGTTGGAAATATGGTTTCAACAGCCCATTTAAGGCTGATGTTTATTTTATTAACCTACGTCAATTTGTGAATCAACGCTGGGGGACCAAAAACCCCATCATGTTACGTGATCCTGAATTTGGGCCGATACGACTTCGCGCCTTTGGAAATTTTTCCTTTCAGGTAAAGGATGTCCCTGTTTTTATGAAACAGCTGGTTGCAACGACTCCGGTATTCACCGTAGACGATATTACAGAGCAATTACGTAATATCGCGGTTTCCAGAGGCATGGATGCCATTGCAGAATCTAAAATTCCAGCTTTGGACTTAGCTTCGAACTATGATGAAGTTTCTGCATTGATCCAACAAAAAATAGCTGGAGACTTTGAGGAGATCGGGTTAAGCTTGACTAAATTTTTAATTGAGAATATCTCATTTCCAGAGGAGGTTGAAAAAGCATTGGATAAACGCAGTAGTATGGGGGTGGTTGGAAACCTTGGTGCTTATGCACAGTTTCAAGCTGCCAATTCCATGGAAAAAGCGGCGGAAAACCCGAGCAGCGGTGGTATCGTCGGCGCTGGTTTTGGTGCCGGTTTGGGAGCAGGAATGGTTGGACAGATGGGGAATGTGTTTCAGCAAAATAGTTTTGATGGTAATAATCCAACTGGTGCGACTGACGCAGGCGCTAGAGCAGGCGCTGTTGGACCACCGCCGTTACCGAAAGCAGTTGCTTATTACTTGGCTTTAAAAGGAAAACAAGAAGGACCATTCGATCAGGAACAATTACGTGGATTGCTTGGGGAGGGTATACTCACGGCTTCAACTTTAGTTTGGAAAGAAGGGCTTGATAACTGGACCGAAGCTGATAAAATTATTGAATTGAAGGATTTGTTTTCGCAGACCCCACCACCAATTCCTGGAGTTTAGCGATCTAAGTGCTATCACGCGTATGAGTTTTGAAGAAAAGACCTCCGAAATAGATCGGGGGTTAAAATGCCAAGGTTGCGGTGCTGTATTGACTTATCAGCCCGGGACTTCCTATCTGGAATGTTTGTATTGTGGTACTAAGAATGAAATTACGGACAACCTGGAGGTAGATGGTGAGATTGAAGCAACGGATTATAAAGTGTTTGGAGAAGCGATGGAAGGTGTAGCAGATGAACGGTACAGTTATCTAGCAGAGGTCGTTCATTGTAGTAACTGTGGGGCGAATTCGAGGTTGAATCCACATGTTACAGCAGATGTATGTGCCTTTTGTGCATCGCCATTGGTCATTGACCATCAACAAAGGCGCATCGTTAAACCTCATGGGCTTGTGCCTTTTACGGTAGATTATAAACAGTCCTTTGGTTTATTAACACAATGGGCTGGAAAAGTCTGGTTTGCGCCCAATGATTTTAAAAGGATCTTCAATTCACGGAATGATCGCTTGAAAGGCGTGTACATCCCATTTTGGTCATACGATTCGGATGTACATTCTTCTTACGAGGGATCCCGTGGGGAATACTATTATGTGACACGGACACGACGTAATTCTGACGGTGAAACGGAGGAATATGAAGAGCGCCGCACGAACTGGTATCCTGCTTCGGGAACGATATACAGCCAATTTAGAGATATCGTTATTTCTGGATCGACCTCGCTGCCCGAAAAATTTTCGGATAAAATAGGCCCCTGGAACTTGAGTTATCTGAAGCCATTCAACGAGCAGTATCTGAGTGGTTTTATTGCGGAGACATTTAGTATCGACCATATTGTGGCAGCCCGAACTGCACGAGCGATTATGGACCGCGAAATTGAACGACAGGTCGAAAATGATATTGGCGGAGATACCCAGGATATTGATACTATTGATAGTGATTTTAAATCGATCAAATTGAAGTATATCCTGTTACCTGTATGGTTGTCAGCTTATCAGTATAAGGGCAAGAGCTATCAGATCATGGTCAATGCTTTCAATGGGAAGGTGTACGGACAGCGGCCTTATAGCTTTTGGAAAATTGCTTTTGTGGTGCTGTTGATCCTTATTGTGTGTTATCTGTTGAGCTTTATGGGTTAATAATAGCTGCAAAGAAACTAAAAGAAAGAGCTGTACTTTTTAGGGTACAGCTCTTTTTTATTGTTGTAAGATATTTTATTTATTCAATGAAAGCAAGAAGCCAATTGTAAAGTTTGCGTCCCAATCGAATACGAAAGTATCGCAGTTAGTTGCATCTTTAAGCGCTTTGTAGATGTTGACACCGCTTTTTGTTTTTATTTTGTCTGCTTTATAAGAAGTAGGATCGTTTAATACAGTGAATCGTTCTTCTCCTTGACGTGTTTGCGATGCCAGTTCGAAAGGAACGCCACCAATAATAAAACAAACTTCTCTTTTTGAGGACGGTATTTTCTCACCTATTTTTTTTACTTCCGCATAGACCGCGTCATCCTTTAAATCTTTTTCGTAATACTTGGCACCTGGTGCTTCCACAGACTTGGTGTCGCCATCAATCCAAGAAATTTTGGTGTTTCCAGAACCAATATCTACAACAAAGGAGTTGTCTTCATAAGCCTTTGGAAGAACGGATTTAAGTGCTAATTTTCCTTCTTGTTCGGCTGTAACCAAGTTAACAACAAATCCCATCTTTCTAAGTTCTGAACTGATAACAGTTGTTTTAGGTTCTTTTTGCGCGCCAGAACTGATCACGAAATGGATGTTTTTGGATTTCACGCCTTTATCCAGCATCATGCCGATATAATCTTTTAGTCCTTTACGGATATCTTCGGTGGTGGCCAGGCCTTCGTAAGCAAAGGATTTTCCAAAATCTTTGGAAATAATTTCCCAACGGTTTTCTTTGTCCATATTGACGACAAAGGAATTGAAACCAGAAGCGCCAACTTCGACAACCCCCTTGTACTCACCATCAACTGGTTTTTCCGGTTGATAGTTGAATGAACGTGCGCTTTCTGATCCCGAAGTTGTTGTGCTGGGGGCGTTGATATTGGTTGAATCTGATTTATTGATAGTTGGATTTGCGTCGAATTTGCCTGACTGCATCGCCCAATAACCAATAGCAAGGATAGGTAATGCGATAATAATTGCTTTGATAGGCCATCTTAATCTGGCCCATGTCGATTTCTCTTCCATAATTTTGAATAATATGATATTGTTTTGATTAATTAATCGAGTAGTGTAAAGCCTTTGTCTACTTTTTCATCGGGTTTGAGCTCGTAACTGGAGTCAGCCATTTGAGTGACGTTGAGTACTTTTAAGTTACGTTCATCGACCTTACGGATAAATTCTTCCAGTTCACTCTGTGAAGGGGCGCCACCGACGGTAATATTATTATTCTGATCCAAGAAATCCAAGTTGGATCGAATAGATGCTATATTTTGGCTAATAGCACCTGTAGCCGCATTCATCGCTTCTTGAAAAGCCCAGCCATCTTTAATATTAAATACATCGGCAAGCCCATCCGTCGCATTTTTCATTTTTTGCGTAGCTTCTAGCTTTTTCGAAATGATAGAGATGCTGCTATCCAGTGTACTTACATAGATGCGTGCTGCGCTTTCATTGTCTTTGAGGACTTCCAGTACTTTTGCAAACTGGTTGGCATATTGCACGTAGCTACGCGCATTTTGTTCCTCTGATTCTCCTTCTTTGCCCAATAAGAATGCTTTGGTACGTGTTTCCTTGGCATCTCTTGCATAAGCATTCGCCTTCTCTGCATTATTTCTGCTCGCTTCTTCTTTTGATTTTTCATCAAGATTGGCTGCTTCTGCTGTAAATCTTTTCGCATAGCTGTACTTTTCTTCGGCGGTCTTCTGGGCTGTTTCACCGCTTTGAATCATGTCGATACGTACACCGTCCACATTACTGATTTTCTCTTTTACACGTTTTAAGGTGTCTTTGGCATCCCGAGACAATAATTGTAATGTTTCGATCGGATTGTTTCTAATAATAGATTTCTCACCTTTGAAAAGTAGTACCGTGCCCAAACGATGCAATAAGGCGATAATTTTGGGCGCTAAAAGTAATAAGGTAATTAGGATAATACTGAAAATCACAAATAAGATACTCTTTCCTGCATATTCGAGCATAACGGGAAGGTATTTGAAAAAAGCAAATGCTCCACCCAGCAAAAGTGCCCAAAAGAAAATAGTATAAGCCGTTTTTTTAGCTTCTGGAGTCTTTAATTGTGCAGGTAAATGATCCCCCAATACTTGAAATATGGGGAGTTGCGTCTTTATTTCAGCGGGAATATTGATGTATTGATCTTTTCTTTCCATTGATTTAGTTATGTGATTGATTGATTAATCATGTGCAAAGCGTTGTGTATTTCGGTGATAACCTCATCAACAGCGGTATTGCCTATGGCTATTTTTTGATCGATTTCTTTAATTTTTGGTTCGTACTTTTCATTAATTTGCCCCAATGCGGCTTGCTTTTTCTGGAGGTCAATCTGCAATTTGGCAATGTTTTCTGTTATTGCTTTGATTTCACTGTTTAAATTAGCAATTTCCAACGTTCGGTCCTGTTCAGCCCTTCTCTTTTCATCTTTCTTCTGTTCTGATTCTTTGGCAATGGTATCTTTTAGTTTGTTAGCATAATTTGTGCCAGTTGCAATAAGTTTTTCCTTTGATAATGAACTATCGACAAATTTAAGGGAAGTATATGCGGCTTTTAAGGTGTTTTCTTCTACTTTTCCCATTGCGGCCGCAGCATTCCAGACTTCAAAAAAATCGACTCCTTGTTCGTTTAATTTTTCTAGAATGGCATAGACCTTCAATTTCATTTCTTTGAGATCTGTGCTGCCGTCATTAGCCGTAATTGGAATAGGAGGCGGTGTTTTACTTGTTGCTATTGGCTGCTGTGCAGACGTATATGTTGGCGTGGGGGAGTTTAATTTTTCTTTTGTCGGTGCAGGTGGAGCCGAAGGTTGGGCGCTGGGAGCTGTCTGCTCATCTTCGAAAATTAATTTTTTAAGACTATTTAATATCCCCGAACTTCTTTTGTTTTCGTCGTTACTCATAATTGACAGTTTATTATACGTATACTAAAATAGTAAAAATTAGGATTGTAGTGGCTAAAATTATTGGATCATATCATTATTAAATTAATTAATGGTCAAAACGAGGACATAAGTGATTACGGGGGAGACTGCAGTAAGGAAGACTTTGGTCTTTATAAAAGACAAAGATTTCCAATCCTGAATTGGAAATCTTTGTGAAAATAGAGGGAAGAAATGCTTATCTTCCAAAATCGTCTTGAACACGAACAATATCGTCCTCATCTGAGGGGTTGTTCGCATCGGTATGTTGCCAAATCTCAGCTAAAATACCGAAACCATCCAAGCCGATGAGGCGATGACGTTGTCCCTGGCGTAATCTGATTGTTTCACCTTCTTTTAATGTTGATACCACAGACTCTTCATCTGTGTCAGAAACCATTACTCCGACATTGCCCTGAATAACGCGCCAGATTTCAGCACGGCGGTGGTGATACTGCCAGGAAAGTCTTTTGTCTGGAGCGACGATCAGAATTTTTGGACTTAATTTTCCTGATATTTTTAATTCCTGAACGTCTAATCCTCCGAAATACTCATTAGCGAACTCCTGTGCTTGCGATTCGTCGATGACAAAAAAGCCACCCCAAGGGCGCGCTGCATCCGATTTCTCAATATTGAATCCTTTGGATGTCAACATTTCTTGCACTTTCTCAAATAATGCGGTTTTATCTATAGCCATGTTATAAAATTTCTAAAAATTTATTGATCATTAATTCAGCAGCTAAATATAGAAAAAAATCATTAATGTTTTTAGTTAACCGTTTTAGCTTTGATAAAATCGTTAAGCAAAATGCGGTTTTTTATAAAATATGCCTACAAGCGGTAGGGCATGTTTTCAAAATGAAATACTTAGTTTTGTGGTCAATCTAATTTCAGGATATGTCAAACTTTCAAGTCGATCGAGAAAATACAGCATTTATGCAGGCTGTTGCATTTGTTAACCAAACCAACCAGAATGTATTTATTACGGGAAAGGCAGGTACTGGAAAGACAACTTTCTTGAAGTATATTCGTGAACATAGCTATAAAAAAATGGCTATTACTGCACCCACAGGGGTAGCTGCCATGAATGCGGGTGGTACAACTTTGCACTCCTTATTTTGGCTTCCTTTTGGAACTTTTGTGGAGGACTATGAGTTACGTTGGGATGAGCAGGATAGTCATATTTATAACAAATCCCGTCTCTTTAGCACAATAAAATTGACGAAGCAGCGTCGGGCAATCCTGCAGGAACTCGAGCTATTAATTATTGATGAGGTTTCGATGGTACGGGCCGATACATTAGATGCGATTAACGTGATATTGCAGTCCGTTCGTCGCGATATGCGTCCGTTTGGTGGTTTACAGGTGCTATTTATCGGTGACTTATATCAATTGCCCCCTGTGGTTAAAGATGCGGAATGGAACATTCTTCGGGATCATTATTCTTCTGTATTTTTTTTTAATGCAAAAATCTTACGGGATAACCCCTTGGTGATGTTGGAGCTCAATAAAATATATCGTCAACAGGATGAGGGCTTTATTTCGATCTTAAATGCGATACGGAATAATGAATGCACCAGTGAAATGTTAGCAACCTTAAATGGATATTACCAGCAGGATTTTGTTCCAAAAGAGGAAGAACAATATATAACCCTGACATCTCATAATCGGAATGCCGATGAGATCAACAGTGCAAAATTAGCGTCGCTATCCGGGAAGATGCTGAACTTAAAAGCTGTTGTAAAAGATGACTTTGCACAGGGCTCTTATCCTGCCGAGGAAACATTGTCGCTGAAAATAGGCGCTCAGGTGATGTTTATCCGAAATGATTCAGGTGATGAGCGGAAATATTATAATGGCAAAATTGGCACGGTAAAAGATATAGATACTGTGCACGGGACCGTATCGGTTACTTTTCCAGACGGTTCTGAAGAGGTGACGGTAAAAAGAGAGACCTGGGAAAATATCCGTTACAACTATGATAAGGGACAAGATCAGATCAAAGAGGAAGTCTTAGGTACATTTTCTCAGTTTCCACTCCGTTTAGCCTGGGCAATTACGATCCATAAGAGCCAGGGGCTGACTTTCCAGAAGGCAATCATTGATGCAGGGACATCATTTGCCGCTGGACAGGTTTATGTGGCCTTGAGCCGTTTGACGAGCCTAGATGGACTGGTGCTCAAATCGATTATTCCATCCTATGCCATCCGGACAGATTATCAGGTGGTGGAGTTTGCACAACGTACAAGTTCACAGTCTAATATTAATGAAATTTTAGAACAATGCCAACGAAATTACCTAGGGCAAATCCTGATGAATGGATTCCGTTGGGATGGGCTGTTAGCCGTGACAGCGGAACTCCTGAAGTCACTTGAAGAGCGTAATATCGATGGAAAGGAACAAGCAGTTCAATTCTTCCAACAATTGGTTGGACAGCTTCAGATACAGGAAAAGGTAGCGCATAAATTTATTGTTGTCCTTTATGACCTTCTGCGGGATAAAGATGCAATAGATTATAATCTGATTTGCGAACGCTCAACCGCGGCAGTGAATTGGTTTTTGCCAAAGATGGATAAAGATCTTATTGAAGCCTTGACAAAACACATTGAAGAATACCAGATTCGAAAGCGGACAAAGAAATATATTGATGAGTTGAAAGCCGTACTACTGGATTACAAACGTAAGCGTGAGCAATTGCAACATTGCCTAATCATCGCCGAAACGTTATCCAAAAGAGAAGATTTTCAAACAGCGATGCTTGATGTGGCTGCGCAGGTCAAAACAAAAGAAAAAGAGGAATTGGCCGCGCAAAGTGCTGATGAAGACGGGGCTAAGAAATTGGATACGAAAGATATTTCTTTGGAAATGTTTAAAGAAGGAATGAGTATTTCGGATATAGCAGGTAAGCGCGGGATGGTTGCCGGTACAATTTACGGACATCTTATTAACTTTGTAGGGACAGAGGTCGAGGCAACCGAATTGATCGATCAAGAGAAGCTTGATCGAATCCTTGAGGTAATTCGGGCAAATCCAGACAAATCATCTTCCGAGCTTAAGATGTTGTTAGGAGCAGATGTAGATTATCCAGATATTAAAATTGGACAAAAAGTTTTGGGACTATAGGGGATAAGGATTTATGATGTATATTTGTCCACCTTTTATTATAAGCTAATTGAAAGAGGAGAAAACCAATAAAAAAATTAACAAATGGATTGTTTTTACTTCCATGCCGATTCAGATGGGTGTGACAATCTATCTATTTTACTGGGTCGGCACTTGGTTAGATAATAAATATGCGATTGCGGGTGAATGGGGGATGAAGGGATTGACACTATTGGGGGTGGTTGTATCTTTGTATCAGTTTATCAGGCAGGCAAATCAAATTAATAAGAATGAATAGTTATTTGAAAAGCATACTCGTATTGCTGATCGTCTTTGTAGTAAGTTTTGCTGCACATTATTTAGTAATATCCGGTATGGACGTTATGCAGTATTGGTCACAGACTACTTACAGCCTGGTTGGAATGTATACATTTGGATTTTGCTCCTCAATGTTGGTTGCGGTCTTGGTATTTTTTGCAAACTGGTCCATGCCCGAGAAATTGGGAGTCATATTTCTTGGACTGGTGCTTCTAAAGGGGATTGCGGGATATATTTATGTCAAGGATGGGTTAAAGACCATTGAAAACAATTTTATCGAATATAACTTTTTGGTTGTGTTTTTTATCTCGTTGTTTGTCGATGTATATCTTGCTTTTAATGCTTTAAATCAAGTAGATAAAAAGGTTTAAACTATTTTTGGAAAAAGTTTAAACAAATGGTGATTTATGCCAAATAAAATTGTATTTTTGCGCAAAATTTTTTATTATTCAATAGTAATCTGAAATGGTGAATCTTAAGAGAGCACTTTTATTATTTGCAGTAATTTTTCTTGCTGTCAATCCTTTTACCTTAAAAGCAGCTGAAGAAGCGCATGGGGATGCGCCTAAATCCCAAGCTGAGGAAATCAAAGCGTATAGTCAACATCACTTACAGGATGATCATTACTTTTCTTTGTTTTCCGATCAAAAAGCAGGAAAGCATTATGGTTTTCCATTGCCAGTAATTCTTATTGATAATGGATTGGTTGTTTTTTCTTCTGGCGAGTTTCATCATGGAGAGTCTGTTGTAGAGAAAAACGGCCAGTACTACACACTTTACCATGGCAAGATCTATAAGACGGATGCTGCAGGTACATTGAATTTTGATGAAGCCCATCATCCTACCAACGCTAAGCCGTTAGATTTCTCGATTACAAAGAATGTGGTAGGTCTATTATTAGCGGCGTTCTTACTGTTTTTGGGCTTTATATCTTTGGCTAAAACATACAAAAAAGGTGTTAATAACCTTCCTAAAGGTGTAGGTCGCGTTTTGGAGCCTTTGGTTTTATATGTACGTGACGAAATGGCTGTTCCTAATATCGGTCACCGGTATAAAGAATTTATGCCTTACCTGTTATCTGTATTTTTCTTAATTTTTGTTTTGAACTTATTGGGTATGACTCCACTAGGTTTTAACGTAACGGGAAATATTACGGTAACTTTATGTTTGGCTTTATTCACTTTCTTTATTACCAACTTTAAAGCGAATAAAGATTATTGGAAACACATTTTCTGGATGCCAGGTGTTCCAGTTCCTTTTAAATTTATTTTAGCACCAATTGAGGTGTTGGGTATGTTTACTAAACCCTTTTCCTTAATGCTGCGTTTGTTTGCGAATATTACTGCTGGTCACTCTGTTGTGATGGGTTTGATCGCAATCGTTTATTTATTTCAACAACAATTGACAGTCGGTGGTAGTATCGGGGTGTCTATGTTATTGACTTTGGTGTTGTTTTTCTTGGAGCTACTGGTTGCGTTTTTGCAAGCCTTTATCTTTACGATGTTGTCTTCTTTGTTTATCGGAATGGCAGTCGAAGAACACGCACATCATTAATCGAATTTTTTTGTTAAATTTTATAAAATAATTATTATGTACAACTTAATTGGAGCAGGTTTAATCGTAATCGGTGCAGGTTTAGGTTTAGGTAAAATCGGTGGTTCAGCTATGGAAGCTATCGCTCGTCAACCAGAAGCAGCATCTAAAATTCAAACTGCGATGATCATCATTGGTGCCTTAGTTGAAGGTTTAGCATTCGGTGCTTTAATCTTAGGTAAATAATCCAAGCTGATTAAAAGTTTACTAAATACAATCTGCAACGGTTGGTTGCAGATTGTATTTAAACAAAAAAATACAAAACAAAAGAAAATTATAATTTACAATTGTATATAAATGGAAGCATTAATTAATCAGTTCTCGTACGGTTTGTTCTTTTGGCAACTAATCATCTTGTTGGTTGTGATCTTTTTATTGGGCAAGTTTGCCTGGAAACCTATCGTCAACGCTTTAGATGAACGTGAGCAAGGAATTGCAAATGCATTGGAAGCTGCTGAGAAAGCTAAATTAGAAATGGCTCGTTTGACAAATGAAAACGAACAATTGCTTAAAGAGGCTCGTGCAGAACGTGATGTTATCCTTAAAGAAGCAAAAGAGCTAAAAGACAAAATCGTTGCTGAAGCAAGAACACAAGCACAATACGAAGGTGCTAAAATGATTGCTCAGGCGAAAGAAGAGATCGACGAACAAAAGAATAAAGCTTTGGCTGAGGTAAAATCACAAGTTTCATCTTTGTCTTTGGATATCGCCCGCAAAGTATTAACAAGAGAATTTGAGGACCAAGGTAAGCAAGAGGCTTTAGTAGCAGATTTGCTTAAAGACGTTAAATTGAACTAATCCGGTCACTTAAATTACGAAATAGAATATGTCAGTATTTAAAGTAGCATCGAGATATGCAAAGTCATTAATTGACTTGGCTAGCGAGCAGGGCTCACTGGAAACCATCAAAACAGATATGGATTCGTTCATCGCTGTTTTAAAGTCCAGTTCAGAATTGCAAGCTGTTTTGGCCAATCCTATTGTTCCTTTGGACAAGAAGAAAAACATATTGGATGCTTTATTTAAAGATAAGATCAATGCAAATATCTTAGCCTTTTTCAAGATCATGATCAACAAAGGTCGTGGTACGATCGTATATGCTACTGCGCAAGAATTTGTCCGTGAGTATAACGAGGTTAAAGGTATTGTAAAAGCTACAGTTACATCTGCAGCACCACTTTCTGAAGCTAATTTAGCCGCAATGAAAGATGTACTTGCAAAAGAAACCAACGCTCAAGTGATATTGGTCAATAAAGTCGATAACAAGTTGATCGGCGGATTTGTCGTCAATATTGGTGACCGCCAGATTGATGCAAGTATTGCTGGTAAGTTGAATAAATTAGAAAGATATTTGAATCAGGGTAACTAAGGTTATTCTGGTATTTAAAGTAAAATAAATCAAAAAACCCCTTATAATAATTAAAATGATAGAGGTAAGACCAGATGAAGTTTCGGCAATTCTAAGAGAGCAATTGGCGGGCTTTAAATCAGAAGCCGAACTAGAGGAAGTGGGTACCGTACTTGCTGTAGGTGACGGTATTGCTCGTATTTACGGCTTAACTAAAGTTCAGTCCGGTGAGTTGGTTGAATTTGATAACGGATTACAAGGTATTGTATTAAACTTAGAGGAAGACAACGTTGGTGTTGTACTTTTAGGCCCTTCTGACGAAATTAAAGAAGGAGATACGATTAAACGTACCAACCGTATTGCATCCATCAAAGTTGGAGAAGGTTTGTTGGGACGTGTTGTGAATACATTGGGTCAGCCAATTGATGGTAAAGGACCTATCCAAGGAGAATTATACGAAATGCCTATCGAGCGTAAAGCTCCAGGTGTTATCTACCGTCAGCCAGTAACTGAGCCATTACAAACAGGTATCAAGGCAATCGATGCGATGATTCCAGTAGGGCGTGGTCAACGTGAGTTGGTTATTGGTGACCGTCAAACAGGTAAAACTGCGGTATGTATCGATACGATCTTAAACCAAAAAGAATTCTACGATGCAGGTCAACCTGTATTCTGTATCTACGTTGCTGTAGGTCAAAAGAATTCTACGGTAGCGAATATCGTTCGTACATTGGAGGAAAGAGGTGCAATGGCTTATACTGTTGTTGTCGCTGCTTCTGCTGCTGACCCTGCTCCACTTCAATTCTACGCGCCAATGGCAGGTGCTGCTATCGGTGAGTTCTTCCGTGATACAGGTCGTCCAGCATTGATCGTTTATGATGATTTGTCGAAACAAGCTGTGGCTTACCGTGAGGTTTCTTTGTTATTACGTCGTCCTCCAGGTCGTGAAGCATATCCAGGTGACGTATTCTACCTACACAGCCGTTTGTTAGAGCGTGCAGCGAAAATCAACTCTTCTGATGATATTGCACGTAACATGAATGACCTTCCTGAATCTATCAAGCATTTGGTTAAAGGTGGTGGTTCATTGACAGCGCTTCCGATCATCGAAACACAAGCAGGTGACGTTTCAGCCTATATTCCTACCAACGTAATTTCTATTACAGATGGTCAGATTTTCTTGGAGTCTAACTTATTCAACGCGGGTATCCGTCCAGCGATCAATGTAGGTATTTCGGTATCTCGTGTGGGTGGTAACGCTCAGATCAAGCCGATGAAAAAAGTATCGGGTACATTAAAGTTAGATCAAGCGCAGTACCGTGAATTGGAAGCTTTCGCAAAATTCGGTTCTGATCTAGATGCTGCTACTAAAGCGGTATTGGATAAAGGTGTTCGTAACGTTGAGATCTTGAAACAAGGTCAATACTCTCCAGTTTCTGTAGAAAAACAAGTTGCGATCATTTACATTGGAACGAAAGGTTTATTGCGTAATGTGCCAGTAAATAAAGTAAGAGAATTTGAAGAAGAATTCTTAACGCAATTGGAACAACGTCATCCAGAAGTTTTGTCAGCGTTCAAAGCTGGTAAATTCTCAGATGAGTTGACTGCAGTATTAGAAACAGTAGCTAAGGATTTAGCATCAAAATATTAATTAGTAATGAGTATTTGGTATTGAGTCCATTGACTAGGCTCAATACTCAATACTAGGTACTTAATACTTAAAACAAATATGGCAAATTTAAAAGAAGTAAGAAACCGGATTACCTCGGTATCATCAACACAGCAGATTACAAAAGCCATGAAAATGGTTTCAGCTGCTAAATTGAAGCGCGCTACTAACGCTATCTTACAATTGCGCCCATATGCGAATAAATTAAGAGATATTTTGGCTGATGTTTCTGCAAGTGTGGAGGGAAGTAATTCTCCTTTTACAGTAGATCGTGAGCCAAATAAGGTGTTGATCGTTGTTGTTTCTTCTAATAGAGGTTTGGCTGGGGCATTCAATGCGAATGCTATCAAGATGACTAATAACTTGATCGCTAACAAATATGCCGAGCAGCATGCGAAAGGCAATTTGAGTATCATCGCTATTGGTAAAAAAGGTTATGATTTCTATTCGAAGCGTAATTTCGATGTGATAGCTAATCACTCAGACTTGTTTTCTGATTTAAATTTTGGATCTGTTTCCCTAGTGACAGAATTTATCATGGAACAATTTAAAGAAGGTAATTTTGATCGGGTAGAAGTGGTCTATAACCAATTCAAAAATGCTGCAGTTCAAGAGCTGACGGCAGAACAGATTTTACCTTTATTACCTACTGAAGAAGACACGCAACATACGCATAAAGCAAAAATAGAAGCTGAAGTGGATTATATCATCGAACCTTCCAAAGAGAAGATTATCGAGGAATTAATTCCGAAAGCCATCAAGATTCAATTATATAAAGCTGTTTTGGACTCCAATGCTTCTGAGCATGGAGCGCGTATGACAGCCATGGATAAAGCGACTGAAAACGCAGGTGACTTATTGAAATCACTTAAGTTATCGTATAACCAGGCTCGTCAGGCGGCAATTACTACAGAATTGACCGAAATCGTTTCTGGAGCAGCAGCTTTGTCAAACGGATAGTTCATTATTCGGAAAAACAAAAAAAGGCGATGATCGAAAGATTAACGCCTTTTTTTATGGTTGACGCTTCCCCTTACCACCTGATTAAGGCGGATCCCCAGGTAAAGCCCGCACCGAAAGCGGCTAGACAGATCAGATCACCATCTTTTATTTTCCCGGCTTCCCAGGCCTCACATAGTGCAATCGGTATAGAAGCTGCCGTAGTGTTGCCATATTTTTGGATATTGTTGAACACCTGATCCTCACTCAAGCCTAATGTTTTCTGTACAAATTGTGAAATACGAAGATTTGCTTGATGTGGAATTAATAAGTTTATATCTAAGGTTTTTAAGTTGTTCTTGCTCAAGGCTTCATGAATCACTTCGGGGAATTTGACAACAGCTTTTTTGAAAACGGCCTGTCCATCCATATTTGGGAATGCGGTTCCATCTTCAAGCATTTCTTTGGTCATCAATAGCCCACCCAATTCCTGTTCTGGCCAGTCGGGCATTTTGTCTAACCATATGCCGCTTGATGCCCCTGGGTAATACATTGCGAGCTTTTCTGCTTCAGCGCCATCAGAATGTAAATGCGTGCTCAAAATGCCTTTACCGGTTTCTGTTGTTGGCTGCACAACCACTGCTCCGGCACCATCACCGAAAATAACGGATACAGCACGGCCTCTGGTGGAGAAGTCGAGTGCAAATGAATGTTTTTCTGAACCCACAACAAGTATGTTTTTATACATCCCTGTTTTGACAAATTGATCTGCTATGGATAGAGCATAGATGAAGCCCGAACATTGGTTCCTAATATCTAATGCGCCTACTTCGTTCATCCCCATTTCCCGTTGCAGTAATACCGCACAACCGGGAAAATAGTAGTCGGGTGATAAGGTGGCGAAGATAATGAAATCGACATCTTCCTTGCTGATATTGGCGCGTTCTATTGCTATTTTTGCAGCTTCAACACCCATCGTGGTTGTCGTTTCGCCGATACGGTCGGCATAGCGGCGTTCTTTGATCCCCGTTCTTTCTTGGATCCATTCATCACTGGTATCCATAAAACGTGTTAGATCATTGTTGGTATATACATTTTTCGGAACGTAATAGCCAATTCCTGCGATTTTCGACTGAAACATAATAAATTCATCTAATTGATTGTATTCTTCCCTTTTATATTGTCGTTAATTTAGAAAAAAATATTCTATTTTTGCAGTATGGGTACCCAAACTGCTGAAGAAACCTTTACGTTAGAAGAGATATTAGCGTCTGTTAAGGACTCTAATCGATTGATTTTATGGAATGACGAAACGAATACGTTCGAACATGTCATTCATTGTCTGATGTATCACCTCCAATATACCGAAAAACAAGCTGAGAAAATTGCATGGAAAGTACATACTGAAGGTAAGTGTGCCGTTTTGGAGGGCACTTTCACCGAGATGGAAATCTACCGCAAAATTTTGAAAGCAGAAGGTCTGACAGTATCCGTAGAATAAATTTACTATCCTTTTTGTTACCGTAATAATATGGTTACGCTTCAATTTTGTCTGTAAGTTTTAGTTTTATTTGCATTATAACTATAAACTAAGCTGAAGCTCTCATGTTATTTAACGCTAAATCGTTTAAATTTTTATTATTATTTGTATTCTTTCTACCGGTTATTGTTTTTGCACAGACTGGTCAAATCAAAGCTATCCTGATCGATAGCAAAACTTCTAAACCTATTTCCTCTGCGAGTGCAGCGCTTTTAGACACAGGCAACAACTACGTTAAAGGAGCACAGTCTGTAGATCAAGGCTTTCTTTTATTCTCGGATATCACACCAGGTAAATATAATGTTCGTATCAGTTACGTGGGTTATGAAACCTCTACTATCTTAGGGGTGGATGTGACCGCTTCAAAAATCAAAGACCTTGGACGGATCGGTCTCATCACAACAGGAGAGCTATTGGACGAAGTTGTCGTTGAGGGAAGAGTGCCTGCAATGCAGATTGGCATTGACCGTAAAACCTTTAATGTAGGTGAGAGCTTGGTCAGTGCAGGTGGTACTGCAACAGATGTTTTAGCCAATGTGCCCACGCTTCAAGTGGATCAAGATGGCTCGGTGAGCCTGCGCGGATCCAGTAGTGTCAAGATCCTAATAGATGGCCGTGAGTCTGCATTAGCCGGAAATGATGTCACATCTTTACTCCAGAGTCTTCCTGCCAATTCGATAGAGAAAGTTGAAGTCATCACCAATCCTTCCTCTAAATATGATGCGGAAGGACAGACGGGGATTATCAATATTGTTTTAAAGAAGAATATTAGAACAGGGCTGAATGGATCAGTAAACACATCCGCTGGCTCCTATGATAATTACATGGCTGGTATAACTTTGAATTATCGGGATCGAAAATTCAATTACTTTGGGTCATACAACTTCAATAAACGTAACATGGTTGGGAGCGGGAAGACCGACAATACGTTTTTGAGTGATACCACAAGTAATTATAGCGAATCCGAATCCTCAAGAAAGGGAAATAGCCATACAGTAAAAGCCGGATTTGATTATAATATGTCTGACCGTACTTCATTGAGTTTTTCCGGTAATTTGAGCATCCGGGATAATAAACGGATAGAGGACTTAAATTATCGTTTTTTTAAAGGAACAGATGAAACAGGAACCAGTGATCGTAAATCTACCCAATTTGAAGACGATCTGGGCTATGAATTCAACGCCGATTTTAAACATCAATTTAAGCGACAAGGAGAGGAATTGACAGGGAATGCGAGTTATGGAAGGGACAAGGAAGATGGTACGAACGATTTTTCTCAAAAATATACCGACGGACGGAAAGAAACCGCACGGAGGAATACGACTTCCGAAGACGGTAAGAATATCAATCTTCAGCTGGATTATGTGCTGCCATTCTCCGAGGTAAGCAAATTTGAGGCTGGCTACCGTTCTCAAATTAGAAAGTCATTTGATACGCAATTTTCCGAACTCCGCGATACAACAGGCAAATATCTGCCAGACTATAAGATCAGCAATGATTTTGATTTTACTAGTACTGTCCATGCGATTTACGCTAACTATCAAAATAAGCTGACGGATAAAATTGGCTATCAAATCGGGTTACGGGGCGAACAATTTGAACTCAAATCCACTTATTTTTCCAAGGATCCCGATGCTGTGGAAAAAGAATCCAATGCAAAGCAGAACTTTTTTAGACTGTACCCGACCTTGTTTTTAACCTATGATGTAGACGATAATGGTGACAAAGTTCAGTTTAGTTACTCGCGTCGTGTGCAACGTGCCCGGGGTTGGCAGGTCAATCCATTTCTAAATGTATCCGATGATTTGAATTACCGTCAGGGAAACCCAAATCTGAAACCAGAAGATGTACATAGTTTTGAAATGAGCTTCGCCAAAACTTTTGGGAAGTTCAATTTAATATCTTCGGCCTATTTTAATCACGCGAGTGAGGTTATCCAACCTTTTGTTTACAAAATAGAAGATGGCAGAACGTATAGTCGATGGGAAAACATGACGAGCCGTAATCTTTCGGGCTTTGAATTTATCTCAAAAGTCAATGCGACGAAGGATTTTGATTTTACATTTAATCTCAATTTGATCCATATTAAATATAATGCAAACCCAGACTATGATATAAAAGAAAGAAAGGATTTCGCTTATAATGCAAATTTAACAGCTAACTATCGCTTTACACCTACTTTCTCTGCTCAAATGAGAGGTGAGTATAATTCTTCACGCGTGATGGCTCAAGGGCAGATGAATGCAATGAAAGGGGTGGATGTCGCTTTGAAAAAAGATGTATTCAAGAAAAAAGCATCAATTATGTTAAATGTTAGAGATGTATTTAATTCACGGAAAATGAATGGTGTGACAGAGACATCGCAACTTATATCAAATTTTGAACACCGTTGGATGAAGCGGATGGTGACCTTGTCACTTTCTTATCGTTTTGGTAGTCAGGATTTAAATAGGTCTAAGAAGAAAGAAGCACAAACAAATGAAATAAACGGTGGCGGTGAGGAATATTAAAAAATATTCCGTCATTTAAGCCCAAAATGCTTAATTTTAATTTTGAAACAAACCTAAAACTAAAAAGAATGAAGTTATTAAAAACAGTTCTTGCGGTATCGGTGATGGCATTTTCAGCGCATCTACATACTGCCGTAGCACAAGCAAAAAAGGAAGTACCTGCTTACAAAATTCTGGATTTGCCACGTGTGGATATCAAGAAATTCAAAAAGAATAAGGCTGGAGCCTATGTTATTTTCGACGGAACTTCCATGGAAGGCTGGAGAGGATATGATAAAACTGTCGTGCCTAAAAGATGGGTCATCAATGAAGGCGCAATTAAATTTGATAGCCAGGCGAATGTTGGTAAAGATGAAGGCGGAGATTTGATTTTTGCACATGATTTCAAAAATTTCGAATTGGAAATGGAGTGGAAGGTTGCAAAGGGAGCAAATTCGGGAATTTTCTTCCTGGCAAAAGAAGTCGAAGGCCAGCCCATCTATATTTCATCACCAGAATGTCAGGTGCTTGACAACGAAAACCACCCGGATGCTAAAATGGGGGTTGACGGAAATCGTAAGTCTACGTCTTTATATGATATGATTCCTGCAAAACCACAAAATGGCAAACCTTATGGCGAATGGAATAAAGTGAAGATCCGCGTAAACAATGGTAAAGTTGAGCATTTCCAAAATGATGTGAAAGTCGTTGAATATACTCTGTGGGATAAATCATGGATTGATCTACTGCAAAAAAGTAAATTCAGCCAAGAAAAATGGCCATTGGCTTTTGAGTTGTTGAGTCATGTTGGCGGCGAAAGTAAATCAGGATTGATCGGTCTTCAAGATCATGGAAATGACGTTTGGTTTAAGAATATAACTGTTAAAGTTTTAAAATAAAACCTTCACCCTCTCGTAAGTCATGACAGCTATGACAGCCAACAGGAGGGGGTATTTCTGCCCAATAAAAACAGAAATTTTCAAAAAAAGCAGCTTTAAAGCTGCTTTTTTTATAATATAGATTGTAATTCTTTTAGATCGACGATCATATGCGGGACATCTTCGGGCTTTTCCATACTATTCGGGTTAAAGAAGATTGCGTCCATGCCAACATTCATTGCCCCGCGTATATCCGCATCCAGATTATCACCAACCATCAGTGATTGTGGCGCCTGTGCGCCAGTAGTCTCAAGCGCAAATTGAAATATCCTTGGATCAGGTTTGTTTACACCTACGACCTCAGAAATAAAGATATTTTTGAAATATTTATTCAAATTGCTTTTTTTCATTTTGGTCTCACAAGCTTCTTTAAAACCATTGGAGATTAGATGTAGGTTGTATTTCTCGTCCAAGTAGGCTAAGGTTTCATGGGCATGGGGAAATAAATTCGTCTTTTGGGGACAAATAGCCAAGTATTCCAGTTCAAATTCTTCCGGAAATAATTCAGGATCTACGCCCAATGCGGTAAAGGTATCGGCGAACCTTGCCTTTCTTAATTCGGGTTTTGAAATTTTTCCATGATGGTATAATCCCCAAAGTCGATGATTGTTGACCGTATAAGTTTCGATGAAACGGGTGGGGGATTCCTTGTCAAACAAGCTGTCAAACTTGTATTTAAAATATAATTCTTGGAGACTTTCTTCAGCATTCTTGTCAAAATCCCAGATGGTATGATCCAGATCAAAGAAAATATCCTTTTTCTCACGATTAAACATATGCAAATATACCACCTCCAGGGAGATTTTATCTTATTGTGAATCGGCTAATTTTCTTCTTTGTGTCATAATCTTTGGGATATTTCCGAATGCCTTGGTGAATAGCTATTTTTGTTACATGAAGAAAGCGCTTTTACTCTTTTATTTCCTTTTGTTTTATGCGGTTATGCAGTTGATCTGGTGGGGGGTGATGTTCATCCGATTTGACCCAAGCAAAAAGAATATGATTATAGGAGAGGGGATTTTCTTTTTGATCATTTTTCTATGGGGCGCATGGCGGTTAAAGCGTCTGGTAGAGCGCGAGCAGAAACTGTTGCAACAACAGCAGAATTTCCTTTTGGCCATCACGCATGAGTTGAAATCTCCTTTAGCCTCAGTGAAGCTTTATATTCAGACCATCTTACGACGGGATTTGGATAAGGAGCAACAACAGACTTTTTTAAGAAATTCCCTGAAAGATATTGAGCGATTGGATGATCTGGTGGAAAATGTATTAATGACAACGAAGCTGGACAGCCGAAATTACAGCATGCCCAAAGAGGACTTTAACTTTACATCTTTGGTGGAGCAAATTGTCGATAGGCTTCAAAAAAATTCATGTAGCTCGCAGGTATTGAAACCTTATCTAGAATCGGATATTATTATCCATGGCGATAAATTTGCGATAAGTAATGTCGTGACAAATCTCATAGAGAACGCTATTAAATATTCACCGGCTTGCGCTATGGTGGATGTGAAATTATACACGGAGAACAGTAAAATAATTTTTTCTGTTGCTGACCATGGTATTGGTATCAGTGATGAAGAGAAAAAACTTATCTTTAATAAGTTTTATCGCGTGGGAAGTGAAGCAACACGGAAAACCAAAGGTACTGGTTTGGGGTTATATATCGTGAAAACCGTGTTGCAGAAGCACGACGCGACCATTAAAGTTAAAGATAACACTCCTAAAGGGAGTATTTTTGAAGTAACATTTGAAAGAAATGCAAAGTAAACAAAGAATATTACTTGTCGAAGACGAAGAACACTTGTTAGAAGCTATCAAGTTGAATCTTGAAATGGAAGGTTACCGTGTCACTACGGCTACTGACGGAAAAAAAGCATTGAAAGTTTTTAAGGAAGAACGTTTCAATCTCGTGGTTCTGGACGTTATGATTCCTGAAATTGACGGATTTCAAGTTGCTGAGACGATTCGACTACAGAATACCGAGGTGCCGATCATGTTTTTGACTGCCAAAAACAGTAGCGAAGACCGTATCACTGGACTCAAAAAAGGAGCTGATGATTATCTGGTAAAACCTTTTAACCTGGAAGAGTTGATTCTTCGCGTTGGAAATTTGGTCCGTCGGGGAATGAAGCCAGATGATTTAAAAGAATTGAACTCTTATCAAATCGGTGATAAAACCATCTATTTTAATTCTTATGAATTGCATCATGCGGATGGAACGATTACCTCTTTGACAAAAAAAGAAACGATGCTATTGAAGCTGTTGATCGAACGTCGCAATGAGGCCGTTTCCCGGGAGCAAATTTTGGAAACTGTATGGAATTATGACGTCTATCCTTCGACGCGTACCATTGACAATTTCATTTTGACATTCCGGAAATATTTTGAGCCAGATCAAAAACACCCGATCTATTTCCATTCTATCCGAGGAGTTGGTTATAAGTTTACCGACAATAACGCGTAGTAAAAAAAGATGATGACAATTAAGGCTAGAATAGCCGTTATTTTTATTGCAGCGTTACTTTTGGGCTATGGTTTATACCAAGGGCATTATCAGACATCCGTCTTACTGGCCGGTGGAATTGGTTATCTAATTTGGAGCCATTTCCGGGAGGGCTCAGTTTTCTTGGCAACACAAGCTTTTCATAGACAGGACTATGAAAAGACAAAAAGCTTGCTGTCCCAAATAAAAAATCCAGATACCCTTCGTAAAGGGCGGCGTAATTTCTATGAATTTATGATGGGAAATATTGCCTTAAAAGAAGAACGTATCGATGAGGCTGAATATCATTTTCAGCTCGCTTCCCGTCTACCCTGGAAAAAAGATAATGAAAAAGGTATGGTAATGATCAATCTGGCCAATATTGCACTGCGTAAGACAGATTATGAAAGAGCAAGGGCATATACAGATGTGGCCAACAAATTGCATTTAACTGCAAGACAGGTTAGTATTATTACAAAAATAGAAAACGAAATTTCAAAACATTTATAGTGATTAGTACTTTACAAAACGATTTATTGATTAGAGCTGCATTCTCGCAGCAAACGGAGAGACCTCCGGTGTGGATGATGCGTCAGGCTGGACGCTTTATGAAAGAATACTGGGATATCAAAAACAAGTATTCTTTTCTCGAAATGTGCAAAACACCAGAGATTGCAGCGGATGTAACGATGTTGCCCGTGGATTTGCTTGGAATCGATGCAGCGATCTTGTTTTCAGATATTTTGGTTACAGCTGAAGCAATGGGAGGAGATTTGTCATTTGAACAAGGAGTGGGCCCTCGTTTTTCTAATCCAGTTCGTTCTGTCAAGGAGGCGGAAGCATTATCAATTGACTGTTTGGATAAACTGCAATATGTAGCTGATGCCATAAAAGTAATTCAGCAACGCCTTGATAATCGCATCCCATTGATCGGTTTTGCGGGAGCGCCTTTTACCATTTTAAGCTATTTGGTCGAAGGTGGTTCGTCAAAGGATTTCAAGTTGACGAAGTTGATGTTAAACAATCAACCTGAATTAGCACATATGATCCTTCAAAAGATTGCTGATGTCACTGTAGCCTATCTTAACATGCAGATCGAGGCAGGTGTAAATGCAATCCAATTGTTTGATAGCTGGGCATTGGCTTTATCATGGAATGATTATCGTGATTTTTCACATTATTACAACAAACAGATTATCTCTAAGTTGAACCGCAAAGATATTCCGGTAATCTCTTTCTGTAAGGGATCATCTGTCTTTGCTCCGATGATGGTAGAGGCGCAACCAGATGTGGTTTCTATCGATTGGAATGCGGATCTAAAAAATATAAAACAGTCTTTGCCTCAAGGGATAGCGGTTCAAGGAAATTTAGACCCTTTTGTCTTATATGCTGAAAAGCCTGTGATCAAAAAGAAAATTATCGAATTATTCGAACGTATGCGCGGAGAGAATGGTTTTATATTCAATTTGGGACATGGTATTATGCCTGATATTCCTTTCGATAATGTAAAATATGCAATCGAGGTGGTGAAAGAATTTCGCTATTAAATTTTCAATTGCGATTATCCAAAGAAAAGATTTTAGCGATATATCCGAATAAAAACAAATGAAGACTTGCTGTAACTGGCAGGTCTTTTTTTATGTGGATGATGATTTGCTGTGAACAACTAAATTTAGTTGATTTACCTCTATGAAGTATTTGAACCCGACTTTTATGGAATATAATAAATAAGCTGAAATAAAATTCTCAAACAAGTTCCCGTCTTTTGTGTACGCTATGTAAGATTTACTTAATTGACGTATGGTCTTATTGATTGCCCTTAACTTTTCTTACTTTTGTACCTATGGTCTATTTATATGCAAAAGCAGTTCATATTATCTTTGTGGTTTGTTGGATGGCCGGGTTATTCTATATCGTTCGCTTATTCATTTACCATACCGAAGCTAAGTCCAAATCTGTAGAGGAGTATGGGGTATTGCATAAACAGTTCATTCTTATGGAGAGTAAATTGTGGTGGATCATCACAACACCGGCGATGTATCTCACTATTCTAGCGGCCCTTGTCATGCTGTATATCAATCCGGGATTGTTAACCATGGGCTGGATGCATGTTAAGCTTACCTTTGTATTGGGACTGATTCTTTATCATTTTGCCTGCCAACGGATTATGTTTCAGTTAAAGGGAGAAACATCTGCATGGTCGTCGACCAAATTACGCCTTTGGAATGAGCTTGCGACCGTTTTATTATTTGCAATCGTATTTACCGTCGTATTAAAGTCTGCTCTCAATTGGATATTCGGTGTCCTCGGACTTTTAATACTGTCGATCTCCCTGATGATGGCGGTAAAACTCTACAAAAAGTTCAGAAATAAAAATAATTCAAATAAAACGTTAAATTCTTAATTTTCTTAATCCTTTTCGCTTAGCGCTAGTCGAACGATTATAACTAGAAAAGGTATATGTATAAGAGACTTTTGACTGTGATTATTTTGCTTGCTATCGCAACTGGTGGATTCGCACAACGCTATAGACCTTATGGCGGAACATTAACTATTTATTCGACCGATGTTCCTTTCTTCCTTTATATTAATAATGTTTTGTACAATCATAGGGCATCTACTGATATCCGCGTGCCGAATTTGAAAAACCCGCGGTATAATCTCCGTATCGTATTTGCAAATAGACAGCGGAGTACTTTAAACGGAAGTGCTGTACAACTTACGAACCGAAACGGTCAGTATATGAATGTTGTGTTTTCCGTGAGCAGTCGTGGAGGAAATAGGGGGATTGTACTGGAATCGATGAATCCGGTAGGACGATATAATGATAATTATCGCAATGATGATGATTATGATAATTATAATGAGGATAGCTATTTAAATCAGAACCAACAGGAAGAAAAGGACTATGAAGAATATGAACATGACAGGATCGATCATCAGCAAAATCAGGATGACCCGATTGAGAATAATGATTACCTGGATAAAAATGATGCGAACCAATTGAATGATCTGCTCAATCAGAAGGAAAATGATCAGGACCGATTGCAGCTAGCTGCTCAGGAACTGAAAAATATGCGGTTACGCAGTTCCGAAATCATAGACCTTATGGAGCTATTTATAAGAGACGATAATAAATTGGCTTTTGCTAAATCTGCATATCCAAGTTGTGTCGATAAAGAGAATTATGATAGAGTGGGCGATGCATTGTCTTTTAGCTCAACTCGTGAAAAATTGACAGCCTTCATTAAAACCCAACGGTAGGATCTTGTTGGGATCAAATTCATATTCTTACCTCTTCNNGAAGAGGTAAGAATATGAATTACGTGCATGAACAAAGGGGCTATTTGTGTCAGATTTCCATCCAATCGATGATGTATGACACAAGTTGTCCCTTTCAGTAAAAGGATAACCTAAGCTATATCGTAATTATTCAGCAAAACAGATGTACTTCAGTTCCATGTATTCGTCGAGTCCATGTTTTGATCCTTCACGACCAACACCGGATTGCTTTACTCCGCCAAATGGAGCAGCAGCATTCGATATTAATCCGGTATTGACGCCCACCATACCCGCCTCAAGTTGTTCCGCTATACGGAAGCAACGATTGATGTTGGTACTGTAGAAATAGGAGGCAAGGCCAAACTCAGTTTGATTGGCCATGGCGATACCATCTTCCTCTGTTTTGAAGCTGAATAATGCACAGACTGGACCGAAAGTTTCTTCATGAAATATCAGAGCCTCTTTAGGGATATTGGTCAGTACAGTTGGCTGGAAGAATAGGTCTTTGATCACAGTGCCCCCCGTTGCCAATTCTGCTCCATGCTTTAAAGCATCTTGGACATGATGCTTTACCTTTTCTAAACCCTTGGCATTGATCAATGGCCCTACTTGAACGCCCTTATCTAAGCCATTACCTACCTTTAATTGACGTACAGCCTGGACAAGTTTAGTAGCAAATTCATCGTAGACGTCTTCCTGTACTAAGAAGCGGTTAATAGAGACGCAGGTTTGTCCCGAGTTTCTGAATTTGCCGGCAATGGCTCCTCGTACTGCAGCATCAATATCGGCATCGTTAAAAACAAGAAAAGGTGCATTTCCCCCAAGTTCCATGGAGACTTTCTTAATGTTTGAGGCTGATTGTTCGATCAATGTCTTGCCAACCTCGGTAGATCCCGTAAAAGAAAGTTTTCGGACCAGATCGTTTGTGGCGAGTTCCTTTCCTATACCGGCACTGTCCTTTCCGGTAATGACGTTAAAAACGCCTTTTGGCAGTCCGGCTTCCTCCGCTAGTTTGACTAAGGCTATCGCGGATAAAGGTGTTTGGGAAGCGGGTTTGAGCACGACTGTACAGCCTGCAACAAGTGCTGGAGCGACTTTTCGGGTAATCATGGCCAAAGGGAAATTCCAGGGGGTAATTGCTGCAACGACACCGACTCCTTGTCGGATTGTCATCATTCTTGTTCCTTTTTTCTGAACAGGAATCGTTTCTCCATACGCTCTCTTACCTTCTTCAGCGAACCATTCGACAAATGAATTGCCATAGTCTACTTCCACCTTTGATTCACTAAGGGGTTTTCCGCTTTCAAGTGTCATAATTTCAGCAAGTAAGTCTCTATTTTGTAGAATGCGGTTATACCATTCGCGGACAAGAACACATCGCTCAGCAACTGTTGTGTTTTTCCAGTCTTTCCAAGCTTTGTCAGCAGCCTTTATAGCTTTCGTACAATCTGCGACCTTTAAATCAGGTAAGGCTGCAATTACTTTTCCAGTTGCCGGGTTGACCACATCAAAAGTGTTTTTTGATGTGATGAATTTTCCGTTTATATAGGCTTTGTCAATTAAAAGTGGATTTTTCATTGGACTCTTTATTTAATTGTTTTTTGCGGGGCAATGTTATTGCTGCAAGCTGTACTTATTTATTATCGCGGGTGTATTACCATGGATTGTTTGATGGATCAGCTGCTTTTGTAACAATATCCTTCTACCAATTGTTTGGCATACAAACAAATTTATGGGAAGATTAGCTCACACAAATTTTTTTCGTTGTTGCTCCGTAGGAACGGCGCAATAGGCATTGGCCCCAAACCATTTATAGCGATTTTTTGCAAAATAATCATAACCTGCATCTCGCCATTTTTTCGGCAGTATTTTTAGAAAGTAAACGATTGAATAGGGAAGCCTTAATGTTTTGCAGATATTCAATATGGCATCGCTTTTGATATAGGCACCTATGGGAGACACATAGACAATAGAATCAATATTTTTTGGAATAGTATGTAAACTATTTTTAGCGAAATCAGACTGTAAGGAGCTAAATAAAAACCTGTTATTGGTATCTATTTTTAATAGGATTTGAACGAAACGATTACAAACTAAGCAATCACCGTCAAAAAAGATGATATGTTTCCCTTGCGTATCCATTAGTATAAAGCTAGTACTATTTCATCAAAGAACTGCCATGCTAACATCACATCTTTTATAAAAAAAGCGTTGTTTTTTCGCTAGAAAAAACAACGCTTCTGAAATATACTTTTTGGATCTTTATTACAAATTCTTCATGATGGTATGTCCCATACGATCCCTTTTTGTTTTTAAATATTCTTCGTTGTAGGGGTTAGCTGTTATTTCAATGGGAACATTTTCTACGATTTCCAAACCATAACCGACCAAACCGGCGCGTTTTGTTGGGTTATTTGACATTAGGCGCATTTTTGTTACACCGAGATTTCTCAGTATTTGGGCTCCTACACCGTAATCTCTCAAATCGGCTTTGAACCCAAGCTGCACATTGGCATCAACGGTATCCAATCCATTTTCTTGCAGTTTGTAGGCATGCAATTTATTGATCAGTCCAATACCACGACCTTCTTGATTCATATAGACAATCACCCCTTTTCCTTCATTTTGGATCATTTCCATTGCTTTATGAAGTTGTGGACCACAGTCACAACGGCAAGAACCGAAAATATCGCCGGTCACACAAGAACTATGTACACGGACAAGAATAGGCTCATCCTCGTTCCATTCACCTTTATAAAGGGCGAGATGTTGTTCGCCAGTATCTTTTTGGGTGAAAGCTTTCATCTGAAAATCACCGTATTGAGTAGGCATATTGACCGTCACCTCTTCGTTAATCAATGAATCGTGCTTTAAGCGGTATTCAATAAGGTCTTCAATACTAACGATCTTTAAACCAAATTTTTTGGCAACTTCCATCAATTCTGGTAGTCTTGCCATTTCGCCATCTTCTTTTAGGATTTCAACCAATACACCTGCTGGTTCAAAACCTGCCAGACGGGCAAGGTCAACAGTTGCTTCGGTATGTCCTGTACGGCGGAGTACCCCACCATCTTTGGCAATCAATGGAAAGATATGCCCAGGCCGACCTAATTCTTCGTAGTGAATATTGGGATCAATCATCGCCTTGATAGTTTTTGAACGATCAGATGCGGAGATTCCCGTTGTACAGCCGTATCCTTGTAAGTCAATAGAAACCGTGAAATTGGTCTCATAAATAGCTGTATTTTGCCCCACCATAAGGTCGAGATGTAGTGCATCCGCTCTTTCCTTGGTTATAGGGGCACATACTAAACCCCTGCCGTGGGTTGCCATAAAGTTGATAATCTCGGGAGTTGCATTGCGGGCAGCGGTGACGAAATCACCTTCATTTTCACGATCTTCGTCATCTACGACGATAACTACTTTTCCTGCTTGTATATCAGCGATCGCTTCTTCGATCGTGTTTAATTTGAATTCCATTTATTGTTATATTGTATTGATACAAAGTTAGTGTAGAATCTAATTTTATTTATAATAAGGCTGTCACAAATCTAATGTGACTCCTTTAATTTATTCTTTTTACCAAATTTCTCTCTGACCCACTTCCAGGCTGCTTCGGCTTTTAATTTATACTGATCAATATCAAATAACGCTGAATCTGTCGTTGATTTATAGGTTAAAAAAGCGGCCAGGGGCGTCAACACGATAATGGCCATCCACATACCTACTGCCGAAGATATCGCACCGTCTTTGGCTGTTTTTTCGGCGACCGTAGAGATGATATGATAGATTAAGAAGAAAATGATGGCCATAACGACCGGAAGACCGAGCCCCCCCTTTCTAATAATAGCGCCTAAAGGAGCGCCAATAGCAAATAAAAGGAGACAAGACACAGCTAATGTAAACTTTCTATGCCATTCAATACGATAACGAATATCTTTGGTTTTGTAATCCTTAAATTCGAGTGTACGGCTATTGAGATCCTCTTTTAAATAGTTTAGCTGGCTCAATGCATTCATGGTGATCTGTGTTCGTTGCTCAGGAGGAACAAGATCGGCCATCAGATTTTTATAAGGTTTGATTTTTGCTTCCTTTACTTTGGGTTGCCCAGGTTGATTGACACTAAAATACTTTGAATAAATATTATAACGCGTATCTAAGGTTCTTGTAATTGCCTTCCCCATACTGTCGATTTTAATATGGTTAGAGTCAATGTACATATCCAGCTGTTTCAGATTGAGCATCGCATGGTGGCTCTTGAAAAGGCTTTGATCGGTTTTGCCTTGTTGAAAGCTTCCCATGTCAAACTTCTGTTCCGTTTCCTTAAACTTAAAGCGTGTAAATTGCTGGCGCGGGTCGTAAGTTTTCGAGTTCTTTGTTCGTGACTCTTCATAACGTATTCCGTCCTTCAATTTGAGGATCATATAGCTATTATCTGGCGAATTATAAATGTATCCTTCTTTCGCCATCAAAACATTGTTGGCTGTATTGCCCCCACGGTGATCATAGATCATCAAGTCATAAAGAATTGTTCCTTCTTTATTTTTTCCTCTTGCGCGAATGGAATATCCTGGAATTGTATTGTTAAAAATACCTGGTTTGATTAAAAAATCAGCCTTTTTATTACGTACATCGGTTAATAAAGTTCCCATTTTCAGATTGACGACAGGTAGGATATAGTCTGAGAACAGGAATGAACTCGAAGCGAAAATTGCAACAAGTATGAATAAGGGGGTCATGGCCTTACGCAAAGATACGCCAGCGGCTTTGATTGCCACAAGCTCATAGCTTTCCCCCAAGTTCCCAAACGTCATAATGGAGGATAATAGCATGGATAACGGCATCGCCATTTGAATTTGAACAACACATTGATATCCAATGAGCTCCATGATGGTGTACCATTCAAATCCTTTTCCGATCAAATCATCAATGTATTTGAATAGGAAAAGCATCAATAACACAAACATCACAATAAAAAATGTGACGATGAATGGTTTAATGAAAGCTTGAAGAATAAGTAAATGAACCTTTTTCATCGTGACGCTAAGCAAATTGATGCCTTTACATTAAAGCATCTTCCAGCCAAGGAGCTCATTGAGAGCCCTTGGTGAAAATATATTGCAAAGATAGGTTTTTTTATGCACCTATAACACTCTGAAGATAGACGATTGAATTTTTCCAGATTAATTTTCTGTTTTCCAAGTCCTCTTCTTTAGCAAAATCTGTTATTTTAAGTGCAACATCATTTGTTAGCTCATCTTGATCGATTTCTAGATCGAAGTAATAGGGATCATCATCGAGCCACTTAAAACGCACTGATTTATTTTCTTTCGAAGCTACGATTTTTGCACGATGCGGTTCATCGTCCCAAATAAAAGTATAAACAGTGTCTTTGTAGTTTACATCGTCTGCAAACCATTGTGCCAGTTCGTTTGGTTCTTGCAAATACGGAAATAAAATTCTAGGTGAAGAGTTGATGATATATTCTAGTTGGAATTTTATTTTATCTGCCATATAAATGTTTTTTTAAATTTTAGTTTGTTTAAATCAAAAATAAGCTATATTTGCGTTCCCAAAATGGCGGGGTAGCTCAGATGGTTAGAGCGTTGGATTCATAACCCAAAGGTCGGCAGTTCGATTCTGCTCCCCGCTACAAATCTCTTTCCATTTTGCTTTTTATTGCATAAACTTATTATTTGTAATAATACATATTTATTTTGTTATTGCAAGTTTTTTTGTGAAAAGTTGAAGGCTTTTTCTTAATTATCTGAATTTAAATTCTCCTAAATCTTATCCCGACTTTTTTTATGAAGGATACAATATTTTACTTCGTTAAGAATGAGTTTGTTGTACTATATAAAGCTTTTTGAACATGATAAATCGTTAAAAAAAATAAAAAAATCTTTTGAATTGACAGGTGAAGTGGTATATTTGCATACCGAAACGGCGGGGTAGCTCAGATGGTTAGAGCGCAGGATTCATAACCCTGAGGTCGGCAGTTCGATCCTGCTCCCCGCTACTAAAAATAAAGAGGCATAATTCAGTTAGATTTCTGATATGCCTCTTTTTTTGATTATAGCTTTCTGTAAATAGGTCTACTGTGGGAATTATTTTTTTCCATTCAATGGTTTAAAGCCATAGTAGGCAATGGCTTGTTGTTTGAGCGGATTCAATGACCAGTCTGACCATTCATTGCTGTAAGGATCATAGCCGCATTTTAAGGGTTTTGAAATGTCATACCCTAATTTATTCGTATGCGAACGTTCGGTAAAAGCCCTACAGTCTGTGCAGACATTTCTAAACTCGCAATCCTTGCAGACCATAATCTCCTCTTTGGTCATGTCCCAATATTGCTGAATAGCACCCTGTCGTAAAACCTGTTCCAAGGTCATTTCGTGTATATTGCCGAAAGATTGAGGTAAAGCCGGACAGTTTTTGATATTGCCCGCTACATCAATTCCGAGTTTTTTATGTAGACAAGAATTATGATTTATGGCTTCTAAGACTTTGGGCATATTAGTATTGAAGTCAGCGACGTTTACTTTTCCGCAAGAATTAATTGCGAGTGTATCTTTTGTGAAATCTAGCGTAAACCTGCCCTCGGTATTTGAGACTAGAGGAATCTCCTGACATTGATAAAATTGCAAATGATAGATGCGTTGACTTTGCCTTTGAAGAAGCGCAAAGGAGTCCTCTGTGAGCTCTGTAGTATAAGCTGAAGTTATCTCCATACCTTCTAATGGTGTGTTTTCAAAAGCATTGTCAAAACTAATCAGCTCTTGTAATGAAGCCGCACTTCTACAGAAAACAGCCAGATGCTTAATACCTAAGTTGGCTATAGATTGGATTAATGTTTCGGATATCGTTAATTTTTCAACTTCAATAAATAAATTTGAGATTGGTTGATAATCTTGGTATTCATAAGATAGGGGTGAAAAATTTCTATCCCAATCTTCCTTGGTGATAAAACCATATTCCCTTTCCAGTAAATAATCTAAATACTCCTGGATAATAATTTTTGACTCGGGGTCGTAATTTTCGAGTACCCTGTCAATAGAAGTGGATTTTAATTCCGCTATTAGCTCATATAATTCCAAAGGATATAATTTGGAACTATTTCTTCCTAAATCAGAAATCAGTATGCGATTATATCCTTTAGTTATAAAAATGTCGCTGTATAAATTAAAAAATCTCATAATAATCTCGTCAGTCGTTTGAATGGTCTTGTGCGCCACAAGTAATCTGTTTGATAGGTCGAACATTTGAGATAACGTGATGAATTTGTGTCTGAATTATTTGAGTTTTGGGAGCCAAATAATTCCATAAACTCAAAGGTCAATGGGAGTTTGTTTTTCTCCTTCGTGATCAAGTCTTTTATTTTCTCTTCCATATTATAAGTATGCTGCTACTTCTCTTTCTAGACCATAATTACAGGCATTTGACATGCCCAAGAACTGGCCGATAGCATTAATTTCTAAAAAATAAAATTTATCCGCTGATTTTATAAAATCCAAAGAGCCGCAGTTTAGGTCTAAGGAATGCATCAATAAGTCAATTTTATGTTCTACTTCAGCGGGAAGTTTATACGGTACATTTCTATTG
Source organism: Sphingobacterium sp. UBA7249 (assembly GCF_002472835.1). NCBI lineage: Bacteria > Pseudomonadati > Bacteroidota > Sphingobacteriia > Sphingobacteriales > Sphingobacteriaceae > Sphingobacterium > Sphingobacterium sp. UBA7249. The sequence continues at coordinate 71,910 of NZ_DKST01000017.1, read as the reverse complement.
GGGATCTCACTATTATACCTTCTATGATCAATTCGGGTTTTTTCATCGTTTTGTGAAATAATGGCTGTAGAATAGATTTTTTCGTTTAAATAAAAACTTCGTATTTCAAAATCTTTTTCGATTTTATCCTGAAAAAAAGAAATGAAGAAGTCCGACTCACTCTTTTGCTCAATAACGGATGTATACATAATTCCGTTATGTTGTTCTTTGATATCATCTATTATTGGTGTCCCTGAGATGGGCTTTACGATGGTTTGATTGACGATAACGTCTTCCATATCCTCAGCCAAAAAATAGCCGGGTACATCCAATCCCACTTCTTTAGCTTTTTCTAAAACCAATAGTTTGTTGACATGGCTATTACTTTGCTTGTTGATGTGTTTCTTCCCTTCCAAGGATTTGATGACATATTCCACGAGCCAATGTTGTACTTCAAACATATAGCGATCGATGGATTGGTTTTGGTACCTCACCCTATTAAATTCGATTGCCCCTCGTCTATACCACACAGCGCTGACTTCGTCCAGAAAAAACTGATTGCGATGACTTGTCAAAACAATTCTCTTTTTTATCGTATTGATATCAAACACCTCATCTTCATGAATGCGAATAAATTGCTTGTTCATCGCGATAAGTTCCTTTATAACAGCTGTTGTCGTGACTTCATTATTTTTTGATATGATTAAAATCATAGCTTTGGGTATATTAAAACGCTTGAAATTAATAGTTTTTTGTAGAGTATAAGCTGCTTTTACAGGTAAAAGCAGCTTATTAAGTAAAGGTTTAAATTGAACCTGATGTGTGGATTAACTGAAGTGCGGAAAAGCTCCTTCTCTAATCCATACTCTCGATAAATAGGCTCCGCCGTTGCCATCATAAACATCTACATCACGACAACCATGTGCGTCGACAAAGTTTGATTGTATTTCATAGAAACCTGTACTTGACGACATCGCTAATCCACCAATGACATCCTTTTCGATTTTCTTCTTTTCCAAAGCGGAAAAGTCCTTCATTCCTGCTAATTTTTTCATTTTTTAGAATTTATAAGTAAACAAATTAGTGCATATGATATGTGCACTTTAAATGTGAATCCGTAAGTCAAAACCGTTTGAAGGAATTGACATCTTTTTTACCAGGAACTGCTGAGGCAATCCGAATTATCCCACTGTCTACCGATGTACTGACCTCTGCTGTAGATGTCGTAGTCGCGCGCACCACTTTCATTTAAAAAATTTGATGCTACTTCGGAGTATTCCGAACCTCCTGAAATACGTTGCAGATTTTCAACATTTAGCTTTTTGTTTTCTAACGAAGAGAAGCTCTTCATTCCGCTTAATTTTTTCATTTTTTTAAAATTTATAGATTAAAAATTATGTGCACATCATTTGCACACTTAAAATTAATCAATAAGCGAAAGGTCTTCTGACGGAATAAATATCCGGTAAGTGTTTCTATATTTTCGTACACTTTTAAGTGATATTCGTTGGACAGAATATGTAGGATTGTATAAATACTGTACGGTTTATAACTATACAGCTTCCCTGAAAAAATGTATTTGTCCGCCAACAGTCTATTGGATAACTGTTGGCTAAGACTTGACTATTTGTCCTATCGTTTGGATTGAAGGGATAATAATCCCAGGAATCGGGCTAGCATGTCAAATTCGTGTATGGATACTGTACGGTTTTAATTGTCATCAAAGGCTAAGCTTTTCCAATCTTCTTTTTGTATGTACTTGAGCATCATAAAAAATAATATCCAGCCAAGTGCTGCTAGTCCCCAGATTAATGATTCATGCTGAAAAATAATTTTATGGAGATAGCCCAGAAATCCCAGCAAACCTAAAATCAATAAGTTGACCAGTGCTTTGGAACTGGATTGGCTCGCTTTGGAAAAAGGATAATTTTTAACGAGAAAGAGCATGATTAGGATACTTTCGATCCCACCTACCGCCGATGAAAGCAATAAATCATTTATTGAACCGATACCAAATAGGGGAATACAAACGCATAGAAATAGGATATTAAATGGTAGTACGTATTTAATGAGACAAGCTTTAAGGACACCGGTCATAAATTGCCCCGGATGATCTATTGGAGTGACATAATAGATCCAGGCGGCTTTATACTTATTACTCTGTGTAATCAACTGAAATACGGTTAATATAGTTAACAGTGAAAGATAAAACATAATAATATATAACCCAGATGCTTTTAACTTAAACAGCTTCTCTGCGAATGGTAGCCCCTCTCCGGTTCGTAAAAATAGAAAGATAAAATAGATGGGTAAATAAGCCAAAGAAGGATAGAGTTGCTGCTTAAATTCCCTTGTTTTTGAGCTTATCAGCCATATAATACTAAATCCTGCTTCTTCCAGCGGAGAAGCGCATACACTAGCCGCCAATTTTTTATAGAAAGGTCTTCTTGTGCCAGACTGCGAGATTACTTTTGTATTTTCAGTTAAAGGTGTATCAGGACTTGCAAGAGCTGCTATTTTGGCATTAAAGCCGCCGGAAAATAATTGTGTACAAGCATAGACTCCAAAGAAAGGAACAACTAGGCCAAGTATTGAAAACAGGATAATCTGTGAGCTAGGGTTGCCCTGAAATAAGGATTGAAACGAAGCGATCCAGGTGCTGGGAAATATCCAAAGGAATTTAAGCTGTTCAATCGTCAATTGAGATTCAACGATCGTTTGAATTAGATTGGGACCAAGATAATAGGATAAAAAGATGATCAGTGAAAGGCCAATCTGTATATAGGTAATAATATCTTTAAATTTTTGGATGGGTAAATATTTGATGGCAATCAGGTAAAAACCATTGACGAAAACCAACGCCACTAATGTGCTTAAGAGAAGTTGTAACACCAACAGAAAAATAGCAATACTATCCCAGTTGAATAAAACGTACACCAATACGGGTAGACATAATGCAATAACCTGGTTGAAAAGTTTAATGGCGATAAATGTTATTCGCGATAAGGCTATTGTTCGATCGTTGACCGGTTTTGGTATAATGATATATTGATCCCGAGTGTCTAAAAGTATAGGTGAAAAATCCGATACCAAGGTAATGCTGAGCATGCTGGTAAAACAAAGTAACATAATAGCAAGTGCTAGATACCGATTGGGAATTAGTATGAGAATAGCCATAAACATCAGGCCAATAAATATATACATGATGAATTGTATAATAGAACTGGACGAAGAGGACTTCCCCGTATTCCGTTTCTTAAATGTTATCGGCTTTCTGTTCTCTAGGGTAATTTTAGTTTCTAAAATAATTTTAAATTGTCTATAGTTGACTCCTAAGCTTTCCCAAATTCCCTTGAACAGAAGAATAAATCGTAAGATAAATTTTTCCATATTATTGAATAGCAGTAATAATATTGGATGCATCAAGTGCATCGTTATCGGTATTGGTTAATTTTGCGAATATATGTTCGAGTGATTCATCAGGATTCGACTTCAACTCATTAATGGTGCCATCGGCAATGATACTTCCTTGATTAATCAATAAGATTCTATCGGAAACTTTTTCAACGACATCCATCATATGGGAGCAGTAAAAGATAGTTTTACCTTCTTTGGCAAGCAGTGATATGAGTTCCTTTACAAAAATCACGGCATTGGCATCCAGTCCGGAGAGGGGCTCATCCAGAATGATGATCTGCGGGTTATGGATAATACCAGCGATCAGGAGCACTTTTTGGCGCATACCTTTTGAAAAAGTATCCATTCTATTATTGACGTTTGCGGCAAGACCGAATGCCTTTAATAATTTTAAGGAACGTTCTTGAAGCGTATGATCATCCATTCCATATAATTTTCCAACAAAATCAAGGTATTCCATAGGAGTCAATACATCATAGAGCTCCGCATTTTCAGGAACGTATCCGAGCTGGGATTTTATCGAAAGGGGATCTTTTTGAATATCAATGCCATTGATTTCAACATGACCAGTGAAGTCCTCAATCAATCCCGTTAATATTTTGACTGTAGTAGATTTTCCTGCTCCATTGGGGCCTATGTAGCCGATGACCTGGCCCGGAAATATATCCAGATTGATCCCTTTTAAAATTTCTTTTGTTCCGTATGATTTTTTTAGGTCAATGATGCGAATAAGAGGTGACTGATTTTCCATATATCTAAAGCTTACATATAAACTTACAGAAAAATATAGAGTTGTACACGCTTTTCTCATTGAAAATCCGTTATAGCGAAGTTAAGTATTTCCTTACGCTAAAATAAGCTTCTTTACGTTTCAAGGCCGGCTGACGCTATCCTACAGAAGGAAGTTTCGGATTCCTTCGCTTCTGATTGACGCTCGTATAGGTCGATCAGAATAAGCTATGGTTCGACTAAATTCTTTCCGTGATTAACATTATGTCAATGGTATTAATGATATAAATAACGCTGATACGAAAGATGCACAACTCTTTATTAAAGTTAAAATCTAGTTGTATTCGGTTAAGATATATGTATTTATGACACTTATACTTTGTTAATTTAGTTTTCATTATAAACTATTAATATAAATAAATTATGAAGAGAGTCATTATGCTACTTCTATTGTGGTGGAACGTAAGCCTTTCGCTCCTTGCCCAGGAGAGTCTGGTTTTAAAAGGCCGGGTGACTGGTCCCACAGGCGAGGCTATTGTCGGCGCTACTTTATCGTTGGAAGGGAGAAAAGAAAAGTCTTCATCAGGATCGGACGGTATGTTCTCCCTTTCGTACAAAAAGGGGGATGCTCTCCGTGTTTCATCTTTAGGTTATGTAACTTATCGAGTTGTTTTAAATGGACAGGTCTCACTAGATATCCATTTACAGCAATCATCGGAAGCCCTGGATGAAGTAGTGGTTGTGGGGTATGGTACACAGAAGAAAGGAGAGGTTACGAGCTCAATTGCGAGTGTGAAGTCTGAGGATTTTACAAAAGGGGCAGTCAAGGACGCCGGTCAGTTAATACAAGGTAAGGTCGCGGGGCTGCGGATCAGTACACCGAGCGGTGATCCCGGTGAATCAACGCAGGTGAGCCTTCGGGGATTAAACTCCATCAACGGATCGCAAGATCCATTAGTGATAATTGACGGTATTCCCGGTGATTTGAGTACAGTGACCCCTGAAGATATCGAATCTGTCGATGTATTAAAAGACGGTTCTGCAGCGGCAATCTATGGAACACGAGCGACAGCAGGTGTTATTTTGGTCACTACCAGACGGAATACAGCTACTGAAAGCCGTACTACGATAGAATACAACGGGTATGCAAGCCTACAGACCTTGTTTAGGAAACCAGAAATGATGGGGGCGGGTGATTATCGCCGATTGATTGCTGATGGGGTTCCCTATCAAGATTTGGGAAGCGAAACCGATTGGGTGGATGAGGTGACTCGTAACCCGCTAAGTCACAATCACAATATCTCTTTATTTGGTGGAAATTCGCGCACGAATTTTACAGGATCAATTAACTATCGGAACTGGGAGGGGGTATTCTTAAAAAGCGGACAAGATCGGCTGAATATCCGGACCAACCTTAACCATGATATGTTTGATGGTAAGCTAAAGACGAATGTACAACTCATAAGTCGTAATACGAAAAGTAATAATGGCGGATCTTCGCCATATATGTGGAGGCAGGCAATTATCCGTAACCCGACGGACCAAATTTATAACGAAAACGGAAAATGGCAGGAGCGCGACGCATACTTTTATGACAATCCTTTAGGCATGATTTACGAGACCATTGACGATAATATATTTAGGGAAACTCGTTTGAGCGGATCGTTGGATTACCGACCTATTAAGGGGCTAAGTTTGAAAATGTTGTTATCGCGGGTGCAGAATAACGATCTATCTGGCAATGCAACGACCTTTGATCACATAAACACGACTAAGAATAATCTAAATGGTACGGCTTCACGGAATACACGGTCATCAGTACAAAACCTCACGGAGCTTACCGCTAATTATACGGCTACTTTGGATAATCACAAAATTGATGTATTAGGTGGATATAGCTGGCAGGATGATACTTTTGACCAATTTTACGCGTACAATTTTGATTTTCCAACAGATGACTACACGTATAATAAGCTTGAAGCGGGCATGGCTCTTCAGCGGGGTTTGGCCGAAATGACAAGTTATAAGGAAAATCGGAAGCTCATCGGATTCTTTGCTCGGTTATCATATAATTATAAAGAAAAGTATATGGTTTTGGCTAGTATACGTAGAGAAGGTTCATCAACTTTCGGCGCGAATAATAAATGGGGAAGTTTTCCCGCTATTTCGCTGGGTTGGGATATCGCAAAAGAAGATTTTGTGAAGGACATCACAGCCTTCAATCAATTGAAGTTAAGAGCAGGGTTTGGTGTTACAGGTACCATTGCATCGGCTTCCTATATGTCGCAGACAAGCTATAACTTTGAGCGGGTACAAGGAGCGTACATCAATGGAAGATGGGTGCCAGGTTTTGTTCCCACGCGTAACTTCAATCCGGATTTACGCTGGGAGAGGAAGAATGAATATAATGTAGGATTGGATTTCAGCCTTTTTGATAATCGGGTTTATGGATCGTTTGATTATTATACTCGTCGGGTAAAAGATTTGCTGTATCAGTTTAATGTACCATCGCCGCCTTATCTATATTCAAGCATGATGCTAAACGCTGGTGAGATGAGCAATAAGGGATTCGAAGCGTTGGTGAATGTAAATGCGCTTCGGAAGGGTGACTTTAAATGGAAGACAGGGCTGACGGTAGCTACAAATAAAAATAAGCTGATTAACCTTTCTAACAAGCAATTTGATGTTACCGTTCCGTTCTTTGAAGCCGGATATACTGGTGAACCTATACAAATGTCCACGCACAGGGTGGAGGTGGGAAGACCTGTTGGTGATTTTTATGTGTGGAAAACAGTTGGCGTGGATGACAATGGTAAGTGGCTTGTAGAAAACCAAGAAGGGAAAACTATCCCTATTAGCGAAGCGACATTAGATGATCGGCAGTATTATGGAAATGGTATACCAGATGTAAACGTAGGTTGGAATAATAATTTTAATTATAAACAGGTCGATTTTAGTTTCAGCTTCCGAGGATCATTTGGACATCAGGTTCTTAATATGTCAAGGATGTATTATGAGAACCCGATAAATAAAGCCTATAATGTACTCAAAACAGCTTATGATCCCGTATATGGCAAGACGTTGACAAATGACCTCGTTTATGTATCGCATTATATAGAAGATGCAGACTTTATGAAGTTGGACAATGTGACCTTGGGCTATACTTTTAAACCAAATACCATAAAAGGAATTCAAAAATTTCGTGTCTATGCATCGGGACTCAATTTGTTGACTATCACTGGTTATAAAGGTTTGGATCCAGAGGCGGCTAGTTACCGTGGCGATTTTACTTTCGCACCGGGGATCGAGCATAGGGATCGTTATCCCACGACGCGTACATTCACATTGGGCCTAAATGTTACATTTTAAAAACGTTTATTATGATAAGAGGATATAAATTTATATATAACGCATTGTTATGTGGTGCGGGAGTGCTCGGACTTCTATCGTTCCAATCGTGCACCAAGTTGGATGAAGAGGTGTTTTCCGAGGTTTTGGAGAAAGATTTTAAGCCTTCTGAACGCGATCTTCCATTTATTGTATCTCCCGTTTATGCATCTTTCCGCTCGTTGATGTTTGGATGGCAAGGATATTTTGACTTGCAGGAAGAGTCTGCAGACCATATTATTACCCCGGTGCGCCCCAATGGCTGGGATGATGGTGGAACTTATAGACGTATGCATCAACACACTTGGAACGCTGTCCAGTGGCAGCCTTATAATACTTGGCAACAGGCATATTCGAGTATCACCAAAGCTAATATGGTAATTATGCAGATCGAAGAAAAATCGCTTCCTCTACCTGATGAGGTCGCTCAAGCTGCAATAGCCGAGTTGCGGGCCGCAAGAGCCTTAGCTTATTATCTATTACTGGATAATCATGGCAATGTACCCATTGTAACGGACTATAGAGATGTGGCATTGCCGAATCAAAAAACAAGAAAAGAAGTATATGATTTTGTAGTGAAAGAACTTGATGAAATTATTCCATTGCTATCACATGATGTCGCACCAATGTATGGGCGGATGAATGTGTGGGCTGCAAAAACATTGCTCGCCAAGGTCTATCTAAATGCGGAGGTATATACTGGAATAGCACAATGGGATAAGGTTATTGCCGTAACGGATGAAATTATACAGTCAAATGCTTTCCGACTCGATAACGAATATAAAAACATATTTTCTGCAGTAAACGAGAGCTCGCCGGAAATTATTTTCTCCGTTCCATATGACGAAGTGTATGGCCATGGAAATCAATTGCATATGAAAACGCTGTCGCCCCTGAGCCGGCTGGTATACAGTATGTCGGCTGGTCCATGGGGAGGAAACTGTGCTGTGCCACAGTTTATCGATACCTATGATCCTGACGATCAACGCTTTTATGATAGCTGGGTGCAAGGGGCGCAATACAATGCTACGACGGGTGTAGAAGTCATTAACTATGTAAAAAAGGTTCCTGGAATAGGTGGTGACGGTACTATTGCGCCTGATAATGCCGGATTCAGAATTGGAAAATATGCCATAAAAAAAGGCGCAACAAGCAATTTGGATAATGATTATCCGATGTTTAGATATGCGGATGTGCTGATGATGAAAGCTGAGGCTTTGCTGCGGTTGGGTCGGGAGAATGAAGCCGCCTTGCTAGTTTCTGAAGTAAGAACACGCTCTTTTAAATCAAACCCAGAGAAAGCTATAGTGACTGGAACTGACCTGTTGAAAGGTAGTGTTTATAATTATGGATGGCAGGAAAAGGACGGAACCATCAAAGGGGAAAATGGCGGTGCAGATATTAAATTTGGGCGGTTTTTAGATGAGCTAGGTTGGGAGTTTGCTGCCGAAGCACGTAGGCGTCAAGATATTATCCGTTTTAATGTGTTTCAAAAAAAATCATGGTTTAACCACCGACCGCATGAAAATGCGCAAACACGAATATTATTTCCTATTCCAAACGATGAAAGGAATAAAAACCCGAACCTCAAACAAAATCCTGGTTATTGATCGATCGGCTGATTCAATAATTTAGTAATAGTATATAAGTGTTAAATATGCGTCTCCTATGTTTTGCAACAAGATATAGGAGACTGCTTCCAATAAAAAAGGAGTCCGAAGACTCCTTTCAAAACTACTTTATAATCGGAAAAACTACCTATCATTCTTTGGATATCCTTCTTCATCAAGATCATCTCGCAAATCTTCCTCATTCTCAGCCAGCTTCTTATCCAATGGCGATAAACGATCATGTTTGAAAGTTTCGATGCGCATACTTGCATCTTCCAGATCTTCTTCTTCTAACTCATCCCGGTCGGCATATTCATCACCGACGAAAGGGTTTGAGTCATCATAAGTGGAATCATCGTCGACTGCTCCTTCAGATAGCGTATCATAATTTGCCGGATGATCATAGCCTGGGTCATTGTCCTCAACGTCTAACTCATAGCTGTCCAACTCTTCGTTATAAGCTAGATTCTGTTCTGAATCAGGGACGTCGGATTCAACTTTACCCTTCGTCTTTTTATGTTCTGTGCTAGCCATAATATTATGATTTATCTATAGTAATAGAACAGGTAGAATGGGAAAAGGTTTTAAAATTTAGTGCTACAATAGCGGAGGAATTTATTTTTTTAATAATAGGAGCTCCCTTTTAAATAGCTTGTCTTTTAAGCATAAATCAACACTGATACTGCAAACAAATTGAAAATAATTTTGTTTAATTAACAATAGTAAATCTTGACCACTATGATTTTCAAGCGTTTAAATTATCAGACATTACAGAGCCTGCGTCTACAGGGGTATAATATCCTATTGACGATAGCGGGAGCAGGGGATGAGAACCCTATTTATTTCCCTATGAAATTGGAGTCGCTCAATTCTGAGCAAGCTAAGGAGGATCGTACAAAAGAGAACATAGTTCAGGGACAAAAGATATTGATTCTGGACGAAGCAATCCAACGTTCATTAAATAATGACCTCAACGGAGTCATTCAGCTTGATCATTGACCAAATATTTTTTGGATTTTTTGTAAGCGCTTGGTGTAGTATGTCTTTTCTTCTTATAAAAGTTGGTCAGGTGGCTTTCGTCATTAAAACCTAACTCATCCACGATCTGTTTCATCGTGTATTGGCTAGAGGCGAGCCTTTCTTCAATACGTTGAATACGGATATCATCTATATAGAATTTATAACTTTTCTGATATTTCTTCTTAAAAAATGCGCCGAAATAATTTGCTGAAATCTGAAATTGATCTGCAATATTTTTAATCTGTAGTTTTTCGGGGAAATAGATGTTTTGCTGGATATAGGCCTCTATTTCCTTGTCCATTTCGCGAGACTCACTGATTGGGAGATTCAGTTCCTTTAATATATTTTCGATGATCGCGAACAACGACATCACTTGGTGGAAGACAAACGTGGAGCTTGCTACATCTTCAGATTCTCCCTGCTGATAAATCAACGAGAACACTTTTTCTATTAATTTCCGGTTGTCTTTTTTTAGGGATAGACTTTTATTTTGCAGTGTTTCCGAATTAAAAATCTCCTGTGGATTGTAGCAAAGACAGAAATTTTGCTGTATATGATGCAGATCTTTAAAGTAATGGCTTGAAAAATATAACATATAGACACTGGAATCTTTCTTAGTTTCAAGTATTTCTGAGGCGGTATTCAGGAACAGTAAATTTTCTTTCAGAAATTTAGCGCCGCTATTTTTCGATACTAGCACGCCTTCTGCGATATAAGCCAGGGCAAAATCAAAACCTAGTCCACGAAGATTAATTTTTTGTTTATGTTTGATTTTTTCAGGGAGGAAGGATAAATTCATATGCGTGCGTAAATTTTATTTATGGACTATTGATCAATTAGTACCGTGGTTCTTTTTATTTAAAAGATAACAATGATGTCGTGAACATCTTGATTGATATACGCGTAAATAATATTTGCTGTCTAATATTTGCGAGCCGTAACCTTGATATTCAGCTGATCGAAAGGCCAAACATCGTTATTTTGGTTTGTATCTTTCGATTCTTAAGAAAAACAATGGATATTTGTGAATTGGGAACGTCATTAAGTGCTTTTTGCGTTTCGTGTCATTTTCTCAATGTTGTCCCATTGTTCTTCGGGAATAATGTCCAGGCCATTAAATTCGCCAGCACCCTTTAACCATTCTCCACCATCTATTGTTATCACATCGCCATTGATGTAGCTCGAATAGTCGGATACTAGATAAGCGGCGAGATTTGCAAGTTCGTCTAATTTACCTAGGCGTCCCAAAGGGATCCGCTTGGTGGGCGACAGAAGTTCGCCCAATTCACCTGGGAGTAGGCGTTCCATTGCACCTGAAGTCTGGAAAGGCCCCGGGGCAATAGCGTTTAAACGTATTCCTTTCTTGCCCCACTCTACAGCAAGAGATCTTGTCATAGCCAATACACCGGCCTTAGCGGTAGCCGAAGGAACTACGTATCCTGAACCTGTCCAGGCGTAGGTAGTTACGATACTCAATACCGTTTTGTTTTGGTCTTTATTTTCAATCCAGCGCTTACCCAACGCTAATGTGTAATTAATACTACCTTGAAGAACGATTCCAATAACGGACTCAAAAGCACGATGACTCAGGCGTTCGGTGGGAGATATAAAATTTCCCGCAGCGTTGTTAATTAATATGTCTATTCCTCCCAATTGCTCATACCCATAAGCAACTACACGCTCTACATCTTCATAATTACGTACATCCCCTGCGATGGCAAAACATTTCCCTTGATGCTTGTCGGATAATTCCTGTGCTGTATGTTGAATCACATCGTCCTTTCGGCTGCTGATCAGGCAAGAGGCACCTAATTCCAAAAAATAGTCCGTCATCGCTTTTCCTAACCCGGTGCCACCACCTGTAATTAAAATACGTTTGCCTTTTAATGAATCTTCTTTTAGCATGCCCATATCTTGTTTCCTTTTTTGTATGATTTAAGTTACATAAATTTAATGAAAATAAAAGCAGTAGTAAAAAGTGAGGAATTGGTCGAAGCACTTATGGTAAACATCAGGAATAGGTACTAAGGCTGACCGCATATAAATAAAAAAACAGGGACTATTTTTACAAAAGTCCCTGTTTTATTTTTCCGATCTATGGCTAGAAGGGAAATATGCTTATGCGCCTAATTGTACGCGTTTGAAAGCAGTTACTGTTAATCCTTTAGAAACTGAATCTAAGAATTGAGCGATATTTTTTGAGGAATCTTTTACAAATTCTTGGTTCAATAACGTAGTATCTTTGAAGAATTTGTTCAATTTACCTTGAGCGATTTTCTCAGCCATATCCGCTGGTTTGCCTTCAGCAATGATTTGCTCTTTTGCGATGGCAATTTCACGCTCGATCGTGTTTTGATCAACACCATCTTTATCGATTGCGATAGGGTTCATCGCTGCGATTTGCATTGCAACGTCTTTACCAGCTTCTTCAGCACCAGCTGCATCAGCAGAAAGACCTACCAATACACCTAAACGGTAGTTACCGTGGATATAAGCGATTACTTTCTCAGCAGAGATTGTTTCGTATTTAGAAACGTCAATTTTCTCTCCGATTACACCAGTTTGCTCGATCAAAGCATCAGCGATTTTCTTGCCATCAAGGTCCAAACCTTTTAATTCTTCTAAAGAAGCTGGTTTGTTGTTCAATGCTAGGTCTGCGATTTTTTCTGCGAAAGCTACGAAATCTGAGTTTTTAGCTACGAAGTCAGTTTCACAGTTTACTTCAACTACGATACCTGATTTACCATCAGCAGTTGCTTTAGCGATGATAACGCCTTCGTTAGAGTCGCGATCTTGACGGCTAGCAGCTACTTTAGCACCTTTTTTGCGCAAGTAATCTACAGCAGCTTCAAAGTCACCATTAGACTCAACCAAAGCTTTTTTACAATCCATCATACCAGCGCCAGTTTGTTGACGCAATTTGTTTACATCTGATGCAGAAATTTGTACTGACATGTTTTATTTCTTTTTATTATTGTTTACTACTGAAATATTATACAATATTAACTTAAAGCATGTTAAGCTAATATGAAGTTTAACATTCCTTGATCATCAAGTGTTGTTAAACCAAAAAACCGGACAGATAGGCTAGTTCAAGAAAAGTAATCTTTTCCAGAAACTAACGCTACGCTATCCGGTTTGGAATAAAAATATTATTCTCCGTCTTTCGCTTTGCGAGGACGTTTAGCTTCTGAAGCTTCACTATTGTCAACCTTTGCTTTAGCAGCAGCAGCATCTTTTTCAGCTTCTTCTTCTTTGTCGCGTTTGCGCTCGTCCAAACCTTCTTGGATTGCTTGACCAATGATGCTTGCGATTAAGCTAATAGATTTACTAGCGTCATCATTCGCAGGGATTGGGAAATCAATGTTTGAAGGATCAGAGTTTGTATCTACCATCGCGAAAGTAGGGATGTTCAATTTCATTGCTTCAGAAACAGCGATGTGTTCTTTTTTCACATCGATGATAAATAAAGCAGCTGGTAAACGATTCAAATCAGCAATACCTCCTAAAAGGTTTTCTAATTTGATACGCTCACGTTGAATCATCAACTTTTCTTTCTTAGACAATACATCGTAAGTACCGTCTTTTTGCATTTTGTCGATGTTAGACATTTTTTTGATAGACTTACGAACTGTAGCGAAGTTAGTAAGCATACCACCTAACCAACGCTCAGTAACGAAAGGCATATTAACCTCTTTAGCTTGCTGTGCGATGATTTCTTTAGCTTGTTTTTTCGTTGCTACGAATAAAACTTTACGACCTGATTTTACGATTTGTTTGATAGCTGAAGCAGCCTCTTCTAATTTCGTAAGAGTTTTGTTCAAGTCAATGATGTGGATACCGTTGCGCTCCATGAAAATGTACTTAGCCATTTTCGGATCCCATTTACGTGTAAGGTGACCAAAGTGCACACCTGCATCCAATAAATCTTGATAAGTAGTTCTTGCCATTTTTTGATCCTCCTTTGATTAACGTTTACTGAATTGGAATCTTCTACGAGCTTTACGACGTCCTGGTTTCTTACGCTCAACCATACGGTCATCACGTGTTACTAAACCTTTAGCGCGTAATGCAGGTTTAACTTCTGGGTTAAGCTCAATCAAAGCTTTTGAGATCGCTAAGCGAACAGCTTCTGCTTGACCTTTAATACCACCTCCGTTAACGTTTACTTTTACATCAAAGTTTGCTAATTCACCAGCTACGCTTAATGATTGTGTAGCGATGTATTGCAAAGGTAATGTTGGGAAATACTCTTTGTAGTCTTTACCGTTTATAACAATGTTTCCGCTACCAGCAGTTAAGTAAATGCGGGCAACAGCAGTTTTTCTTCTTCCTGAAGTGTTAGTTGTTGACATGTCGATTCTCCTTAAAATTTAACTGGTTTTGGATTTTGTGCTTCATGCTTGTGCTCAGTACCAGCATAAACGTAAAGGTTCTTAAACAATTGACGACCTAAACGGTTTTTAGGAAGCATACCACGAACAGCTTTCTCAATGATGCGTTCAGGGAATTTAGCCATTAACTCTTTAGGGGAAACGAAACGTTGACCACCTGGATATCCAGTGTAGCGTACGTAAACTTTGTCGCCTAATTTGTTTCCTGTCAATCTAATTTTGTCTGCATTGATAACAATAACGTTATCTCCACAGTCTACGTGTGGGGTGAATGTAGGCTTGTGCTTACCACGAATTACTTTCGCGATATTGCTCGCCAAACGCCCCAAAATCTCTCCTTCAGCGTCAACAACGATCCACTCTTTGTTAACGGTGTTCTTGTTGGCAGAGACAGTTTTGTAACTTAACGTATTCACTTGCTTTTGTTTAAATAATTTGTTAAAATTTTATTTCTTCCCCTTATCACAAGGGTCTGCAAAGGTACATCTATTATTCTATATTTTAAAATCTATTTTGCTTATTTTATTGAAAACGAGCTAAGTTTCCGATAGACTGGACCAATCTCAATATTTTTACAACTTACTCGAATGAATATTGTTACATTAGTTAGTATATTGCAAGGAGAATTTTTAATTATTTAGCGGAAGTAGATGAGATTGAATTTTTTAGATAAACGAGTTGTTTTAATTTTTGTTGGTTTATTCCTTACTACTCTTAGCCTCTTGCAGGCCCAATCATTGGAAAAGAAGAGTAGACCTTATGATGCGCGACTCAAAAATGTACAAGAAATACTGAAACAGGGCAAGATTGGTCCCGGTGTAGATTCTTTAGATGCCATACTTGCAGATTACCCTCAAGCGGATGATATCTATTTTACAAAGGCTATCCTTTTTGCCCAAATGAGAAATCAAAATGCTGCGATAGAAGCTATAAAAGCGGCTTTGGAAATTGATCCGAAACCTGAGTACCTAAGCTTTGCCGTCGATGCGTTCAAAAGCAAAAACGATGCAGATAGTGCTTTGATTTATTTAGATAAATTGATTGATTTAGATGATAATAATACAGCTTCATTAAAGCGTGAACGAATTATGTTACTTTTTAACGGAGGTCATAAGGACGGTGCGTTGGAGTATTTTTATAAAACAAAGGAGATTGAATCTGCTTCCGATACATTGGATATGGTGGGTAGCGTGCTGTTGAACGATGCCGGTAATCATAAGGCAGTAATCGACCTCTTGAAACCTTGGGCAGACAATGGGACCAAATTGGCTCAAGTGTATGGGCAATTGGCACAGGCTTATAACCTTTCCAAAAACTCAAAACTTGCCTTGGAGTATATCAATAAAGGAATTCAAACTTCACAAGAAGATTTTCTTTATTTTGATTTAGCAGATCTGTACCGCTTTGATAAAAAGATCAAATTATCGTTTGATGCCTTAAAAAAAGGATTTCAATCCAAAAAGATAGATTTTGGTGATAAAAATAGAATCATCATGACTTTGTTGGGGCCTAAAAGCCCCTACACAAATGCGCAGCTTTTGGAGTTGGCTAATATCTTAGTTGAGGTCCATCCACGAATTGCCGAAAGCCACATGGCCAAAGGACAGGTGTTGTGGCTCAACGAAGATAAGACGGCGGCGCAAAGTTCGTTGGCTGTTGCTGTGAGCATGAATCCCTATCAGATCGACGCTTGGCGGATGTTGATGAGCTTGGATATGGATAAAGGGGAATTTGATCAAGCCATAGCCCATGGCGCCGAGGCCTTACATTATGTGGCCAATAATTCGACCATACTTTATTTCACCAGTATGGCTTATCTGATGAAAAAAGATACAGAGAATAGTCGTAAGTTTATGGAAGCTGCATTAAATAATGCGCAGGATGAAACACCTTTTTTGCAAGCCAATATTTATGGTGGACTGGGCGATATCTACAATACATTGAAAATGTATAAAGAGTCGGACGCAGCTTATATGGAGGCGATTCGATTGGATAGTACAAATGTGACTGCCATGAACAATTTAGCGTACTATTTATCGTTAAGAAAGGAACGACTTGATGAGGCGACAAAGTATGCTGCTATGGCTACAACATTGCAACCCAGCAACGGTACGTTTGAAGATACGTATGCCTGGGTCTTATTTGCTGATGGTAAATACAAGGATGCGTTAATCTGGATCGAAAAGGCCCTGAAAAACACAAATCCACAGACAGCAGTATTACTTGAGCATTATGGCGATATTCTGATGAAGTTGGGCAAGACTACTGAAGCTGTCAGACAATGGAATCTGGCATTGGAAAAAGGGATGGATTCTGACGAAAGTAAACAGAAACTAAAAAAGAAGATTGAGACTAAAAGTTATGTGGAATAAAATTGTTTGGATAGGTGTTCTGGCGTTTTTGCTTTCTTCCTGTAGCTCAAAAAAGAAACTGCTGAAAGGAGCAGATCTCAAATCAGAAAATGAATTGGTCGTCAAAGACAATACGCGTGAAGCGAAGAAGACGACACTACGTAACCTCTTTTTGACCAATCTAAATTACTCGACATTTTCGGGGAAGGCAAAGATGCGTCTTGATCTTGGGAAAGACAACTTTGATGTTACCTCTAATATCCGCATTGAAAAAGATAAAAAAATCTGGATTTCTATCTCAGCAACGCTCGGGATTGAAGTCGCTCGGGTTTTAATTACACCAGATAGCGTACAAATCCTGAATAAGCTGCAGAGCGAGTATATGGTCAAATCATTTGATTATCTCTATCGATTTGCAAGCCCAGATCTTACTTTCTCTAATCTGCAGGATTTACTATTGGCTAATCTATCCGTTAATCTTTTGTCGGATATAGATGCGGTGAATTTCCAGCAGGATCCAAATTCTGTACAATTGGATGGAAAATTGAATGAGCTTAGTTTTTTATATAAATTGAACAATAACAATAGACCTTATCAGTTTCGGCTTTCACAGTTGTCGAAGAAACAGTTGCTCGAAGCAAATTATGGAGAATATGCAATAGCTTCTGGGCAGGAATTTCCGATGCTGCTAAAAATGATTATTTCCGACGGACGGCAAGAGATAAAAACAGAGATTAATTTTAATAAGGTTACGTTTAATGAACCTGTTGAAATGCCGTTTTCAGTATCATCGCGATATAAAGTAATCCGATAAGAAGTGATCTATTTCCGTTAGATTTATTACTTTCGCATTTAGTTTGCTATTGTGGATGAATGTAATGGGGTTGGGGAAGGAGCAAACACGAAATAAATAGTACTGTAAATGAACTTTAAGAAAACGATATTTGGTATAATAGCATTCATCTTGATGATTGGTATTTCTGCGGCACAGACAAGAGCTGAGCTGGAAAAGCAACGGGAGAAACTCAATCGTGAAATTGCTGAATTGCAGAAAACTGTTAAGGAAATTGCCAAGGAAAAATCGTTGACACAACAACAGGTGACAGCGTTGAGTAAGCAAATCAACTTACGTGAACAAAAGATAAATACAATTACTTCTGAAGTAGCCGTAATCAACAGGCACATTAATGCGAATACTGCTGCTGTCAATAAATTGAAAGCAGAATTGGAAAAAATGAAACGTGATTATGAAAAAATGGTCATGTTTGCTTTTCGTAACCGAAATGCTTACAATAAACTGATGTTTATTTTTGCTTCCAAGGATTTTAACCAAGGATTTAGACGGGTAAAATATTTGCAACAATTTAATGATTCTAGAAAATTAAAGGCTGCTGATATTGAGAATACAAAGAAACAGATCGAACAAAAAATCGCGCAATTGAAGGCCGATCGAAATAAACAGGTGGCACTAATGAAAGAGCAAGAAAATGAGAAGCGAACAATCGCTCAACAACGCTCTGTTTATTCCGGACAATTGAGCGAACTTATTGTTACAGAACGTGGTGTAAAGAAAGACATCACGCAGAAGCAAAAAGAAGAGCGTCGTATCAATGCAGCGATCAAAGAAATTATCAGAAGAGAGATTGAAGCTGAAAGAAGACGTGCAGAAGCTGCCCGTCGTGCTGCTGAGGCCGCTGCTGAGCGTAATCGGAAAGCTAATGAGTCGGCAAATGCTCCCAAAGGTAAAGGCAATACGAGTACTAAGGGTAGCACCGTTCGTAAATCAGATTCTGAGGTTTTGCGCAGTACACCGGAAGCAATCAAACTTTCCAATGATTTTAGATCCAATCGTGGTAGCTTACCATGGCCGGTTTCCAATGCGAAAGTTATGCAAGGATTTGGTGGGGAAAGTGTCGGTAGAAATGTGAACTGGGATCACGAATCTGTGAAAATACAAACCTCCAGCGGCGCCGCTGTTAAAGCAGTTTTCGCAGGTGAGGTAAGTAGTGTTCTGACAATGTATGGACAACGTATCGTGATGATTAAACACGGTGAGTATTTTACGGTATATAATAACTTAGGTAGTGTTAGTGTTTCTAAGGGACAGAAGGTCAGTACCGGTCAAACGATTGGTACCGCGGATGTGGATTCAGATACAGGTGTACCTATGGTCGACTTCTCGGTTTATCAGGGATCAACTCCGTTGAATCCGATGTCCTGGTTGGCGAGATAAGAAATAATTACTATATTTAATAATTATCATTACATTTGTAAGGAGAGAGAAAAGATTTAGTTTAAAAGAATTGAAAAACAAGAAATTATAGTTATGTCAACATCATTATTAATCATGGGAATCGGGGGGCAGGAGTTAATCATCATTGTAGTAATATTGTTACTATTGTTTGGTGGCAAGAAGATTCCTGAATTGATGCGCGGATTGGGTAAGGGAGTGAAGGAATTCAAAGAAGGCCAAAAAGATGAATCTTCACCCGAAAAAAAATCTGAAGTAGAAGATAATACGAAATAAGGGAAAATATTCCCATATAACATACATACGATTTTGTGATGAACGAAATCGTATTTTGTTTTATTTTGGGCCTATAGCTGAATGGACCCAAAACCATTTTTATACTAAAATCCATTTCTAAGCGTTTAGATTATTGTTGATTTTTCAAGAAGAGAATCAGACCTGGATTTAACAGTAAATTTATGATCGGAAAACAGACGTTAATTTCAATACTAGGAGGGCTGTGTTCTACGCTGCCACTCATGGCTCAAGAAAGCGCTGTAGATGGCATGAAAGAAGCCACTCATCACATAATCCAAGAACGGATTGAAAAAGAAAAACAGGAGATTTACCAATACTTAGATAGCGTCAAATCTTTAGGAAATAATCGACAAGATGATTTAACGATTACTGACGAAGAGATACAACTTGTTCGAAAACTCAAAGCAATTGAACGCGAAGTACCATTAAATTATTCTCCTCGGATAAAAGAGCTGATATCCAAATACACCTCTGATAATTATAATTCTTATATGTGTAGAATGATGGGACTTGGACAATATTACTTTCCAATGTTTGATCGAATTCTAGATGAAGTTGGTGTACCTCGCGAATTGAAATATTTAAGTGTAGTTGAATCTTCTCTAAATCCGCGGGATATTTCAAGTGCAGGCGCTACAGGACTATGGCAGTTGATGTATTATGAGGCGAAGACCTACAATTTGACTGTAGATAGCTATACAGACCAGCGGATGGATCCGATTGCTTCCAGCTATGCCATAGCTAAAATCCTGAAGGAAGCTTATGAGGAGTATGGTGATTGGCTTTTAGCAATTGCTTCCTATAATGGTGGAAGAGGAGCTGTAGGACGGGCGATTCAACGATCAGGGAAAGAGAAGCCTACGTTTTGGGATATTGCCCCTTATTTGACCCAACAAACACAAAACTACATCCCAAAATTCATTGCCATGACCTATGCGATGAAATATGCTGAGGAAAATAATATTACGGCTGCTGAGACAGAGTTTCCCCCACGAATTCAAGTCTTAGACATCAGCAAACGAATTTCGTTAAGCCAGATCGCAGATGCGTTAGATATATCCAAAGAAACCCTCAGAGCGCTAAACCCTAGCTTTAAAAAAAATATTTTAAATGGTAGAGAAGAAAGTCCGTTAAGGTTAGTGCTGCCTGTCTTCGACAAGAAAATAGCGACAGAAGAGCTTTATGCTGCACTTAATACGCCAGTACCTACTTCAGGTATGAGTGTCACTGCTATTAACGAACCTGCAGCGCTTTTGAAAGGCGGAAAATACAAAGTGAAAGTGGGGGAGACATTCGCCTCAATAGCCGAAAAATTTGAGGTTACTGTTCAGGATATAAAATCATGGAATAGTCTTCGCGGAAATCAAATTGTACCGGGACAAACTTTATTGATCAAGAAAGAAGATAATTTTGTGAATGCAAAATTAGCGCATAACGCTGAAAAATCGGTTAAGAAAAGTCAACAACGTACTTCTTCCCGTACGGCGTATTATGTCGTTAAAAGGGGGGATACCCTATCTCAGATTGCCAATAAAAATGGCGTATCTGTTAGCCGTTTAAAAAGAGATAATGATTTAAATGGGAGTCGAATCAAACCCGGAATGAAACTGAAGATGTCAAAGAAGTAGCAGCATGGTTATACTAACCAGGCCGCATCTTCTTCATTATCAAATTCTTCTAGCGTAACGGTGACATGTTCTTTTAGGATAGTGGACAATTTAGTACCATAATAGTCACTAAAGATTGGGAACTTGTGATGGCTCCTATCGATCAGAACGGCTGTTCTCATCTTTTTCAATGGAACATTCAGGAATACACCCAAACCGTAGGCCAGTGCCCTACCACTATTTAATACATCATCAACTAGGATGATTGTTCTGTCTTTTGCAATGTCAACGGGTAAGTCTGTGCCCGCACTCAATGAGCGGCTTGTTTTCTTCATGGTAACTTTAATCAAAAGAATTTCTTTGTCTGAAATCTCCTTTAATATTGTTTGAAGGCGTTGCGCAAATACATAACCCCGATCGGCAATCCCAACTAAAACAAGTGTTTCATCTTCAAAATTGTCTTCTAAAATTTGATAGGCAATACGGATAGACTTCTGTTTTATTTGTTCTTTATTTAAGATGAGTGTTTTCTTTGAAGACATAATAGCATTTCAATGATTATAGGGTAAAAATAGGATAATAAATTGTATAAAAAAAGTCCAAAGCAAGTTAAAGCTTTGGACTTTTTTATGTCAATAAATGAACCTTAGTTCAGTTTGTTATCTTTTTCTGCTTTTAATATTTCGGCAGTAAGCGTTTTATTGTCTTCTGGTAAGCGACCACCATTATAATAATAACGTCTCCAATAGGGTTCGTCCAAGTTGCTGATCATAACGCCCTTGCTAGATGACGCATGAGCAAATTTATTATCACCAATATAAACACCTACATGGGTAATGCTTCTACTTCTAATTTTGAAGAAAACCAAATCTCCTGCTTTCAATTCGTTCTTTTGCACTGTCTTTACTTGTGAATATTGATTACGGCTGTTGTAACCTAATGACGTATTAAAAACTTTGTCATATAATTCGTAAGAAAATTTAGAACAATCAATGCCTCGTTTTGAATCCCCGCCCAAACGGTATGGAGTACCTAGCCATTCATAGACAAATTGATAAAGCTTTGTATTCGTTGTTGCTGAGACGGCAACACCCATGATTTGTGAAAAGTATTCTTTGGCGAGGTTATCAGGATCTGATTCTGGTTTGGAGTTTCTGTTGGTTTGTGCCTGCGACACTAGACATAAGCCGATAAATAGCATTGACGCTATAAATTTCTTTGTTTTCATTAAATCGCTTTTTTGTACAACATTTAACTTTTAAATTCAGTACTGTCATCTATTTTGGACAGCACTGTTGCGAATATAATACAATATCAGTTTAAGGTCAAATTTTTTTTAGGCGATTTAACACAATTTTAACAATTTTAACATCTTTCTTAACACTTTTTGGATCTATTGAAATTTAATAAGTATGTCGAGCTTTTACTACAACAGGTTGAGTATTCCCAAGCGAATAAAATAATGGGCTTATGTTATAATACCACTGTTTTAGGTTAGTTTTTGTGAAACTGAAAAAAAATATTAATTTTCTTTAGGAATGTGATAATATTAGTTCTATATTTACAACACATAAGTAAAAACAATGAAGACAAACACAATTATTACAACGATTATTATTACCACCGGGATAAAACTTAGGAGGAAGTAGTTTCATTGTATATAATTGTAGACATAATATTCGAAGCGCTTTCCTCAAAAAGGAAAGCGCTTCTTTTTTATCACATAAATCAAACTAAACAAACAGTATAAATCAGTATGAAAGTTTTAAAATTTGGAGGAACTTCAGTCGGAACAGTAGAAAGTCTCAAAGGAGTCTTAAGTATTGTTAAGAAATCCTACGATGCGAAGGAAAAGCCCCTGGTGGTGTTATCCGCCATGTCAGGTGTCACAAATTTACTAACCCAGTTGGCGGAAGATGCTGCAGAAGGTAAGTCTTTTTCCGAAGGGCTTAAATCATTGGAAGATAAGCATTTTTCAGTTGTGAAAGAACTCTTGGCGGTTAAGTTCCAAAATCCGGTCTTTACCAAGCTTAAATTATTTTTCAATGAGATCGAAGATCTTCTCCAAGGAATTTTTGCACTGAAGGAGCTAAGTAATCAAAGTAAGGACTTGATTCTGAGTTATGGTGAGCGATGCTCTAATTATATGGTTTCTAAAGTAATGGAACAGTACATACCGGAGTCTCTATTTATAGACGCCTCACATTATGTAAAGACCGATTCCAACTTTGGTAATGCGCATCTAAATGAGTCCTTGACGGAGCAGCTTGTGAAATCATTGTATATTAGTCACGGCGACAAACTTCTGTTTGTGACCGGTTTTATCGGCAGCAATGAGCATGGTCGTATTACCACTTTAGGGCGTGGCGGATCGGATTATACCGCAGCAATCTTTGGCTCTATCCTTGATGCCACAGCGATTGAAATCTGGACTGACGTTAATGGAATGCTGACTGCTGATCCCCGGATTGTGAAAAAAGCTTTTTCACTCCCAGTGCTTTCCTATACTGAAGCAATGGAGCTATCTTATTTTGGAGCTAAAGTAATCTATCCGCCTACTATGATCCCCGCATTTTTGAAAAAAATCCCCATCGTTATCCGGAATACTTTTGAACCGGATTTCTCAGGCACAGTAATCCAATTTGACAGTGGAAAGACAGCGTTACCAATCAAAGGGATTTCCTCGATCTCGGACATTTCTGTAATTAATCTGAGCGGATCGGGCATGATCGGCAAATCAGGGTTTAGCGGACGACTTTTTACCTTGTTGGCGAGAGAACAAATTAATGTTATATTGATCACGCAGTCTTCTTCGGAACATAGCATCACCTTTGCGGTTAATCCCTCGGATGCGAAGCGCGCAATACAGTTGATTGAAATTGAATTCGAACTGGAAATCCAGGCAAATAAGTTGGTCATTCCCGCTATTGAGGAAAACCTATCGGTATTAGCTATTGTGGGTGAAAATATGAAACGGACGCCGGGGATGTCCGGAAGATTATTTGCTGCCCTTGGGCGGAATGGTATCAACGTGCGCGCGATTGCGCAAGGCTCATCTGAATACAATATCTCTGTTATTATAGGTAAAGAAGATTTGGCGAAAGCACTCAACGCTGTTCATGATGCTTTTTTTGCAGAGTTGAAAAAAACATTGCATGTGTTTAACATCGGTACAGGTAATATTGGCGCGACGCTATTTAAACAATTGGAAGAGCAACATGACTTTCTGCTTGATAAAAATGATATCGAGATCAAAGTAGTCGGAATTTCCAATAGCCGTAAGATGCTTTTCAATACCGAAGGTGTGGAGCTAAATAATTGGTCTGCCGAGCTCGAGGAAAATGGTTCTGAGGCTGATCTAGCTTTATTTATTGAAAAGATGAAGGCGCTTAACCTACCCAACTGTGTGTTTATTGATAATACTGCGAGCAAATTACCTGCGACATATTATGAGGATATTTTTAAATCCAATATCTCCATTGTAACCTGCAATAAAATCGCGAATTCCGGAAAGTATGCACAGTACAAGACACTTCGTGATACCGCACATAAACATGGAGTGGATTTTTTCTATGAAACGAATGTTGGTGCTGGACTGCCTATTGTCAGAGTTCTTAAAGATTTGATGCTCAGTGGTGATCGAATCTTAAAGATCGAAGCTATTCTTTCGGGGACTATTTCTTACATCTTCAACAATTTTAAAGATGACGTTTCTTTTTTCAATGTGGTAAAGAAGGCGCAGGAACTGGGCTATACCGAGCCTGATCCAAGGGATGATTTGGGTGGAATTGACTTTATGCGTAAGATGTTGATTTTAGCGCGAGACGCTGGTTATGCCGTGGAAGCGGAAGATGTGGATCTAGGGCCAATTCTTCCAGAAGCTTGTCTGAAGGCCGATACTGTAGATTCCTTCTATGCGGAGCTCCAAAAAGAGAATGCCTATTTTGAAGATATGAAAGCAAGAGCTGTCCGTGAAAAAAAGGCAATCCGCTATATTGGAAAGCTAGAAAATGGAAAGGTTTCTATCGCCATTCAATTTGTAGATGAAAACCATCCTTTTTACGCATTATCCGGTAGCG
This sequence comes from Sphingobacterium sp. UBA7249, assembly GCF_002472835.1. Classification (NCBI taxonomy): domain Bacteria; kingdom Pseudomonadati; phylum Bacteroidota; class Sphingobacteriia; order Sphingobacteriales; family Sphingobacteriaceae; genus Sphingobacterium; species Sphingobacterium sp. UBA7249. The sequence goes on along the minus strand of NZ_DKST01000017.1, from coordinate 46,789 downwards.
ATAATATTATTTCATTTACAACAGAACGATATAAAGACCGTCCTTTGGTGGTAAAAGGGCCTGGAGCAGGAGCAGAAGTAACTGCGGCGGGAGTCTTTGCAGATTTGGTTAACGTAGGTGCATAAACTATTTTGAAGGAAATAACGATTGAAGTAATGGCCAATAATTTAAATGTTGAATATCTAAAGGGTAAGGTCGTCGATTTAGACAAGATGTTGCCAGAAGTTCGCGTGTTTGCTCCTGCGACAGTAGCGAATATGATCTGTGGTTTTGATATACTGGGCTTTGCGCTAGAGCAGCCGGGGGATGAAGTTATCATGCGACGCAAGCAGCAACCCGGGGTGACTATAAAGGAAATCACAGGAGATGATGGTAGGCTCCCGCTCGATCCGAGTAAAAATACCGTATCCGCTTGTGTTCAGTATCTATTGCAAGCACTAAACATTGCGTCTAAGGTCGGCGTTGAAATTGAATTGCATAAGCACATGCCAATTGGGTCAGGTCTAGGATCTAGCGCAGCGAGCACCGTGGCTGGCCTTTTTGCGATTAATGTTATGCTGGGCGATCCATTAACAAAGGAAGAATTATTGCCGTTCTGTGTCGAAGGAGAACGCTTGGCCTGTGGTACTGGACATGCTGACAATGTTGCGCCAGCACTATATGGTGGGATCACCTTGATTAGAGGCAATGAGCCTCTGGATGTTATTTCTATTCCTTCACCGAAGGAATTAGTGGCAGCAGTGGTGTTTCCACAGGTCGATGTCCCCACACGTGATGCACGGCAATTAATCAAAGATAAAGTCTTATTAAAAGATGCTGTGACGCAATGGGGCAATATTGCCGGATTGGTAGCAGCTTTATTTAAAGAAGATTATGATCTGATTTCCCGGAGCATGAAGGACATCCTTATAGAGCCTACGCGAGCAATATTGATTCCGCAGTTTTATGAAATGAAGGAAATTGCCCTACAGCATGGCGCCCTGAGCTTCGGTATTTCAGGTTCAGGTCCCTCGGTCGTTGCAATAACACGGGATGAGCAGGTCGCAAAAAATATTGCAGACAAAATTCAGGCACACCTTAAAGAAAACGAAATAGAGAGCTTCGGTTATGTTTCAAAGGTAAATCTTGAGGGGCCAAAGGTATTAAATTAAAATTTTTACTATACCACGGATATGTAATTGAGCGTGGTATAAAGCACATCTTACTTTGTTGTAGAAAGCGCACATCGTGCACCTTTTAGATGATTCAGAATAGATGTAAATTAAAATATGTATTAAAAGATGAAATTTTACAGTACAAATAATAAAGCATTAGCTGTGTCTTTCAAAGATGCCGTATTTAATTCGCTGCCAGCAGATAAAGGATTATATATGCCTGAACAAATCCCGCAACTGGATCCTTTATTTATCAAAAATATCCAACAATATTCTTTGCAGGAAATTGCGTTGGAGGTAGCCTCGACAATTTTGGATAATGATATTCCTAAGCCGGATTTAAAGAAAATCGTCGATGAAGCGATTAATTTTGAAGCACCCGTCAAATTCCTGACCGATAGTACGGCTGTATTGGAGCTATTTCACGGACCTTCTTATGCTTTTAAGGATTTTGGAGCTCGATTTATGAGCCGTATCATGGGATACTTTTCTAAAGCAGATGATAAATTGCTGGATGTACTCGTCGCAACTTCTGGCGATACTGGAGGAGCTGTAGCATTAGGTTTCTTGGGAGTAGAGGGGACTCGCGTGACCATATTATATCCCAAAGGTAAAGTTTCGGAAGTACAAGAGCTACAGTTAACCACGAACGGCCAAAATATACGTGCTCTTGAAGTCAATGGTACATTTGATGATTGTCAGGCGCTCGTGAAACAGGCTTTTAATGATGAAGCACTCAATCAAACCTTGCGATTGACATCTGCCAATTCAATCAATATTGCCCGATTGATCCCGCAAACTTTTTATTACTTTTATGCCTATGCCCAACTGAAATCACAAGGCATCAATGAAGTCGTGTTTACCGTACCAAGTGGTAATTTTGGGAATATTGGTGCAGGTTTGCTCGCCTATAAAATGGGGCTTCCTGTCAAACATTTTGTGGCAGCGACGAATGTCAACGATACCGTACCGAGATTTCTTGTTTCAGGACAATACGAACCTAAACCTTCTATCCAGACATTGAGCAATGCCATGGATGTGGGTAACCCAAGCAACTGGGTACGTATTCAAGACCTGTTTGCAGGTAATATGGCGGAATTAAAGGCTATGCTTTCCTCTTATACCTTTACAGACGAAGAAACGAAAGAGGGAATGAATAAGCTCGTTCAGGAATCAAATTACATTGCCTGTCCACATACGGCGATTGCGTGGCTTGGTGCGAAAGCTTATGCTAAAGAAAATCCAGGTCATTACGCTTCGGTTTTCTTATCTACGGCACATCCCTGCAAATTCCCGGATGCAATTGATCCTGAAGTGTTCAAGGAAATTGCGCTTCCAGATGGCGCAGAAACATTGCAAGGAAAAGAAAAACTAGCGGAACCTTTGGAGGTAGACTTCGAAGCGTTCAAAAGATATCTAATCAACCATAACTAAACGCGGAGGGCTCCATTAGGAGCCCTTTTTTATACCAATATAGTTATCTATATAATTCTTTAATTCGAGTAATGTCTTTATCTTCCTCATTTTTAATTGCGGGTTCAGGATCTGATTTTTTGCAAGAAAATGTAGTAGTAATAATTACTGTAGTTAATAAAAGATGTTTTAAATTCATTTTGTAAATGTACGAGAATATTTCTTTCAGTATTTTTTTTATTGCAAATAAAGAATCAAAATTTTACAATTAATAAGTTAATTTTGCAGTAATGAAATCAGTTTATTTGAATAAGGGTAAGGATAAAGCTGCCTGGCAATTGCATCCTTGGGTATTTTCTGGAGCAATTAAATCATTGTCCGATAAGATAGAAGATGGCGAAGTTGTTGGCGTATTCAATGCCGAGCGAGAGTTTATCGCATATGGATTATTTCACAATAGTTCCCGGGTAGCCATTCGTTTATTGGAATGGAATCCACAAGCTCACATTGACACGGATTGGTGGCGTATCCGTATTCAAAAATCGGTGGCTGCGAGGCAACATTTGCTCCAAGATGGTATGACGAATACGGTTCGTCTCATTTTTGCAGAAGCAGATTTTCTGCCTGGATTAATCGTTGATAAGTATGCTGATTTTATCTCCATTCAGGTTCATTCGGTAGGGGTAGAAAAGGTTAAAGACATTATTATCGCGGAATTAAATACCCTGCTCGATCCTACAGGTATCTACGAGCGGAGTGATCTAAAGTCCCGGGAACATGAAGGCTTGCCTGATACAAATGGTCTTTTGTCTGGAGAGTTGCCGCCTGAATTTGTAGACGTTATTGAAAATGGCCTTCATTATAAGGTAAATATTATTGACGGACAAAAGTCAGGATTTTACTGTGATCAGCGGGAAAACAGGTTATTGACCGCGCAATATGTTGCGGGTAGACGAGTATTGGATTGTTTCTGCTATTCTGGTGGATTTACGTTGAACAGCTTGAAAGCTGGAGCAAGTGAAGTTGTATCCGTCGATAGTTCGGCATTGGCGATTGAAACTCTTGAAAAAAATGTAGCCGAAAACGGATTTGAGCCAAGTCGGCATAAAGCAATATTGTCTGACGTCAATAAGCAATTGCGTAAGTTTATAGATGAGGGTGAAAAATTCGATTTGATCGTCCTGGATCCACCAAAGTATGCACCTTCCCGTTCAGCTTTGGAAAGAGCATCACGGGCTTATAAAGATTTGAATCGTCGAGGTTTAATGCTGTTGAATAGCGGTGGGTTATTGGCGACATTCTCTTGTTCCGGAGCGATGGATATGGACACCTTTAAACAAGTACTTGCCTGGGCCGCATTGGACGCGGGTAAAGAGATACAGTTTATTCGGCAATTCCATCAACCCGAAGATCATCCTGTTAGGGCCTCCTTTCCAGAAGGGGAATACCTCAAAGGATTGTTGGTACGTGTATTATAAATAAATGCAGATATATAGGTTGATTTGAATAAATCGACCTTTTTAATTTAAAGCGAGATCATGATCAAAGAAAAAGAAACTAGACCTATTTTTTCTATTTTGTTTGCCGTGAGTATGGTGCACCTGCTGAATGATCTTATTCAGGCTGTAATTCCTGCCACTTACCCTTTATTAAAAGAAGAACATCACCTGAGCTTTTCTCAGGTAGGGATGATTACATTGGTATACCAGATTGCGGCTTCTATTTTTCAGCCCGTTGTAGGTTCATTTACAGACAAGCATCCTGTTCCATATTCACAGATTATCGGGATGTCATTTTCGCTTGTGGGTATGTTGTTGTTTTCTCAAGCACATACTTATGCATGGATATTGTTCTCCGTTTTTCTTGTTGGTATTGGTTCCTCAATTTTCCATCCTGAATCTTCGCGTGTAGCTTACATGGCTTCAGGTGGTAGAAGGAGTATGGCCCAGTCTATATTTCAGATCGGTGGAAATGCAGGTACTGCTTTGGCACCTATTATAGTTGCGTTTTTGGTTTTACCTCGAGGGCAGCAAGCAATTGCCTGGATGTGCTTGTTTACAATTGTTGGCCAGTGTATTTCTTATTATATCGGAACTTGGTATAAACGTCGACTTGCAAATGTTTCAAGAGCGACAAAAAAGGTTATTCGTGTGCCGGATCTTCCCAATTCACGTATTGTAGCAACAGTTATCATTCTATTGTTATTGATTGTGTCAAAGTATTTCTATATCGCTAGTATTACTAATTATTTTCAATTTTACACCATGAAAAAATTTGGGATCAACGAAGTGGAAGCACAGGTGTATCTGTTTTATTTTCTGATTGCTGTCGCCGTAGGTACGTTATTGGGAGGCGCTTTTGGAGATCGTTTTGGTCGGAAATACGTAATTTGGTTTTCTGTTTTAGGAGTGGCTCCATTCGCATTGGCCTTGCCTTATGTGGGGCTTACCATGACTGGAATACTGATCGTCATTATTGGATTGATATTATCTTCGGCCTTTCCTGCCATTATTGTATATGCGCAGGAATTACTACCTAAAAAATTAGGGATGGTCTCGGGATTATTTTACGGTTTTGCATTTGGAATGGGCGGAATAGGATCGGCCGTTCTGGGATGGCAGGCGGATCACACGTCCATTGAATTCATTTACCATCTATGTTCTTATTTGCCCTTAATTGGGGTGGTAGCTTATTTTCTTCCAGACTTACAAAAGACCCCTTATAAAGAGATTTAGGTTAAGATTTATTCAACAAAGAAGGGCGGATGTTGTCAAAATATCCGTCCTTCTTTGTTTATATTATTTGATGCAGTCCATCCAGGCTGTTGCCATCATCTGCGCTCCAGCAAGCGTGGGGTGTACACCGTCCGCTGCCCAGTAAGCTCCCGGAGCTGTCTTTTGTGCATTGTCAAAGATTTTCTGATAGGGAAGAAGTATCGCATTAAATTCTTTTGCAATATCCCGAGCAGTCTCCTGGTAAGCTAAAAACTTGGGATACCAAGCATCCGTGATATGGCCGACACCTTTTACGGCGAAAGGTTCTCCAATAATCAGTTTAACATTCGGAAGTTTCTGCAAGGTCTCCTGCAACAATTGTTGGTATTGGGATTTATATTCTTCAACAGTTGTTTTGGCGCCACGATCGATGGTTCGCCAAAAATCATTTACACCGATCAAGATACTCAAAACGGTTGGTTTGATTGCCAAAGTATCCGCTGTCCAACGTTGTTGAAGGTCGGGAACACGGTTGCCGCTGATTCCAGTATTGTAAATTTTCAGATTCTTTGCGGCATACTTATTCAATAGTTGGCTGGCGGCCAGTAAGGCATACCCTCGGCCTAATGCGTTTGTATCATTGGCGTTTCTGTTGTTTCGATCCCGGCCTACATCCGTGATTGAGTCACCCTGAAATAGAATGACATCTCCGTCATTCAAACTTATTTTTGAAGATTTAAAGTTGTCTTCGCCGGCATAAACGTCGTTGCCCAATAAATTGGCTCCAGTCAAAAGACCGGCGCCAATAATACTTTTTTTGATAAATGATCTACGGTTTGTGCTCATTATTAGGTTTTTGTTACGTATTAAAGTTACATACTTTAAGCATACTTTTCCAAACCTTTTATAATGATGTTACAGGATTTTTCTATTTCAGCTTCAGTAATGGTCAGTGGCGGAGCTACGCGAAGTGCTGTTTCACAATGTAGGTACCAGTCAATCATCACTCCATGTTCTGCACAGTATTTACTGACATTATAAACCTGCTCAAAGCTGTCCAATTGTAGACACATCATCAACCCTAAGCCCCGGATTTCTTTAATTGCCGGATGGTTAAGTTTTTTACGAAATAGATCGGCTTTATGTGCCACCTGTTCAACGAGTTTTTCCGATTTGATCACTGCAAGCGATGCACGGGCGGCAGCACAACTCACAGGATGCCCACCGAATGTGGTGATATGACCCAACATCGGATTGTCTTTAATGACGTCCATCACTTCTTTGGCAGCCACGAAGGCACCCAATGGCATACCCCCTCCGATGCCTTTGGCCAACATAAGGACATCAGGCACAATACCAAAATGCTCAAAGGCAAATAGTTTTCCTGTACGACCAAAACCTGTTTGGATTTCATCGAAAATGAGCAGTGTACCTGTTTCATCACAACGCTTTCTTACGGCCCGCATATAGGCGACATCAGGAACCCTGACTCCTGCTTCTCCTTGAATAGCTTCCAGAATCACTGCAGCCGTATTATCTGTGATTTTTGTTAAGTCTTTAGGATCGTTAAAAGAAATAAAGTCTATGTCTGGAAGAAGCGGCGCATAGGCTTTGCGATATTCATCATTTCCAATAAGGCTGAGTGCCCCTTGGGTACTTCCATGATACGCCTTTTTGGCTGCGATAATTTGCTTTCTTCCGGTGTACTTCTTAGCAATTTTCATAGCACCTTCTACAGCTTCTGTTCCACTGTTGGTCAAGTATACCGATTGGAAATTTGAAGGCAATTCTGCCAATAATTCTGTGGCAAATTGAACTTGGGGAGCTTGTACAAATTCACCGTAGACGGTGACATGTAGATACTGATCGAGCTGGGCCTTTATTGCTTCAAGTACTTTTGGGTGACGATGACCGATGTTACTCACATTAAATCCGGAGACAAGATCCATATATTCTTCTCCGTTAGGTCCATATAGGTATACACCTTCGGCCTTAACCACTTCAACCAACCTAGGCGAGCTAGAGGTTTGGGCGGTGTTCATTAAAAATAATTCTCTATTGCTTAACATGATTTTACAAATGTCCGAAAATAAAAAAGAAGTCTTCAAGACTTCTTTTTTATTTTCGAGATTATTTTCGTCTATTTTGTAAAGATTTGTAGAGATGTTCCCTGAACTCTTGCTCTACTTCAAAGAATTGTGAAGCTCGGGCACTACCTATCACCTTGGCAAACTTTGCACGATAGTCCTTCTTAATCTGCACCTCTTTGGCGTCATATTGCAGTACATCCCTCGACCGTCCCCTAAAACTGTTTTTAGGAGCACCATTCAATTTTTCTCTCCGAATATCCCATAATGTCTGACTATATTCATTATAGAGCGGAAAGAACTGCTGAGCTTCTTTAGGAGTCAAATCTAGTTCTTTAGTAATATAGGCTATCTTTTCATTTTCAATAGCTTGGAATCGGTTTCTGTCTTGCGCAAAGCCCAAGGCAATAGAAAATATACTAAAGAACAATGTTATCCATATGTTTTTTTTGTTGAACATCATTATAAGGTATAGTTTAGATAATCTTCTATCTCTTGTTTAGATATATTACTGCCAAATCCTTTCGTTGGGAGATTTGTTTCATCCGTATATTGTGACATATATACTATGTCATCACCAGAAGCAGAGGCAGAAAGATAATTAATAATTTCCTGCTTCGGAATTTCAGATAAATGTTGACTTAACTGGGCTTCAGCTACGTTATCCTGTGGGATAGTATTTTGCTGTTGATATTGATATCCCCAATATCCACCAAGGCCCAGCATTGCTGTAAACGAAGCTGCTACCGCATATCTGGAGTACCATTTTTTTGGTTTACCTAAGCGACGGATAGGGGTCGTTTCCCTTTCTTCTTTGCGCTCCTGAATAGTGCCGATAATTTTGTCTGAAAGTGTTTCAAAATAATGCGGTGGAACGTCAAAGTCTGTCGTAGGAGCTGTAGCTTTTAATTTTTCTTCAGCAAGACTGGCGAAAATAGCTTCTTCAAGATCTGCATGATAATCTATTGGAAGGGCGAAACCATCCGTTTGGACAGCTTGCTTCAATTCTGTTTCAGCAATACGGGAAAAAATAGTTTCTTCAAGATTTGTATGATAGCCAACAGGAACAGCAAAGCCCTCTGTAGGAACGCTGTCTTTTAACTGTTGTGCTGCAATATCTGTTGCGATATTTTGCTCAAGTGTTTGGAAATAACCTGTTGGTACTGTAAAACCGTCCGATTGGATTTTTTCTTTTAAATTTTCTTCCGAAATGCGATGAAAGATGTCTGCTGTTAATATCCCAGCATATTGTTCAGGAATATCAAAACCATCCATAGCAACTAGCGTTTTGAGGGAATCCTCCGCTATTTTGTTTAGCACAAGATCTGGGAGTGAATCAAAGTACCCTTCCGGAACCTCAAATGCAACTCCGTCTTTGCATTCAATCCATTTGACATGCGCTATTATTTTAGATTCTAAATCACTGAAATAATTCTCAGGCACGCCAAAAGGGTTTTCACGCAATGATTCTGGAAGATGATTAGATTCCAGCCCATCATGATATGTGCTATTTTCCTTCATAGTATCTGTTAGAACCTAATTTGGCTAAAAGGTTTAATCGTTGTTATTAAAAAAAGCCTCTATTTTTTTTACTGCCAAATGATAGGACGCTTTTAATGCGCCAACACTTGTGCCGAGTACTTCAGAAATTTCATCATATTTCATGTCTTCAAAATATTTCATATTAAAAACCAATTTCTGTTTCTCCGGTAACGTTAATAAAGCCTGCTGCAATTTCATCTGAGCTTTGTCGCCATTAAAATAATTGCCATCAGCAAGTGTTTCTGCTAAGTAAGCAGTCGTGTCGTCATCCAACGACACGTTCTGCTTCTGCTTTTTTTTATTTAAGAATGTAATACATTCGTTTGTTGCGATGCGATATAGCCAAGTATACAATTGTGAATCTTCACGGAAATTCCCGAGGTTCTTCCATACTTTGACAAAAATATCCTGTACGACATCATCAGCATCATCGTGATCGATTACCATTCTTCGCACATGCCAATAAATCTTTTGTTGATATTTTTTCAACAATAAACGGAAAGCTTCTTCTCGCGTACTTTCTTCGGCGAACTTTGCTATAATTAAAGCGTCATCCATATATTGACCTGTGAAGTTTTTTGTTATTTTCTTTTGATTACCTTTTGAGCAGCAGCTACGATAGCTTCTGCATTCAAACCATATTTTTCCATGAGTTGTGCTGGAGTACCTGATTCCCCAAAACTATCATTTACGGCTACATATTCTTGTGGGCTAGGTAATTCTCTTGCCAATACCTGTGCAACGCTGTCGCCCAATCCACCAAGACGGTTATGTTCTTCGGCGGTAACGACACATTTTGTTTTTGCAACTGATTTCAAAATTGCTTCCTCATCCAACGGTTTGATGGTATGGATATTGATAATTTCAGCATTGATGCCCAATTCCGCTAATTTTTCACCCGCTTGAATAGCTTCCCAGACCAAGTGGCCTGTAGCGATGATGGTTACATCTGTACCTTCGTTCAATAAAACGGCCTTTCCAATTACAAATTCTTGATCAGCAGGCGTAAAGTTTGGAACTACCGGACGGCCGAAACGTAGATAAACCGGCCCTTCAAATTTTGCAGCAGCAATGGTAGCTGCTTTTGTTTGATTGAAGTCGCAAGGGTTGATTACAGTCATTCCAGGTAACATTTTCATCAATCCGATATCTTCCAAAATTTGATGAGTAGCACCATCTTCACCTAAGGTTAACCCCGCATGTGAAGCAGCGATTTTTACATTTTTGTCCGAATAAGCAATAGATTGGCGAATTTGGTCGTAAACACGTCCTGTTGAAAAGTTGGCGAAAGTACCTGTAAAAGGAATTTTTCCACCGATTGTAAGTCCAGCAGCGATGCCCATCATATTAGCTTCAGCAATACCGATTTGGAAGAAGCGTTCTGGAAACTCTTTTATAAAATCGTTCATTTTCAATGAACCGATCAAATCTGCACATAATGCAACTACGTTTTCGTTTTGTTTTCCTGCCTCTAATAAGCCTGCACCAAATCCCGAACGTGTATCTTTTGACTCTGTATAAGTATATTTTTTCATTCTAGTAATCTCCTAAAGTTTCTGAAAGTTGATTCAACGCCGACGCTAATTGTTCGTCATTTGGAGCAACACCATGCCATTTATGAGAACCCATCATGAAATCAACACCACTTCCCATTTCAGTATGCATTAAAATAATGACTGGTTTACCTTTTCCAGTACGCGATTTAGCTTCCGTTAAGCCCGCAACTACTGAAGACATGTCATTTCCTTTTGCAATTTCCATCACATCCCAGCCAAATGCTTCCCATTTTGAGCGAAGATCACCCAAGGATAATACTTGATCTGTAGACCCGTCAATTTGTGCTTTGTTATAATCAATGGTAGCAATCAAGTTGTCAATTTTGTTATGTGGGGCATACATTGCAGCTTCCCACACCTGACCTTCCTGCAATTCACCATCACCCATTAGTACATAAACTAGATTATTGTCTTTATTCAATCTTTTGGCCTGTGCGGCTCCTATAGCAACAGATAATCCTTGGCCCAATGATCCCGACGCAATACGAATGCCCGGAAGACCTTCATGTGTAGTTGGGTGGCCTTGTAGTCTAGAATTGATTTTTCTGAATGTTGCTAATTCGCTTACTTCAAAATAGCCTGCATGGGCCAATGTACTGTAAAATACAGGCGAAATATGTCCGTTTGACAAGAAAAATAAATCTTCTCCTTTTCCATCCATATCAAAGGAAGGATTGCGTTTCATTGCATTGAAATAAAGCGCTACAAAGTAATCTGTACAACCTAATGAACCACCTGGGTGTCCTGATTGACAAGCGTGTACCATACGCACGATATCACGTCTTACTTGTGATGCAATTTGTTCTAGTTTGTTAATATCTGCACTCATTTTTTTTGTTGGTTTCACAATTGGTCGTAAAGTTAACTATTTTTAAGCTAGATGCTTGTTAAAAAGTGAATTTCTTTAATTTTATACAGCGTATTACCAATTGCGTTTTGCTGAATAAGAATTCCGCTTACGAACAGTCCCTATTTCAATTTTCGCCTTTTAATTTTGGCTTTTTTTGTACCTTGCTTTAATTTATAAAACCCACAATTTTCAAGATAATGCCCAAACAATTTAAACGTTTTTTGCTTGTTGCTACCTTTTTCACGCTACAGTTCTATTCTTCTGCCCAAGAAAAATCTATTTATCATAAAGGGTGGATTGACTTCAATAAAAATGGTAAAAAGGATGTCTATGAGGATTCCAAACAATCCATAGCGAGTCGCGTAGATGATTTATTGAGCCAGATGACTACGCAGGAAAAGGCCAATCAGACTGCTACCCTCTATGGCTACGGAAGAGTGTTGAAAGATGAGCAGCCAACAACAGCTTGGGATAATGAAATATGGAAACATGGATTGGCAAACATTGATGAAATGTTAAATAGTCTTGCCTATAATAAGTCGGCGAAAAGTTCCTTTTCTTATCCTTTCAGTCGCCATGCCCAGGCATTGAATAATGTACAGAAATGGTTTGTTGAACATACTCGTTTGGGGATCCCCGTTGATTTTACGAATGAAGGGATACATGGTCTTAACCACGATCGGGCAACACCGTTGCCAGCCCCCATTAATATCGGAAGTACCTGGAATACCGGATTGGTTAGAGCAGCTGGTGAAATAGTAGGGAGGGAAGCAAAATACTTAGGGTATACCAATGTCTATGCACCGATCCTGGACGTTTCCCGAGACCCTCGGTGGGGGCGTGTTGTTGAGACCTATGGTGAAAATCCTTTTCATATTGCTGAGATAGGGAAACAAGCCGTATTGGGTATTCAACAAAGTGGCGTGGCTTCAACGTTGAAACATTATGCCGTTTATTCTGTGCCAAAGGGAGGTCGGGATGGAAATGCTCGGACAGATCCGCATGTTGGTTTCCGTGAAATGCACGAGCTTCATTTATATCCCTTTAAACGGGTAGTTAAAGAGGCTAAACCGTTGGGTATCATGAGTAGTTACAATGACTACGATGGTGTACCTGTTTCTTCAAGTAAATATTTTCTGCAAGATTTATTACGCAAGGATTATGGGTTCGAGGGATATATCGTTTCGGATAGTGAGGCACTGGAATTTATCAGCAGTAAACATCACGTTGCCTCGGATTATAAAGATGCGATACGACAAGCGCTGGAGGGCGGACTTAATGTCCGCACAAATTTCGATCCGCCGAGTACTTATCTTACACCGCTGATGGAGCTCATCAATGCGGGAGGACTTGACATGAAAGTATTGGATCAGCGCGTTCGCGAAGTGTTAACGGTTAAGTTTAAGTTGGGACTATTTGATCATCCGCTTATTACTAATACTACTTTAGCTGATCAGAAAATCCATACACAGGCCGATAAAGATATTTCCCTACAAGTGAATAGAGAATCTATTGTGTTGCTGAAAAACGAACAGAATTTACTCCCTATAGCTATCAATAAATATAAACGAATTTTGGTAACGGGCCCTATGGCCGAAGCGACAAATTACACAACAAGTCGTTATGGACCATCCAATAATCCAATTACGACCATCAAGGATGGCATCATGGAATATGCAAAAAGCAAAGCAATCCAGATAAACTATACGAAAGGTGTGGATGTGGTCGATAAAAACTGGCCTGAAAGTGAAATTATACCAACGGATCTGTCGAACGAGGAAATTGAAAGTATGAACAAGGGTATTCGTCTTGGGAATGAATCGGATCTGATTATCGCTGTGATGGGGGAGTCGGAACGCGAAGTTGGTGAAAGCCGATCTCGTTCGGATCTCAATCTCCCTGGTAAACAGCGTGATTATCTGATGAAGTTAAAAGAAACAGGAAAGCCTATCATCTTGGTGCTCGTTAATGGACGTCCATTGACTATCAATTGGGAAAATAAATACTTGCCAGCTATTGTGGAGAGCTGGTTCCTCAGTGGCCAATCTGGTCATGTCGTGGCAGATATGTTATTTGGTGAATTTAACCCGAGTGGTAAGCTCCCAATTTCTTTTCCGAAATCTGTCGGACAGATAGAAATGAACTTCCCTACCAAACCAGCAGCCCAGGCGGGACAGCCTGGTGTCGGTCCCAATGGTTGGGGAAATAGTCGGGTTGTTGGTTTTCTTTACCCTTTTGGCTATGGATTAAGTTATACCGACTTTCAATTCTCAAATTTACGTCTGAACAAAAAGCAGATTCGGCCAACGGACTCCTTGGTTGTTACGGTAGATGTGGAAAATATTGGAAAAAGAAAAGGTGCAGAGGTCGTTCAGTTGTATATAAAGGATCTTGTATCTTCCGTAACAACTTATGAAATGGACCTGCGCGGTTTCGAAAAGATCGAATTAAATCCTGGTGAGAAAAAATCTGTCCAATTTTCAATTTTACCGATACACCTCGAGCTGTTGGATCAATACAATAAATGGACTGTAGAACCGGGCAAATTTGAAGTTTTTATTGGAAACTCATCTGCTCACTTACCATTGAAAGATTCATTTGATGTTGTCAATTAGTGACACCTAATAGATACTCTTTACAAAAAAGATATTAATATCTCAGTATATACAGGGGCTGAAAAAGAAAAAGGATTCAACAAATATGATATTGTTGAATCCTTTTTCTTTATTTCTATATATGAGTAATCATTACATCGCTTCTGCAACAACCTCAGTTACCTCTGGGACCATACGTTTTAATAAACCTTCGATACCAGCTTTAAGTGTGATCGTTGATGAAGGGCAGCCACTACATGAACCTTTTAATTCAACAGTTACAATGCCTTCGTTGAAGGATTTGTAATGAATTGCACCACCATCCTGTTCAACGGCAGGTCGTACATAATCATGTAATACCTGTTGTATTTTTACTTCAGTTTCTGTTCCTTCAAAGTTTACCTCAGGATCATGATGTGCCGCTTTTACTGCAAGCTCGGATTCAACAGCACCTTTTACAAAGTCTTTCAATAGCGCTTCAATATCTTCCCATTCTGCATCTTCTGTTTTGGTAATGGTAACAAAATTGCTCGCAAAAAATACTCCGTTTACAAAATTGAATTTAAACAGTTCCTGAGCGAAAGGTGATTCTTGTGCAGCTTCTTTATTTGGAAAATCCACACTACCGTTGATCAATAATTTATTGACCAAAAACTTCATGGTTGAAGGATTGGGAGTAGATTCTGTATATACGTTGATAGTAGCCATTTAATTATATTTTTATTCCAAACAAAGATATGTCAAAAGATGCGTTGTTAAGGTCATTTATAAGTCAAAGCTTATAATGTGACCCCTGTGTAATTTGAGGGGCTGATTGCTTTCAGTTCTGCTTTGACCTCTTCAGACACGTTGAGATTATCGACAAACGTTGCAATGGTCTCTTTGGTCACGTGTGTATTGGTACGTGTAAGATCTTTTAATGCTTCATAAGGTTTTGGATAGCCTTCCCTGCGCAAGATCGTTTGTAACGCTTCGGCAACAACGGCCCAATTATTTTCAAGATCATTCGCTAGGGCCTGTTCATTCAATATCAATTTACGTAAACCTCTCAATGTCGATTTTACCGCAATTAAGGTATGTGCAAATGGAACACCGATATTACGTAACACGGTTGAATCTGTTAAGTCCCTTTGAAGACGTGAAATCGGTAATTTAGCTGCTAAATGTTCAAATATAGCATTGGCAATGCCTAAATTTCCTTCTGCATTTTCAAAGTCAATTGGATTGACTTTGTGTGGCATTGCAGAAGAGCCAATTTGACCAGCAGTGATTTTTTGCTTAAAATATTCCATGGAGATATAAGTCCATATATCACGGCACAGGTCGATAATAATGTTATTGATTCGTTTTAATGCATCACAGCTAGCGGCAAAATTGTCATAGTGCTCAATTTGGGTCGTAGTTTGTGAACGATCCAATCCCAAGATAGTATTGACAAAGTTATTACCGAAGTCAATCCAGTTGGTTTCTGGATACGCTACATGATGAGCGTTGAAATTACCTGTTGCTCCACCAAATTTTGCTGAGTACGGTACTGTATGTAAAAGCTGTAGCTGACGTTCAATTCGTTCGATGAAAACATAAAGTTCTTTACCTAAACGAGTTGGAGATGCGGGCTGCCCATGTGTACGGGCGAGCATTGGAATGTCTGACCAGGAGGTCGCCAAAGACTTTAATTCATGGAGCAATTCATCAATGACCGGTGTATAACTTTCTTTGATCGCCTCTTTCCAGGAAAGTGGAATGGCCGTGTTGTTGATATCCTGAGATGTTAAGCCAAAGTGAATAAATTCAAGATAATCCTGTAATCCCAGTTTTTCAAACTGATCTTTTAAAAAATATTCAACAGCTTTAACATCATGATTGGTAACTTTTTCAGTGTTCTTGATCCAGATCGCATCTTCTTCAGAAAAATTTCGATAGATATCTCTTAATTTTTCGTTCAACGTTTTATCGAAATGTTGCAACTGGGCGATTCCTGATTCGCTTAACGCTATAAAATATTCGACTTCGATGCGTACTCGATATTTTATTAAGGCAAATTCAGAGAAAAAAGCCGCAAGCTCATTGGTGTTATTGTAGTAGCGTCCGTCAATAGGCGTAACTGCTGTTAAAGATGATAAAGCCATAGATTGAATGATTTTTGGCAAAGGTAAAAAAATGCTTGGAGCTTAGCAATTTAATTGGAATAGATATAAAAAAAGCCTCCATTAACAGGAGGCTTTTTATGCTGTTGAAATTCTGTTTCAGAGAATTAGTGAGCAGCTTTAGTTGAGTCAACGGCAGTTTTAGCTGAGTCAACAGCAGTTTTAGCTGAATCAACAGCAGTATTAGCTGAATCTAAAGCAGTGTTAGCTGAGTCTAAAGCAGTGTTAGCTGAATCAGTAGCTGCGTCAGTTTTTTTACCAGTTTCACCACATGAAGCGAAGGCTACAGTTAAAGCCAATCCTAAGAAACCTAATTTGAATGCGTTTTTCATTTTATTAAAATTAAAAGTAATTTCTAAATCTTGTTATTTAAGACTTGATACCCGTAAATGAAAAAGGTAACCCTGCTTCTTAATATTTTTTAAAAAAAGAGAGGCTTCTCTTGCGAAAAGCCTCTCCAAATACGTTATTCAGTTTCTAAAAATTATTTTTTAGTAGCAGCTGAATCAACTTTAGCAGCAGCAGAGTCAACAGCAGTTTTAGCTGAATCAACTTGAGTAGCAGCTGAATCTAATGTGTTAGCAGCAGAATCAACTAAAGCAGATGCTGAATCAGCAGCACCTTCAGCTTTTTTCTCTGTATTGTTACAAGATGCGAAAGCTACAGTTAAAGCTAAACCTAAGAAACCGAATTTTAATGCGTTTTTCATTTTCTAATTTTCTAATTTAAATTGAAATATTTTCTTTTTCATTTCTTAATACACCGAACCCCAAAAGGTAACCCTCCAAAAAAAATATTTTTTTAAAAAGATGTAACTATTTGAAATGTAGTTGTTTATTTATCTGTAGTGATACGCAGATCAACCCATTCAATTGGATTTATTGGCTTAAAATTAAAAAATAATGGATCAATATCCTTGTTTGGACAGTTATTAGGATAAGGTAAGAGCAAGAAAGTAGTATGTTACGCTGGCTGTTTGCACAAACAATTTTCAATTATTTTTATTATTTTAAGCAGAAACCCTGTAAAAAAGAATGACGATTATGTTTGATAAGGTTAAGAATATAATGGATTTGGCAAAATCAATAGACTTTGGCAAATTGGAGGAAATCTCGAAAAAGGTAGATCTAGGCGCCGTCATGGATGCGGTCTCAAAAATGGACGATAAGCAACTCCGTGGTTTAATGAAGATGCTGAATGCCGGTAATCAGAAAAAAGAATTACCCCCTATCAATGGAGATTTCTACGATATGGATAGCAAATTAAATGGATCAGACCGCGAACTTCAACTAAAGGTACGTGAGTTTATGGAGGTGGAGGTAAAGCCTATTGTCAATAAATATTGGTTAAGGGACGAATTTCCTTTTGAAATTGTACCAAAACTAGCTGCCTTAAATATCTGCGGGTATACCTATGAGGGATATGGATGTATGGGCGGAAGTTCGCTGATGGAAGGCATTATTGCGGCTGAGATTGCACGGGTAGATGCTTCAGTCGCTACTTTTTTTGGTGTACAGAGTGGTTTGGCCATGGGGTCGATTTATATCTGTGGATCGGAGGAACAAAAACAAGAGTGGCTGCCAAGAATGCAAAAGATGAATGTAATTGGTGCTTTTGGTCTGACCGAGCCAGAAGTTGGTTCGGGAGTCGCGGGCGGTTTGACAACAACTTGTAAGAAAACCGAGGGGGGATGGGTGTTGAATGGTCAGAAGAAATGGATTGGCAATTCGACCTTTTCTGATATCACGATCGTCTGGGCAAGAGATCTCGATGATGGCGAGGTGAAAGGTTTTATTATCCGTAAAGATAATCCCGGTTTCTCTGTTGAAAAGATCAAGGACAAAATGGCACTGCGGATTGTTCAGAATGGATTGATTACCTTAGATAATTGTATTGTTTCCGAGACAGACCGATTGCAAAATGCCAATTCTTTTAAAGATACGGGCAAAGTCCTTCAGATGACACGCGCAGGGGTGGCATGGATGGCAGTAGGCTGCGCGCGCGGAGCCTATGAAAATGCGCTGGATTATACACGCAAAAGAAAACAATTTGGTAAACCTATCGCATCTTTTCAGTTGATCCAAAATCATTTGGTCGAAATGCTTTCTAACCTTACGGCTATGCAAACGCTTGTCTTTCGGCTTTCTGAACTCCAGGATGCAGGGCAGCTGCGAGATGAACATGCTTCGCTTGCAAAAGTCTTCTGTTCATTGCGTACGAGAGATATTGTATCTAAGGCGAGGGAGGTTATGGGGGGAAATGGCATTTTATTGGAATATAACGTCGCCAGATTCCTTGCCGATGCCGAGGCTATTTATTCTTATGAAGGGACCAAAGAAATTAATTCGCTTATTGTTGGAAGAAGTATCACTGGATTTAGTGCCTTTGTTTAAAACGTTTGCCAAATTTTGATGGGAGCGAGAGAAGGCTGTAATGAATAAAAAGAGATAAGGCGCNNGCGCCTTATCTCTTTTTATTCTATTTGCGCTTAAATCTCATAATCGCAATGTCACCCATGATAAAAGTCAGTGTGTTTTCACTGACATCGTAGCTGTTTACTTTTTCTAATGTAGAAAAGAAAGTCGCTTCACCGCTGCCTTCGCAAGCCATTTTCGTAGCCATGATCGGTCCAAAACTTATTTGGTGACCATCTGTCTTAAATGTAGCGTTGTAATTGTTGCAACTGCTATTACCATTCACTTTTCCGTCTGCTGTATTGAAAGTCATCGTTGGTTTACGGTTGGGGTATAGCCCTTCAAAAGCGATGCGTGGTCCGGAAATGTAATCGAGTTCCCATGTTCCGCTTAAATTTTGCTTTTCCTCCAATAACTTAAATTTTGCCAAAGGAGCCATTTTTGCCTTATTTAAACTGAGGATACCATTTTTAACGGTGTAGTTGTCCGCTGTGATCAACGCTTTGGATAAAGCTTGCTCGATGGACATATCCGGACAGGCCATCATCGTTGACATCCCCTGTGCGAATTTAATTTTTCCATTGGCAGAAAAAGTAAGTTCACCGCCTATGCCGTTGCAACCACCGCTGGCGCTGTATCTTTTTTCTTCCAGTTTGAGAAAAGGAACTTTGCCATTGACCTGCGGGGCGACCGCTTTTCCACCGATTTCTATTAGTTGCCATTTTTTTCCAATAATAGCAGATGTATTGCTGGAATCCTGTTTATCTGAATTCTTTTTCAGCGTTGAGCAACTTGCCAGCGCAAGAACAGTCATCATCAATACCACAATGTTTCTAAATCTCATCTTTTAATTTTTTTATATAAACATCATTTTTAACGTTTGGTTTGACAAAGTGCTACAAAAAACGACTAACAAAGAAGGCTTCCTTATTGGAAGCCTTCTTTATCAGTTATATAAATCGTATTATTTATTCTTTTTTTGTTGTGCTTGTTGTTGCGAACGCATCATTTCTTCCATTTTAGCCTGGAAGCTGGATTTTTTCTCAACTTTTGGATTCTTTTTATTTTCTTCCAATTTAGCTAAGATTTTATCGTCATTGACCATTGAACGGATAACCAACTGTGTTAAGAATGTAAACAACGCACTTAAGAAGTAGTAATAGTTCAAACCAGCAGGGAAGCTATTCAAGACAAAGAAGAAGATCAAAGGCATAATATATCCTATGTATTTCATTTGACCAGTAGCGCCTGAAGTCGCATTATTATACCAAGTGGTCAACAATGTTGTCAGGGTCATCAAGATACACATCAGTGAAATGTGATTGAATGATCCAAAAATAGGTGCAAATGTGAATAAAGTGTCATAGGTTGACATATCCTTCATAAACAGGAAACTTTCACCTCTCAATTCAAATAAGTTTGGAAAGAAATAGAAGAAAGCAATGGTAAAAGGCATTTGTAACACAAGTGGTAGACAGCCTCCGAGCGGATTCACACCAACTTGTTTATACAATTTCATCTGTTCCTGTTGCATCAACATTTGATTGTCTTCACCGACTTTTGCTTTGATTTCATCCAATTGTGGTTTTAATACACGCATTTTGGCCATAGAGACGTATGATTTGTACGTCATTGGTGAAAGAACCAATTTCAACATCAAGGTCAACAATAAAATCACGATACCGTAGCTCATGTGGAAACCATCTAGGAAGTTGAATACGGGTACAGTGATCCATTGATTGATCCAACGCATAGGTCCCCATCCCATATTGATGATCGATTGGTAATCATTTCCCTCTGCTTTCAGTACATTGTATTGATTTGGACCAAAAAAGAAATTCAACGAATAATTGTTGTCTTTATGATTGTCAAAAGCCAACTCGGCATTGGTGTTATAAAATTTTACCACATCATTTTCTGTCGCATGTTTTACATCGATTTTCGCGTTAACGAATCCATCTTTGGCATTTAGGATACTTGAAAAATAATGCTGTTTAAATGCAATCCATTGCACTTTCTTTTCCAATGCTTCATCATCGTCTTTGGATTCCGATAAATGGTCTACTTTATTGTCTTCTTGATAATAGAGTGTAGATTTTTGTCTTTCAGATTCAATGTTTTGTTCTTTTTGTCTCAAAACAGTATTCCAGTTCAGTGTCAATGTTTTCTGACTTTGCGGAATTAGGTTTTGAATCCCCTTAGTATTGATATCTAGACCTACGTGATAGCCTTTTCCAGCGATGGAATAGACATATTCAATATATTGATCGGCGCTATAATTCAATTTGAATTTTACCGATTGTTTTCCTTCACCCGAAACCTGGATATCCGAAGATTCAGTATCGAAGAATAAATCATTTGTCGAGATGTTTTGTCCTGCGGCATTGAACAGGAAACCAAATTTATTGTCATCACCTTCAAAAAGCATCAAAGGTTTCCCATTGAAATTCTTTTCGTCTTTCAATTCAACCGATTTCACTTTACCACCTTTTGTACTAATTTTGGCGATGATTGCTTCATTTTCAAGTGTAATGATTTTTT
This sequence comes from Sphingobacterium sp. UBA7249, assembly GCF_002472835.1. NCBI lineage: Bacteria > Pseudomonadati > Bacteroidota > Sphingobacteriia > Sphingobacteriales > Sphingobacteriaceae > Sphingobacterium > Sphingobacterium sp. UBA7249. The sequence continues at coordinate 25,777 of NZ_DKST01000017.1, read as the reverse complement.
CAGTACCAAATTTTGATGCACCAAAAGGTTTTTTCAGTTCAGCTGAATCTGCAATCGCTGCTGTTTGCGCTGTTTTAGCTTTCGCGGTAGAGTCGCTTTCTGCCGGCAGCCCTTTTGCTGCATGCGCTTTTGCTTCTTGTCGCGCTTGTTCTTGTTTGATTTCTGATTCTGAAGGCTTCATCAGGTAAAATGAACCAGTGATGATAGCAAACATCAGGACCAAACCAATTAGGGTATTTCTATCCATCTTTAATAATTAAACTTAATTCGTTTTATCCTTCTATACTACTTTGATTTCTTGTTGGCCAAAGCAGCGGCTACAAAGCTAACAAAAAGTGGGTGAGGATTTGCAACAGTTGACTTTAATTCTGGGTGAAATTGTCCCGCAACGAAAAATGGATGGTTTTTCAATTCGACAATTTCAACTAAACCAGTCTCCGGATTGAAGCCCGAAGCAATCATTCCTGCAGCTTCATATTGTTTTAAATAGTCATTGTTAAATTCATAACGGTGACGGTGTCTTTCCGAAATTTTTGTTTTTCCATAAATCGCAAAGGCTTTGGTTCCTTTTTTAATCTCGCAATCGTATGCACCTAATCGCATCGTACCACCCATATTGGTGATATTTTTTTGTTCCTCCATCAGATTGATAACCGGATTACTGGTATTCGCATCCATTTCAAAACTATTGGCATCTTTTAACCCTAATACGTTTCTTCCGAATTCAATGACCGAACACTGCATACCCAAACAGATACCAAAGAATGGAATGTTATTTTCACGTACATATTTAATCGCGTTCAATTTGCCGTCCAGACCACGTTCGCCAAAACCTGGAGCCACCAATACACCATCCATGCCTTTTAATTTTTCAGCAACATTTTCTTTTGTAACACTTTCAGCAGCAATATAGCTTACTTTTACTTTACATTCATTTGTTGCGCCGGCGTGGATAAATCCTTCAGTAATGGATTTATAAGCGTCTGGAAGTTCAATATATTTTCCAACCAGAGCAATGCAGACCTCGTTTGTTGGGTTTTTGAGCTTGCCTAAAAAGTTTTTCCAGTTTTCCAGATCCGGTTCGTTTTTGTTAGATAGTTTCAGCTTTGTTAATGCCGTTTTGTCGAGATTTTCTTTCAACATCAATAAAGGGACATCATAGATGGTAGAAGCATCGATAGATTCAACAACGGCATTGATGTTGACATTGCAGAACTGCGCTAATTTTTTGCGGATCTCTTGAGATAATTTGTGCTCTGTACGGCAGACTAGGATATCTGGTTGCACACCATATTCCAATAGTGTTTTGACGGAGTGCTGTGTTGGCTTGGTTTTAAGTTCACCAGCTGCTGCTAGATAAGGAACCAAAGTCAGGTGGATAACCAAGGAATTATTCGCGCCCAGTTCCCAACGCAGCTGTCTTACCGCCTCAACAAACGGGAGGGATTCGATATCGCCTACAGTTCCACCGAGCTCTGTGATAATAATATCATACTCGCCCGATTGACCCAAAAGCTGCATGCGGCGTTTGATTTCATCAGTGATATGTGGAATGACTTGAACTGTTTTTCCTAAATATGCACCTTCGCGCTCTTGTTGAATGACATGTTGGTAGATACGACCTGTTGTTACATTATTCGCCTGTGAGGTAGGGACGTTCAAAAAACGTTCGTAGTGGCCCAAATCAAGGTCAGTTTCGGCTCCATCTTCAGTAACATAACATTCGCCATGCTCATAAGGATTCAAGGTTCCTGGGTCAATGTTAATGTAAGGATCGAATTTTTGAATGGTCACTTTGTAGCCACGTGCCTGGAGAAGTTTAGCAAGGGAGGCTGCAATAATACCTTTCCCTAACGACGAAGTAACGCCGCCCGTAACAAAAATATATTTAGTCATAACAATTAAAGGATTTTCAATTTTATGTGGTCAAAATGACCAATAATAGTTGCTTTATGTACGGGATACAAAGATAGCAATTTTTTATTCAATATTATAATTGAACTTCGACTGAATAAGAAATTAAAAATCGATGTTGCCCCGGTTATCAATTGTTGCCTTTAAATTCGGTTGCGATTTTGACTTTATTTCAATGCGATAAAAGTTACTTGCATTGAAAAATCCGAGATGATAATGGTTGCCAACTGTATCAATTTCTGGATACAATTTGCTTAATTCAGTGAGTGATGTGGCGTAGCGCTTATTCGTATTTTTATAAATCTGTTGCAGGTAAAAAATATTCCAGGCTGTTTTCTCCAACGCCAAAAACCGGTCGTCTACAAATTGTTGATTATCTTGATCTATAAATTTGATATGTCCCCATCTTTCTGGGTAATGCATGTTGATCAGACCAATAGGTGACCATACCCAGTTTTCTTCCGCAAGCGGCTTACCGGACTGATTTTTTCTTTTGATATAGCCTTTATCATTACTGTCATAATGCCATTGTACCCGGGAAAAGTTTATCTTCCAAATTTCATTTGTCTTGATCTGGTCTCCTTCACCAAAGTATTTTAGACTTCTGACAGGAATTTTCATTTCGACTGTCCAAAAGCTGTCTCGATCGGCTGGGTTATTTATTGTGCCGGCATGGTAGACCGCGCTTTGAATATTTTTGGTATCCCAGTTTAAATTAGCTTTGCCGCCGAAGCGATAAGGTTTGGTCATCAAAAGATCCATGATGGTATTCAATGCATTGACTTCGATTTCAATATATTCAGAAGATTGGAGGTTGGGCTTCAGGAAGACTTCAAAATCGTTGTCATGATAGATGATGGTGTCTTTCTGTCTGAGATAACCATTGATATGAGGCTCTTCCAATTTCGCAAAGAGATAGAGATGCTCGTTGTCCCATAGCATTTTGACACGAGTTTCGAGTGCTGGGTTCGGTTTGCCTATACCTTCAATGTCTTTGAACGTATTTGTCCACCGTGCTTTTGCCCAAGAGACTTCGTTGTCTTTACCGTCAATTTCGATCGGACTTTGAGCTTTTTGGACATAATAAGTCTCGGGTATAGACTGCAGTTGGAGAAAATCCTTGATGTTTCGCTGTGCGAAAATGGCTAGGGTCTGGAGTGTAAGAGCGAGAATAAAAAAAATAGTTTTCATCAAATATTGTCTGTCTATTAGCCGCTAGGAAATTTTTGTAGGGACACTTATCAAATTGTTATATTAAGTATCAAACTTCCAATGATCTTTGTGTTTAGGATATTGGCGATGTTAAAAGTAAGTAAAATGTTTTAGCTCAACAAAAAGGAGGAATTGTTTTTAACAAAGTAGTGTATTTGTCTTAATTTTATTACAGTGGTATCTGACACTTTATGCCATTAGGGGGTAGGCTGGCCAGGTAATGGAAAGGGAAATAAAAAAAGGCTTTGAAATTCATCAAAGCCTTTTTTTATGCTGTGGTAGTCGTAATTAGATTCTTTTCGATTTAATACGAGCAGCTTTACCAGTAAGGCCACGTAAATAGAATAATTTCGCGCGACGAACTTTACCGTAGCTGTTTACTACAATTTTTTCAATGTTTGGTGAGTTTACAGGGAAAATACGTTCAACACCTACACCGTTAGAGATTTTACGAACGGTAAAAGTAGCGTTAGCACCTTCGCTGTTTAATTGGATTACTACACCTTGGTACACCTGAACACGCTCTTTATTTCCTTCGCGAATTTTATAATGAACGCTGATGGTATCTCCGGCTTTGAAAGCGGGAATTTCATTTCTTACTACCGCTTGTTCTTCTACAAATTTTACTAAATCCATGATTTCGAGTAATTATTAACGATTTATATCCTGTAAAAATCGGAATGCAATATTACGACTTATTTTTTGAATATGAAAATACTTTTTGAAAAAACTATCGACTGTTATTCAAATCGGATGCAAAGATATGAAAATGAAATGGATAATCTAAAGTTATTTTGAATATTCCTTTATCAGGCTAATCAACCTTGTTTTTGAGCTTAATAATGGCACTTAAAAATGATTGAGGTAAAAGTATTGATCAATTAATCAGTGATTTAGTGGGAAAATTAAGTTTGCCTCTTGACAAATTGAAAAATTGATTCGATATTTGTGCCACACAAAACAAAGGTGATACCTTTTCGGGGTGTAGCGTAGCC
>NZ_DKST01000017.1:0-21470 GCF_002472835.1 Sphingobacterium sp. UBA7249 | reverse complement strand
GTTAGGGCTTTTTTTGTTTCTCTCACTTTAGGCCTTTTTCTTCTTGGCTCCATTATTGTATCAATTTAATTGCCGATAGCAAGAATGGGAAATCGCGTAAACGAGATGGGACCTATAAATTGTTTTTTAGGAACCAAATTTTTTTCGATGATTTACCCAATGTGGTTGGAATTCTTTAGTTTTGGCTCTACTAGCTAAGGAAGATTACATTATTGCCTCCTCGGCAAAGGAACGTTTGGAAAAACTCAGAAATACGGACGAACAATGATATTGAAAGAAAGAATCGGCGACAACTACCTGAAATGCCTGCTTACTGGAGCACTTTCGGCTATGCTGTTTACAGGGCATGCGCAGGAAGTGGTGAAACAGCAGAAAGAGAAGCAACAGCCGCAGCAAAAAGAAAAGCAGCAGCTGCCCGAGCAACGGACTGCGGAGCAAGTCCAGACCATGGATTCCATTGATGTCGTACGCGATTACCGGCCGATGCTGGCCGATGCCGTCAAAGTGCGCCGGAGCCCGAATATGCAACTTATCAACCGCGACGCGATCGAAACGGAGCTGCGTCAGATTGCCACCAGCACCTATTTGGCACAACAAAAATATAAACAGGCGTATTACCATGAGTTGATGAAACGTCATCCGGACGCTTCGCAAAGCAATATTGACAATTACCGCATCAGCTATCTGGCCTACGGGGCCGGCGAATACAAAAGAGCGAGCGGTATGTTGGAATCGATGAAACCTTCGGATGCATTTTATCAGGGCGCGATCATGACCTTGGGCCATATAGCCCTGGAAACGGGCGACAAGCAAGCGGCACGAAATGCCTTTGTCAAAGCGACGAAACTAGATCTCGACCGGCAAGTGAAAGCCGATGCGCTCTTTAACTACGCCAAAGTCCTGTTTGCCATGGACTCCACCCAGGCCGCCCAGCAAGTTCTCGAGAAATATATCGCTCAGGAAGTGAAACCTGTAGATCCGGGTGCCAAAAGACAGGAAAGTCCGGAGATACTATCCGCTGAAATCCTGCGCGGGACGACCAACTTCCATGCCGGTGTCAGCATGCTGGAATCGCTGAAGGAGCGTGGCCGGGAAGTCGATGCGATCTATCAAAAGGTAACCTACTATCGCGGATTGGAGTTTTATAATGAGCGTGCTTTCGAAAATAGCATATCCATGTTTATGCGTTCGGAAAAATTTCCGATCAATGCGGAAATGGCGGCCCTGGCCACCTACTGGAAAGCGGAGGCGATGTATGAAGTGCGTAAATTCGGGGAGGCCGTGGAAAATTTCTCCCGTTTCCTGAGCTTGCCTGCGGCAAAAAACAACGAAGTCTATAATTATGCCAATTATGGGCTGGCCTATGCGGCTTACCGAAATAACCGTTTCGCACTGGCAGCCGATTATTTTGAGCGCTTTCTGAAGGCCGGAGGTAGTACCGTGGATGAAAATATACGGTATGACGTCATCGCACGTCTGGGCGATTCGTATCTGTGCCTGCGCGATTACAGCCGGGCCAACAGCTACTACGACAAGCTGATCAACGGCAAAGCGCCCAATCAGGACTATGCGTTGTTCCAACGCGGTGTACTCTTTGGATTGCAGGGCGACAATGAAACCAAGCTCAGTACCCTGCGATCCGTTCTGAAACAATTTCCGGCTTCGAACTATGCCGATGATGCGGCCTTTGAGATCCCTTACACCTATTTCACGATGGGCGATTATGAGAATGCGCTCAAAGGGTTACAAGCAATGATCGAAAAGTACCCACGCAGCAGCTATGTTCCGCGTGCGCTGATGACCATCGGGCTTGTGCAGTACAATAACGATGAACCCGAACCAGCGAAGGCCACCTTCCAACAGGTGGTGGAGAAATATGCGCGAACCGCCGAGGCAGAGCAGGCGATGCGTTTCATTGAAAATATCTACCTCGATCAGGGCGATGCCACGAGCTATATCCGCTATGCGATCGGTAGCAATGTAGGGAATCTGAGTCCTGCGGAGCAGGATGACCAGGCTTTCCAGGCAGCCCATTCCCTCTTTGCCCGAGGAGAATACGGAGCTGCTGTGGAAGCGATCAATGCCTACTTTGATAAATTCCCGAAACCGAAACAAGAGAAATTCGCGCGTTACATCCGTGGGGTGAGTTCGTACAAGACCGGGCATCCGCAGGAAGCGCTGCACGATCTGAATATCATCCTGAACGATTGGACAAGCAAGTATACGGAGAATACCTTGCTGACGGTGGCTGCGCTCTACCTAGACCTGAAGGAATACAATGAAGCTATTGTGCACCTCAAAAAGTTGGAGTTAACTTCCGAATATAAAAAGAACTATGGCTATGCGGTAACTAACCTGATGATCTGTTATTTCGAACTCGGCGATATGGAGCAGATGGCCAAATATGTGCAGTTTATAAAGAATTACGATGGTGCAACAGAAGAGGAAATTGCCAAAGCACATTTATACAGTGGCAGAGCCTTGCTGCAGGAAAAGAATATAGTGTCAGCCATGAATGAGCTCAATCTGGCCGCGCTGAAGAGTCAGACGGAGGTTGGGGCAGAGGCACGGTACCGTGTGGCGCAACTGCAATATGATAACAAAGAATACGATAAAGCCCAAGAAACTGCTTTTGATGTGATCAACAATAGGGAGGCCCAGGAATATTGGGTGGCCAAGAGCTTCATATTGCTTGCAGATGCCTATGCGCGTAAAGGCAATACTTTCCAAGCGAAGAGTACGTTGAAAAGTGTGATTGAAAATTATGAAAAAGATGATGATGTCGTCCCGTCGGCAAAAGAGCGTTTACAGAAATTGAACAAAAAGTAACCGCAATTTTTGATGATTGAAAAAGCGCTAACGAAAGTTAGCGCTTTTTTGTTTAATCCTAACAGTCAACAAAACCAAAAATCAATACATTACGGTAATTGCATTTCTGAGAAAATAAAGATCCATTTACAAGAAGGCCTGAAACTATATGTATATTTATCTCACAAAACCAATGTTTACCGACGATTCTTAAATGATAAAATACAATCGTAAGCTAATTTTATTCTATTTTCTGTGTTTTTAATGATGACTCAGACAAATGCTTTCTTAATTTCTTGATTGGTAGGTATGTGAACAAAATTGATAACACACCTGCGAGCAGCGCATCTAAAATAGCCATAGCAGTTGCATTTAGTTTGTAGTGTGTAGACAGGTTATATTGTGCCAATAGAAGACAAATGAATACAAATAAACCCGTTACAAAACCATGGATGAGACAGAGCTTCATAATAAATCTATTCCTATTCAGTTCATTATCTAACGTTAATTCGATCGACTCCTGTTCGATGGCCGCGATCACCCGTTTGATAATATCCATGGTAAGGACGACAGGTAAAAATATGGCCATAGGTAGCGTCAGTCGGGCCAGACTTTGAGGACCAGCAAAAAAATGGGTATAACCCAGTTCCTGAAAGCTCGCATAAGCAACCAGGAAATTGAAGAATACATTGGGAAGAATATAATAAATTGCACGCTTTCTTAAAAAGCGCCTGAGTGTTGTTTTTTTTATTTTCTTGGTTTCAGCAAGTCTTGTCATGTGTCATTCGATAAGGATAAGGTCATTAATGTAATCGCCTTATCTTTTATTTTAATAGCTTCTTCTTTTGGTAAAAAATCTTCATTGGACATAAACGTAAAATCCATTTGTTGATTAAATGTCGTCACAACCAAAGTATTTGAATTCAGCCAGGGAAAAGCCACTGTCGGACTATATATAGTCTCCAAAGTGAAGTTGTCATACGCGTTTGGGATATGAATCTTACCCATATTGGAAAGGGTGATATCATGCCCGCCCGGGCTCGATTTTAGCATACCAATCATGCGATCCACAAGTGGATGCATTTGTTCACCCATCCATAGCAGCTCACGAGCCACTACCTTTTCCATTTTCTGCGCAAGTGTTGCTTTGATATCTTTCGCACTGTTCAAAATGCTCTTGCTCCCTTTCTTTAAAGAAAGCTCTACCGTTGGGGCAAAAGCAAACATATGGTCCTGTTTGATTTCTGGGATAAAATGGCGGATATCTACGGGGCTGATCACTTTATTTTTCGAAGCCTTCCCCTGTATCTCCCGAAAAGCTTGCATAAATGCTGAGCATAGGAGCGCATGGACAGAAATACCTTGATCTTTACAGCCTTGGGTTATGGCAGCAGTTTTTTCTATATCAAGTTTCCAGTGTATTGCATAGTTTTTCCCAGAATTTCTTTTTCTGCTCTTTCGTTGCAGGAAAAGGAAGAACCTTGCCAACAACAAATAGCACTTCGCTTTACGTGATTTTTTCTGAATGTCGAAGTTCTGTGGCAGGAATTCGTTAACCGATTTAAAAAGCGGGTAGGGGATGAGTTCATTATCCGGATTATCCAGAAGCTCAAGCAGTTCGCGCATCAAGGTGACAATACTGGTTCCATCACAGACACAATGGGGTAATACCCAAAGCAATTCCGAAACAGAACTCCCTTTGATCCATATCAATTGCGCTAGCGGCTTGCTGTCAATTTTAAATGAGCGATACCATTCCCCTTTTGATTCAGTGAGCCAATCCATATCTGTTTGGCGCTTGACGATATGGAGTGGAATAGGCGCCATATCATCCTTCACAACAAAGTAAGGCTGTTGTGTATGCTCGATTTGGATGGACGATCGGAGCAAAGGATGTTTGTGCTGAATTTTTACTAACGCGTTTCGAAGATGTTCTTCGATGATCTCGCCCTTGATCTTTGCCGTAAATACACAATTCAGTGGTGTTTCGATATCGATATACATGATACGTTCCACCATCATTAGTTTTCTTTTGATCATGATGCCGTCTTATAATCTAATTGTTGCCTGATCCGACCTATGATCTCATCGCGGATGGCGAGTGCTTCGGCTTGTGGTAAATAGCCCTCACTTCCCATAAAGGAGAAATCCATCTGTCCACGAAAGGTAGAAGTGACCATTGTCGTTGTGTTGCCCAGAGGACCAATGACGGATGGACTAAAGACAGTTTCCAGGCTGAATGTGCGGTATTGATCGGGGATCTGTATACGCCCCAAATTGGAAAACATACAATCGTTGGATGACTTGCCCCGTTTTAACAGCCGCGTGAAGTTTTTTAGCGCATCGTGGGCAGATTCCATGACCATCATGGTGATATATGGATTGAGTTTTGCTGTTTTGCGTTCCACTTCTGTCTGCATCAACCGGAGATTATCCATAAAGTTCAATTTTTGATTCAAAGACATGACGATCATCAATCCGAACGCAAAAATATGATCATCTTTTATCTGGGGAGCAAAACGTCTGATATCCACGGGACAGGAGACTTTATTGAAAGCTGCCGCCCCGCGTACTTTCCGAAATGCCTCCAGCACCGTTGCCCCTAAAAATGTGTTGACGGTGATACCCCGTGATTTACAATAGGAAATCAGTTGTTCACTGGTTTTTTTGTCAAACTTCCAATGAATCAAATAGTCTGTCTGCCGGTCAATCACTTTTCTGCCGACAGGAATGCATTTAATGGCCAAAGCTGCTAATCGGCCGATTGTTTTTGCTTTGAATTGCTTCTTGCCACTCTGCAGAATATGCGCTGGTACCACATCTTCAATACCAAGAATAGGATTCTCTAGTCCGATTTCTGCATTAGGATTGTCTAACACCTTTAAAAATTCATATAATAGGGCCATAGCCGAACCACCATCGCAGAGGCAATGATGGAATACAAAGAGCATATCCGAAACTACTTCTCCCTTAATCCAGACAAATCGGATTAAAGGTTTAGTCTGATAATCGAAGGTCGAATGCCATTCCTGTTTGGACTCCTCCTGCCAGTCATCTTCATTTTCTCGATTTACCAACCGTATCGGGATGGATACGGTTGCCTCCGGAACTTGAAACCAGGGTATATGCTGCTCATCATATTGGATGAGCGCTTTTAACCAAGGATGTTTTTCCTGAAGTCGACCCAAGGCATATCTGATTTCTTCTTCTTTGAAAATACCATGTAGCCGAAAGGGAATAACTGCGTTGAACGGTTCGGTTCCATCCCCTAGCAGCATGCGTTCACCAAATAGTAGTTTTCTTTTCATAGCCTATATCTGTGCCAACGTCGAACATTCTTGTTTTACAAAGCCTTCCAATAGCGCTACAGCCTGATCGTTGCCACCCGCTGTTTGAAAAGTTTTTTGTACCTCCTTAGCGGCATTTCTGTATTTGGGATTATTCAATAACTCAAATACAGTGTCGCGTAGGGTATCAATGCGCAGGCGCTTGTACCGGATGCTCAATCCGCAGCCGGCCTGTTCAATGAGTTTGGCCGTATGAAAATGATCATAGGCAATCGGCGTGATCAGCATGGGTAGACCGTTCGTAAAGGTATCGTTCACCGTATTGAAGCCACCGTGGCAAATGACCATATCCATGTGTGGCATCAGTTCGGATTGAGGTACAAATCCGCTCACAATAAAATTGGAAGGCCATTCTTCGAATATCTCTGGCGGAGTAGCTGCAATAATGGTAACCGGCTGATCCTTAAAAGCCTCGATCAGTTTCCCGAAAAACGCTTTTCGGATATCCACCAACAATGTGCCTAGAGATACAAATACCTTTGGTGTGTTACTTGCGGCCAGGCGGTCCCAGTCAAAAGGCGTGTTATTCGGACGTCCTTTGACCGGGCCGACAAATTTCATGTGTGGTGGTACCGTCTCAAAACCGGCAAATGCCTGAGATGTAAATATAAGGTTGAGCTGATGAGAGTGTATAAAGATTCCCTCATCATAAATTCCTACTGCCTTTTGGAGATCTTTGATCAGGTTTTGCTGCCACTCAAATATCTTAGGGGCACTTTTTTCCGTATCACCCATGACATCTGGTGGAACTGGCGTTGTTGTTACGCAAGGAATCTGATGTTTATGAGCGAATAGCGCCCCGCCAAAAGTGATGCAGTCGTTTATGATCACATCGGGCTGCCATTGGTCAAGAAGGCGTTCTAATCCCGGCATCATCATTTTCGCGATAGGGACATAAGTTTCTTCCAAAGCCAGTTTCATGACTTCTGGGCCAGAGCAGGAAGGGCCGTCGTCCTGACGCTTTAATAAATGCTGGAGTTCTTCCTGAAAAGGGCTTAATTCCTCTTCAGGATAGATATAACTTCCACCTGCAGGGATATGATGATCTGCCAGGGGGGTAATGCCAAACCATCTGACCTCATGTCCGCGGGCAAGTAGGCTCGCCCCGACACTTAATGTTGGGCTGATGTGTCCAAAAAATGGTGGTACAACAAAGAGAAACTTCGCTGGCAGTTCCGTCCGTGGAGTGCGGGAAGATACCGCTTGTTCTAATAAGTTTGCGGCGGTTTTTGTGCCTCCGGCATCCCTAAAAGACTGGCGAACAGTTTCTGCCGCTTCGCGGTAAGATGGATTGCTGAGGATCGTATGGACACTTTCTTTTAAATGATGCGCTTTAAAGCGATTGAAATTCAGTCGTTCACCGGCGCCAGTACGAGCTACGCGGCCAGCTACATGCGACTGGTCATAAGCAATTGGAATGACCACAAGTGGCAAACCCTGCATCAGCGTTTCGGAAACGGTATTATGGCCACCATGGCATACGACTGCATCGAGATGCGGTAACAAATCCAGTTGTGGGATGTGTTGATAAACCATGAAATTCTGAGGCCAGGATTCAAATAGCTGCGGATCTGAAACAACAACGACAGTCAAGTCCTCGCCGGCAAAGGCATCGATTACTTTTTGGAAAAATGCTTTCTTATGCTCATGGTCAAAGGTGGTGCCGATGCTGACCAGGATTTTTTTTCGGGTATTTGCATGGAGTTTAGCCCAGTCAAATACCGTGGATACCCTGCGCTCCGACAAAACAGGGCCTGTAAACTGATAGTTTGGCGCGAGCTCCATCTCCCCAAAGAAATAACGGGATGTCAAGACGAGCGTAAGTAGTTCCGAACAGTCCAAAGACTTATTGCCCGATACGCCCAGTTCCTGTTGCAAGGCGATGATCTGCTTTTGTTCCCACTCGTGGACTTTCGGAAGCTCGCTGACAATTTTAATTGCTGCAGGAGCCGTGACAGTGGTCACATAGCACAGTCCCAGTTTTTTTGCTACAATGGCTGCGGCGAATAATTGATGGTCTCCAATGACCTGATCGGGCGCAAATGCTTCCAATAAAGTAAGAATACCCTTATAACAATGTCTATTTAAAGGGATAAGTACATCTTCATACAGAAATTTGATGCTATCGATACCATAAACAATCTTTTTTGATATGATATCGAGATATTGTTCGCTTTCTTTCTTTTCTTCATCGCTCTGGTCATACTGAATAAGCAATAGTTTTCCGCCAGTCGGAAGTTTATCGGTTAAGTTTTTGTCAAGACTGATCCAGGCCACCTCATGTCCTCTTTCCAATAGTTCAGCACCGATACTCAACGTTGGATTGACATGACCTGTTAGTGGGGGGACAACAAACACAAATTTAGCCATGGTTTTGTAATAAAGGGTTAGATAAAAAATCAAGGATAGTTTCAGCAATCTGTACAGGTTCTTGTATCGGAATATTATGATCTCCAGGAATAAGCTCAAGTTGAGCACCGGGGATTTTTGCTTGCAGCCATTCACCCGTTGGTTTACAGTTGGAAGTATCTCCATACAGCAGCAGGGTGGACGGTGGCAACGCCGTTGTATCCATTTCATGGAGGAAATATTTCTCTTTGATCATATCCGCTTTGATGCTCGTCTGATTGAATAAAAATTCGTAGAGACGATGATTTTTTTCAAACTGTCGTTTTCCCATCTTCATTTTTGTGGTATCTGTAAAATTGGCGATGTAATGTTCCAAAAATTCTTTGCTATATTCATCGATAATATTACGTGCTTTCTCATCCTGCGGATCCGGAGCCTCCATAACGACTAGCCGTTCTACACGGTTAGGTATCTGCAAGGCTGTCTTAAGTGCAATAAGTCCACCAAAACTATATCCCAAAAGATGGACGTTTTGGAGTTGCAGATTATCCAATAAAGCAACCAGATCGGATGACATGTTATCGAGATCATAGCCTTCCATTGCACGTTCGCTCATACCATGACTTTTGAGGTCATACATGACTATGTGAAAATGCTGCGCCAGGATGGGAGCGATATTAAAATAGTAAATAGAGAGGTTGCTGAACATACCGTGGATTAGTACCAGGGTATGTTCAGCACCTTTGTTAAGTTCTTGTATGTGAACTTTCCTATTGTTTACCGTAATTATTGGCATTCGTAGATATAATTGATGATCATACGGAGGTCAAGATTGATCAGTTGATCTAGGTCCATTGAAGATAGCCAACCGGTGAAATCAATCTGGTCACCAAAATGTGCTTTGATTTTCTCTGAAAAAGAAACAATTTCAATGCTGTCCATTTCCAGATCTTTCGTAAAGGAACTTTCCGGTGTGATATCCATCTCTTCTACAAATTCTTCGCCGATAACTTCCGTTATAAAACCTTTTAACAGGGCGAATAATTCCTCGTGATTCAATTTTTTTGTCGTGTTTACAGTGTCCATCCGATAATATAATTTTGGTATTTGATCGTTTTTATTTCTATTTGATTGATCCAGAGATGATCTCCCTCGATACGTTCTACTTCGTGTCTTTTTGGGTTACCTTTTAAGCCGGTGCCGAGGAACTTGCCATAAGCTTCCTTTGCTACCCAAAAACGGGTTGTCCATTCGTCCTGTTCCCTGTCTTTGAGCAGCTCCATTTCCGCATCGGTAAAAACCAGTGGGTAAAAACCAGCACTACGTTCCGCGATGACTTCCATATCTATGCCGACTGGTTTATGCTGTCTGGCTATAGCTACTGCATCCTTACCTTTATGAGCCAGTGAGATATGAATATCGTTTGTCATATCGCCCAACAGATAAGGCTTGCCTGCTTCATCCGAGCGGATCTCAAACGTAATAGGATAGCAAGGGTTTTTCTGGAGGCTCAGCAGCTGTCGTACCGCATCTTTTACCGCAACACGGCTCACCATCCAGCTTTTTCGACGATTGGGCAACAGTTGTTGGTAATGTTGTTTTTCCGTTTGGTTGAAATAACGTTTCAGGATAAAATCCCAGGAAGCGACACGGGTATATGCCTGATGAAAGAAGAAAATAGCTGGTGCAATTTCTGTTGATAGGCGATTATGCAATGGCGACATGGAGACATTCCATAGCGCTTCGTCGATCTCCAATCTTCTGTTTTGCCAGCCACGGATCGCACACCATACTTTTCCGTTTCGTTGGAGGGTAATGTTTGCGATAGCAAACTCCTCGTTCAGCTCGGTTAACGCACAGGTACATTCGAATAGACCATCCTGGTTATGTATGTCGTCGAAAAATTCTATTTCCTTGATTTTTACAGGGAATGCAATGCGATCTTTTGTGAGCGTAAGTTGCAACCATAGACCAAACAATTGTCCCGCATTATCCAATAAGGAGCCTTTACCACCGTTGCCTTTGATCTTGCCTGTTATACCCTTTTTCCCTACGGCAGTCACCTCTACGATTCCTTGATAGGCTGTCCCATGAAACATGTGCTTCTCATAGATTTCTTCAGAAGTACGTGTGATGGGCAAGCTTTCCCCTATGGAAAGGTCAAAGCTTGGAGCTAAAGGGTATGCCACAGACAAAGCCACTTCCGCATTTACGAAATTCTCAATTTCCAGATAGGCAAGCTGTGGGGTACGCCATTCACCTTTGATCATTTTTTCAAAAGGTTTGGCCACGTTCATCCATTGAAACACACTTACCTGCATGATTTTGTGGATCTTGGTTGCGGGTTGTTCTGCTAAGGCGATTTCTGCGAGCAACTCAAAGATCATAGTCATCGGAATCACCGGTTCCATGTCTGCGACTTCGGACCATCCCTTTGGCTGTCGCAGCAGGCTATGGTCAATCAGGTAGGGATGACTGTCCAAATTGACCTGTAGCCTTTTTGCGAAATGTCTTTCTATCGGTTTTTCCAGGACAGGTGGGGATTCAACAGTTGCGGTAATACCAGCGGCAGTTCGGTTTTGAAAGAGGGTTAATACTTCTTCCTGCATCCGTGCCATATCGGCGATATTCTCCTGAAATGCCTGCACTAGCGAATTATTTCCGCTTATAGCGGTATGGGTGGCAAGTTGTGGCTGGGCTGTGGGCAAAGATTTTCCTAGATCTTTGACGGCCTCAAAATTACGCACGATAGGCGAGCCAAGCTGCAATTTAATACCTTTATTTGTTGCTTTTTTTGTGGGTTTTTGTAATGCCAGAAAATCCAGCGCTACTGTTTTACCCTCCACAAATAATGCTGCGACGACACGTTGTAGCTGTGCAAGTGCCGAACGTGTTGCCACACTGGAAGCCAATGTGCTAAATGCTTTTCCTTTTAAGGTGTCGTCAATAAAGCCGATCAATCCACCTGTCCCTACCTGGATAAAGAAACGGGCTCCCTCCTCGTATAATTTTTCTGTCAGCTCACGAAAACGGACTGGTTGAATAAGGTGTTCAGCGCTCAATTGGCGGACAGCCTGCTGATCGGATGGGTAAGGCATTAATGTCGTGGCTGACCACAAAGGAATCTTCGTTTGCTGAAACTGTACTTTCTCCATGCCCGCCAGGATCAGGTCCAGCTTGTCTGCCACAAAAGGCGAGTGGAAGCCAGACTGGAAGGGTAGGATCTGATGAAATATCTGTTTCGCTTTCAAGAGCGGGACAAGCTCCTCCAAAGCAGCATTACTGCCACAGAGTATGACCTGATGAGGACAGTTGTCATTGGAAACATAAATATTGGAGATCTCGGATATCAAAGGCGTAATTTCCTTAAGTCCTGTTCCGATAGCAATAAATTTGGAATCCTTTAGTTCAAATGTTTTTGGGTCAAGTACATCAATAAGATCTTTGACCGAACTTGCTTCTGCCAGTTCCGAAGAATAACCCGCTAACCATTCCCCCAAACTATGTCCGGCGTTCATATCGGGATAGATCCCTAGTTTTTTTAGGGAATTATCAAGGATGCTACAGGCATTGAAAATACCCAGTGCATCGCTCAATAAACCTTCACCTTCCGTTATTATGGGCGCTGTCAGTCCAAAATAATGGCTGACAGAGTCTACTTCACCCTTAGCTAAACCATCTAAACCCGGGAAGACAAAGGCAACCTTGCCCCCTTCTTGTAATAGGGGTGTAGAGGTATACCAAATATCCTGTTTATTGCGCCAGGCTTTATCTTTTGCAACGATTTTGATCGCTTTTTCAATCCGTTCCGGTGTTGGATCAAATAGAGCCAGGCGGTAATTACCTTCACCTACTGTTGTGTCGTTATGCTGTAAGGCAGAAAGCAGTTCCGCATGTGTCGGCCGGGCAAGTAACAGGACAGGATCTTTTTTGGGCATATTGTAGCCTGTTAAGACTACGTGTGCGTTAATACCACCAAAACCAAAGGCATTGACTGCTGCCACTTTAGGTAGCCCTGCTTTTGACCAGCTTTTTGCTTCCTGTACAGGTGTAAACCGTGTGGCCTGCATGTCTGAAATCGGATTGTCACAATAAAGCGTAGGCGGCAGTATATCATGATATAGCGCCAGGCAGGTTTTTATGAGGCCCGCAATTCCTGCCGCAGGCATGGCATGACCAATATTAGATTTGACGGAACCGATGCCCGCAACGGGAGCTGTCTCCTCTTTTCCGAAAAATTGGGAAAGGGTCTGCAGTTCTATTTTATCACCAAGCGGAGTTCCCGTGCCGTGTGCTTCCAGGTAACCGATTTGTTTTTCGTCCAGCTCAGCATTCGCCCAAGCCTGTTGTAGTGCTTTTAGCTGACCTTTCACCGATGGACTCATCACACTGGTACCATGGCCATCACTGCTCACCCCTACACCTTTGATGACAGCATAGATTTTATCTTGGTCACGTACAGCATCATCGAGCCGTTTCAATACCACAAAGCCACAGCCTTCACCGATCAGGAGACCATCCGCATCTACGCTAAAAGGTTTGATCTGCTGGTTGCGTGATAGCGCGCCCAACTGAGCAAAGATGCTCCAAAAAGCAGCATTTTGTCCCGTGTGTACTCCTCCCGCAATCATCAGGTCACTACGGCCACGCTGCAACTCTTGTACGGCATGGTCCACAGCAATCAGCGCACTTGCACAGGCTGCATCGACAGTAAAAGCCACTCCCCCCAGATTGAAGCGGTTGGCGACAAGCGAAGCGACAAGGTTGGGAATTAATCCCATGGCCGTATCGGGGGCAAAACGCCCCTTTCGTTCCTGAAATGCTTGTTTTACTTTTTCGATATCTGCTGCAGGTACCTGTGGTAAAAGTTCTTGTAAGAGTGCTGAAATCTGTTCACCTGTGCGTACGATTTCTATGGCGCGGGTTGCACCCGGCCCGGTATAGTTTCCTTTTCCGATGATAATTCCGGCTCTTTCCAGAGACATTTGCTTTTGGAATATGCCAGCATCTTCCAATGCCTTTTGCACCAGATCAAGTGCGAGTAGATGATCTGGCTCGGTACCCGCGACGGCAAGTGGCAAGATGCCAAATGTCGTGGGATCGAAGGTGTAATCGTGGAGAAAACCACCCCGTTTGCAATAAAAACGATCTACCGTCCCTGAGCTATCACTAAAATGGATCGGATCAATGCGATCAGCTGGAGCAAATTCGGTGGAGTCTACCTTATTGATGATATTTTGCCAGAACATATTGGCGTCCTGTGCCCCCGGAAACACACAGGATAAACCGACGATGGCAATGTCTGTTTTCTTCATAATCAATAGCTATGAGGGATTACCAATTGTTGCCTGACATAATTAACACCTGGCTTTCCGTGCCGTACTTAATCTCGTTGAGGAAAATTTCTTTTCCTTCATCCAACGGAATAAGCGAGATGCCGCGACGCTCATATTCTGTCTCCAAGGTCTGCGAAACCATACCTGCACCTTTCCATGGCCCCCAGTTGATTGAAATGACCTTACCTTTCAGCCGTTTATTCAAAACGTTGGCATAATCATCCAATACACTATTTGCTGCTGCATAATCTGTCTGTCCTTTGTTGCCGTAAACAGATGCAATACTGGAGAACAAGACGACGAATTGACAATCTGAACGTAGTTGTTCCGCCAATACGCGCAATGGTTTTACTTTGGTATCAAAGACACGTCCAAAAGAATGTATTGTTTTTTGTTTGAAAAGTTTATCTTCCAACAGGCCGGCACCATGAATAACACCATCGAGTTGACCATATTGCTCATATATCTTATGGAGTAAAGTAGCTAACCCAGCCTCATCACAAAGATCCAGCGACTTATAGACGACAGTGTTTCCCAAGCGTTCCATATCTTGGATAGTACGCAGGATCTGATTGTTCTTAAAGATGCGGACTGTCTCCTTTTCGATTTGTGCCGGAGCATGGAATAGGCCCGATTTGATGAGCTGAGTCCTGATCTGCTCCTTGGAAGTCATTGTTTCTAACTCCTTTGTGATCGAAGTATCTTTTCTGGGATCTGCCGACCTACCCACAAGGATGTAGGTGCAAGGATAAGAGGCTGACATATGTTTCACCAGCTCTGAGGTGATGCCTTGCCCCCCGCCAAGCACAAGGACAACGGACTTTTGGTCCAATTGGATTTGCACTTCTTCGCCGCCCATCGCGAGTGGTGAAGGAATAATATCGAGCGTATGACGCTGGTCATTTTTGTAGATGACCTCTACGGTTTTGTCTGTGGTTAAGATTTCTTTTAGAGCGATTTCTGCGATCTGATCCGTTTCCTGTGGTGTGTTTAAACTGATCAACCTGCAGTTGGTCTGTTCAAACTCACGGGCCAAACTCTTAAATAGTCCAGGGTAGCCTTGATAACGGCGCAGGGTGTGTGTATCATTTGTTTTCGCTACATGTGCCGGGATATCCGAAATCAAATAAACCCATTTTGCCCGATCCAGGTCCATTTTTTTGATCAGATCGACTTGGTCTATAATATTATGCTCTACGGTCGCAGAAAATATATCGGAGATAATTAAACCATCAAAAACGGCAAGGTCATTTTCCGGATTGACCAATTCTGCAATAGCACCATGTTTTTCGAGCATGGTTTTGATGGCTATTGTCTGTTGACCATGATCTGGGGCAATGGCAAAACGTTTGCCTTGCAGAATTTCGATATGTTGTGCTGAAACGTTATCTGCAGGGGTCAGATCAAAGCGAAGTCTTGATAAGAAACTCTGTGCAGGCGCTGTATTGCCGACTTCACTGATCCAGGAGGCCAGACCATTCAGGGTTTTAATCGCGGCCAAAGTTTCCGTCAGATCTTCCGCATGTTCGAGATCTTCCCCAAAACCGATCTTCGTTTTGAGTTCGGCAATGATTTCCATACGTTTGATGGAATCTATGCTCAAATCTGCTTCTAGGTCCAAATCCAATCCTAACATCTCCTTTGGATAACCGGTTTTTTCACTGACGATGTCCAGGATCGCTGTCTGTAATTCTGCAAGGGAGAATACAGACTTGCTTGCTGCCGGCAAAGTGGGGTCTGCGGTTGAAACAGCTGTTGCTGTCGCGGCTGCGACACGGGTGAATTCCGTTAACCAAGACAACAAACCATTTAATGTCTTTATGGCTGCGAGTTGCTCCATGACCGTATCTTCATTTGCAAGATCAAAAGTCAGTGTACCGAGTTCATTGCGTAAAGTCCCAATAATTTCGACCCGTTTTATGGAATCGATACTGAGATCAGCCTCCAGGTCCATTTCCATCCCCAGCATTTCGTGGGGATAACCCGTCTTATCGCTCACCACCTGTAACAATAAAGCTTTAATATCTTTGGTTGATGTTTCTGAGGCAGGTACGATAATAGATTTCTCGTTGCGGATTGGCTGAACAGGTGATGGCGCTAAACGATCTGCTGCTCCATCTGATACTTCACTTGAATAGACCGGCATTGGCATTGCATGTGGGTTTTGCCCTAAAAAGGAAAGCATCACATCACGTTGTGCCTGGATCAGCATTTTCATGCTGTTTAAATATTCTTGCAGCATACGCTCGGCAGCAGGTTGTGCTTCTGTCGTTGCAGCAATAGGGTTGTTAAGATTACTCATTTTGATCGGTCTTACTAATGGTAATGCACCATTTACGGGCAAACTTCCCGTTGTCGGATGTGCAGCCTGTCCATTGACACGCCAGATAGTGGGGCTTTTCTTATAGATATCTGGTTGATCCAGGTGAATAAGTTGAACTTGACGGCCTTCAAAAAGTTTATCAATCGAAAAATTGCGGCCTGTTCCTAGATATTGTGCGAGCATACATAACAAATGTGTCAATTTGTTGCGGTTGCTATCCTCCACATATAATGTTAATTGATCTTGCTCCAGGCACGCTTTGGTCAAGCCTGTCAATACTTTGCCCGGGCCTACCTCAATAAATATTCGTGCGCCATCCGCATACATTGCCTGAAGTTGTTCAACAAAGCGTACAGGTTGGATCAAATGATCTGTTAGTTGCGCCTTTATTTCCGATGCTGAACTAGGGTATAAACCTGTTGTCGTGTTTGACCACACGGGTATTTGCATGTTCCGGAAGGAAACATCCTTTAATACATTCGCATAAAGGGTCTTTGATCCAGCAACCAAAGGGCTATGGAAAGCGCAGGCTACTTCAAGTTTTTTTGCGGAAATACGTTCCTGTTTTAACAGCTCCATCAGTTTTCCGATTGCTGCTGTACTGCCAGCGACAACACATTGTGTAGGTGAATTGTAGTTGACCGGATAACAGCCTTCAATGCGAGCGAGGACTGCTCTTAAGCGTTCGGTATCTGTGTTAACAGCAACCATGGTACCTGGATCTCCATTCTCTACCGAATCCAGTATCGATTGGGCACGTTTGCTACTCAGTTCGACTAATTGTTCTTCGTCAAATACACCAGCAAAGCACAGTGCCGGTAATTCGCCGTAGCTGTGGCCTGCCAGCATATCCGGAACAATACCTAGGGACTGGAGGAACTTTGCCAAGGCCAGGTCGACAATACCCAAAAGCGGTTGCGCCAAACGCGTATCTTTAATGGTCTCTTTTTGTTGTTTCAGGGATTCGGCGTCGAATGTAGTTGCGGGGAAGACGATTTTTTCCAGTTCCGGATACTGAACTATAAGCTTTCGCATTGCTGGAAAAACGACAAAGAGATCACGTGCCATATTAATGCGCTGGCTCCCTTGTCCGGGAAACAAGAAGGCTGTTTTACCTGCACGTTGATTAACGATAAAGCTGTCTTTGCTTTCGATACCGGATAATACCAGTTCAATTTTCATCATGAGATCTTCGGCAGTATCTGCAACAATGCTGAGTTGGACCGCTTTTTCAGATGACACAGCCAAACTGTAGGCGATATCTTTTAACGGAAGGCTGTCGTTGATATCCAACAATGCTTTTACCTGCCCCAATTGAGCTTTAGCTTCTTCGTAGTCATCACCACGGAAGACAAACAGTTCTGATGGCCAGCACTGCAATGCGATTGTACTATCCTCCTGCGGATGGTTTGCAATAACAGCATGGAAATTCGTTCCCCCAAATCCAAAAGCACTGATGCCTGCATAACGCCTTTTTTCTGTCCATAAACCAGTTTCAGCATGAAAAGCAAAAGGGCTGGTTTGCGTATTATAATACGCGTTTGGCTGTTGGAGGTGAAGTGTCGGTGGTTTAACCCCATGAAATACAGCTAGAGAAGCTTTGATCAATCCTGCCAATCCTGCGGCACATTTTGTGTGGCCGATCTGCGTTTTGACAGACCCTAAATGCGTTTGTGCCGGTAAGGCGCCTGAACGACTGAATAAATTAGTCAGTGCACTTAGTTCTGTTTTATCACCCACGACAGTTCCTGTACCATGTGCTTCCACCAGACCAACAGATGCTGCGCTGATACCCGCTTGGTTATAGGCACGTTCTAGCGCACGTACCTGACCAATTTTTCGCGGAGCTGTAAGCCCCAACGCTTTACCGTCGCTGGAACCGCCAACACCTTTGATGACTGAGTAGATGCGGTCACCATCGCGTACAGCGTCTTCGTAGCGTTTGAGTACCAATATGGCAACGCCTTCGCCAAGGGCAATCCCATCTGCCTCACGGTCAAATGTGGCACAACGTCCCTTGCGCGAGAGTGCGTGTGTGCTTGAAAACATAAGGTAATCGTTAATGCCATTATGGAGGTCAGCTCCTCCGGCAAGTACCATATCCGATTTACCAAGAATAAGTTCTTGACAGGCCAGGTCAATTGCTGCAAGAGAAGAGGCACAGGCTGCATCCACTGTGAAATTTCTACCACCAAGATCTAGCCTATTGGTAATCCGGCCTGCGATAACATTGGCCAGAATACCGGGGAAGGAGTCTTCTGTGGTATGGGGAAACGCTTCCTTTACTTCTTCATGGAGTTCACCAAAGACCTGTTTGTAGTATCCTCTAAAGCTATAACTATTAGCGAGGTCATTACCGCCTTCAGCACCGATGATAACCGAAATATTTTCCCGGTTGATCTGTTTCTCACCGTAACCAGCATCTTCCATCGCCCGCTTAGCTACCAATAAAGTCAATAATTGTGTCGGCTCAATGGCCGCGAGCGATTGTGGTGGAATCCCAAATGCTAAGGGATCAAAATCAATTTTTGGAATAAAACCACCCCATTTTGAATGGGATACATCAGGGCCGTCTGCGTCAGGCTGATAGTAAATATCTTTGTTCCAGCGTTCATCCGGAACCTCCGTAACGCTGTCTTTTCCAAGGATTATATTTCGCCAAAACTCTTCCAGATTTTTAGCTCCTGGAAAAATACATTCCATCCCAACAATAGCGACATCCAAAGGTTTTTCACAGGACAGTGGTTCTTCCGTTAAGGGCGCTTTCTGAATATATTGTTGATTGTCGATGCCTACGTTCTGGTGGAGATCACTAAGAGAGATTACCTGATCATGCATGGTTGCAATTTGGCCAATCATATACATACCCAGGTCCAATTGCTCACTTTTAGGGATGTTGATCAGTTTATCACCTTGTCGGTCAATACCCTTGGCTGCGATACGCAGACGGCCGACGTTTAATTTTTCGAGTTGTTCCCAAACCTCTTTTTTATCTACACCAGCAGCCAAAAGTTTGGATTTCTCCCGGTTAAAATGTTGAGCAAATGCTGTATTTAGACAGCGTGTTTCATGGCCAGGCGCGGTCTCCAAAAGGACAGTATCTTTGGCTTGCATTGCTTGGATCTGGAACTCTTCCTGAATCGCTCCGGTGCTTACAGCTTCTTGTGTGTAGAGATATGCGGTTCCCATCAATACGCCTATCTTGACGCCACGTGCAGCTAAAGGAGCTGCCATGATAGAAACAAAAGCTGTGGAAAAAGCATTGTGGATACCACCGGCAAAGAAAACGCTGATCTGTTCCGGATGATCCTCTTTTAAGATACGCTCAATCTGTTTTTCCCAGAGCACGGTGCTTGAAAGAGGTCCCACATGACCACCACATTCACGTCCCTCAAATATGAAATTTTTTGCGCCTTCTTTGAGGAACATGTCGAGTAGTGCTGGCGAAGGTACATGGAGAAATGTTGTTATGCCTGCTTTTTCAAAGACCTTTGCCTGTGCAGGCCGGCCACCAGCAATCAGGACAACCGGAGGTTTAGCTTCAAGAATATAGGCCGTCTGTTCTTCACGCAATTCTTGTGGAGCAAAACCTAAAATACCTATGCCCCAAGGGTTATCCCCGGCAAGCTGTTTGGTTTCCAAGACCAGGGTCTTGGCTTGTTCACCCTGCAGTAGAGATAGTGCAACAAAAGGTAAGGCTCCTGCTTCAGCTACAGCATTGGCAAAAGCTGGAACATCACTGACACGTGTCATGGGCCCTTGTGCTATCGGGTAGCGTAGGCCAAGTTGTTTTGCCAATGCATTATTCCGATCGATGGGACGCAAGGCTTTAGCCTGTTTTAGATGGCCGTACATGGCTTCTTTAAATCCGAAAATAAGTTTTTTCAATGTCCTGAAATCTTCATAAAGATCGGCTGCCAAAGAAATGTCTTGTCCCATAGGGATATAACTCGTTGTCGGATCAAGGTCTTTGAAATACGTTGTGAGTTCGTTTGAATCTACCTGATCCGAGAGAGTCGGTGAGTTTGGCCGTACCAGTACGCGATGGTTGGCAATAAGCTTCGTTTCTGTACCGTTTAGTTTTTCACAGAGCGTTTTGAAGCTCTGGGGAACCGAGCTTTCGGGAAATAGCGCAAGCTGACTGTCCAATACGATTCCAGTGGCACCAAGGGCTTTTGCGGCAGCGGCGGTATGCAGGCCTATGCCACCTTGTACCCAAACAGGTATCGATTGGATTTCTTGGATAATTCGTTGGAAGAGGACAAATGTGGATTCATAACCGACGAGGCCTCCGGCTTCATTTCCTTTTATGATAATTCCTTTTGCATTAAGCTTTTTTGCCAACAAAGCTTCTTCTAGGCTGTTGACTTGATACACAATAGGCAGGTGTTCGGCGGTGGGAGCACAAGTGCCAAAAGGAAGAATGATAAGATTTACCTTCTCCGGAATTTGGAGGGATAGCAATTTATCATTTGGAAAATAAATTCCATAATTAAAGAGAGCAGTCTGATCAAATCGATTCAGTGCTTCCTGAGCGCTGGCTAAGTCGTGTCCTAAACTTAATACGGGAAATGCACCCGCCTGATGGAGTTTGGGCATGAGGTTGACGTCAGGCTTTTCAAAAGGTGTTAATCCAATAATGGTTAAATTTTTCATGCATTGATGATATTGAAAATATAATAGCAGGAGATCCCATAACAAAAATCAAAATCGTCGTGGCTTTGATAGGAGGGTTGTTATGGTGGAATAAAAGTAATTAATTTTTGTTATATTTTTAATAATAAAGGTAATTTGATAATGATTTTTTAACAAAAAAGGAGTAAATGGCTGAGTATTATTAACCAAGAAGCTACAAATTTATTGAAAATCAGATTTAAATTTGTTTTTCAATGCTGAATTTTAAGAAAAATAAATACTTCCCTTAAACGGGAATAACTAAATGGATAATTTTATCTCAAAAGACTTTCTGTATAATGTTTTGGTGATAATGCTTTGATAAGCTTTAATCCTATAATAGTTGTCACAAGTACCTGTTGAGTCTATTGGGGATATAAAAAACTTGTAGATAATATCAATATTAAGGTTTGTATATAAATCTATATTTAACTATTTGGTTGATTATAAATAAGATTCAATATATCAGTTGATTAGTGTTATTTTTGTGGTTATTCTTGCAGGGAATGCAAAAGAAGCGTATATTTGTGCCACACAAAACAAAGGTGATACCTTTTTCGGGGTGTAGCGTAGCCCGGTATCGCGCCACATTTGGGATGTGGAGGTCGTAGGTTCGAATCCTGCCACCCCGAC